>NZ_JAKIKS010000043.1 GCF_023284005.1 Shewanella surugensis
TCATTTTTAGTCATTGCGATGTTCCTTTTGTTAATTGTTGATCGGCCAAGATCAATTAACAGGTTACATCGCAATGCTTTATCCTCATACACCAGAAACGACTATAGCTCTTACTTGAGTATGCTTCCCCCTCATCATTTCATTTTCCTAATGATTACAAATCAATAAAATATCCTCTAAAAACTAAACCCTAAGTAACCTGAACTCGGGATAAGAAATTGAACTAATAGCCCTCTTTGTGATCAGATCTTTCGACCAAGATTAATCAATCACGCAGAGGGCATATGGATAAGTTAGTAGATATATTTTGTGATGTCGATGATTTTTGTACTATTTTTATTCCACAGTGGGAGCAACAATGTCTAACGGATGGAACGCGTAAACGTAAGCGTTCTGGTAGGATGACAATGAGTGAAATCATGACGATTATCATTGCCTTCCATACTTCCCATCATCGAGATTTTAAAAACTTCTACACAGGATATTTAGCGCGTTTCTTTAAATCAGAATTTCCCAATTTGCTGAGCTATACCCGATTCCTTGAAGTCATGCCTAACACTGTTATACCGCTCTGTAGCTACTTTTCATCCTTAAAAAGTGAGGCAACAGGCATAGAGTTTATTGATTCAACGAGTATTAAAGTCTGTCATAATTTACGAATACCAAGACATAAGACCTTATCAGGCTTAGCGAGTCGAGGAAAAGGCACCATGGGATGGTTTTATGGGTTTAAACTTCACCTCATAGTCAATCATCAGGGGGGTTGCCGCAAAAATCACGCCTGCAAATGTACATGATACTAAGCCAGTCAAAGAAATGGTTGTTAATTCAATGGATAAACTCTATGCTGATAAAGGTTACATCAGCAAAGCATTAGCCAGTGAGTTACTCGAACGGGGTGTGAGTATCGTGAATAATGTCCGTAAAAATATGAAAGCCAAAGCGTTATCATTATGGGATAGAGAGATGTTATCTAGGCGGTTTATCATAGAAACAATCAACGACCAGTTAAAAAACATCTCACAAATAGAGCATACTAGACACCGAAGTGTGCATGGTTTCATGCTCAATATAATAGGCGGTTTAGTGGCTTATCAACTCAAAGAGAGAAAGCCACAACTTAATATAACATCAGCTGAATTCAACGCGATGGCAGTGATGCGTTAAACCGATCTGAGGTTAAGTAAGTTACCCACTCAAGTAATCATTGTCAGCATTTGTCACTTCCCTTATGTGATCTACACTCATAGAAGATCCAAATTAAAAAACAGTTCCAGCTCAATAATCCATTGTATTTATCTAATACTAGAACAACACATTCTCTAAAAGGGACTTTTTATGACTGTAAGATTAAACACTCATCAACGTGTGTTATTTTTATGCAGTTTAGGGGGGCTATTAGAATTTTATGATTTTATTATCTCTGCATTATTAGCCAGTTATATTGCGAGTATTTTTTTCCCAACCGAGACCGAAATCAATGGATTGTTAGCGGCTTTTGCTACCTTTGCCGTCGGTTATTTAGCGAGACCTTTGGGCGGTATTATTTTTGGTCATTTTGGTGATGTTTATGGCCGAAAACGTACTTTTACCTTTTCAATTCTGATGATGGCCCTCGCCACATTCTGTATTGGGCTGATCCCAAATTATACGACACTAGGCATTACCGCGCCGATTTTACTTATTTTTTTTAAGATTATACAAGGGATCTCAATTGGAGGAGAAATACCAGGAGCTATCACTTACATTAGCGAGTTTTTTCCTAAAAAGAAGGGCTTAGCAACAGGTGTTGTTTTCTGCTTTCTCATTAGTGGAATAAGCATGGGCTATCTTGTACAAGCAAGTCTCATCAGTTTATATACTGACGAACAAATTACTGCTTGGGCATGGCGATTGCCTTTTTTCTTAGGCGGTATTTTTGGTATTATTGCCTTCTACCTAAGAAAGAAACTGATCGAAATTCCACAATTCATTCCTTATCTGGATCCTAACCAACCTTTTCCCATTCTAGAAGTGCTTAATAAACAATGGAGAGTCTTTATATTGACCACTATTATCACAGGGCTAGGAGCGATAGTCATTGTTAGTTTATTTACTTTTCTCCCCGCTTACCTCACCAAAATCCTCCATTACACACTGAATGATATGATTTGGATGAGTGCGTCTGCTGTTTTTATCGCAGCATTGAGCTGTATTTTGTTCGGCTGGTTATCTGATAAAGTACGTCGTATCAATCTATTACTATTGTTAATCGTCGCGGTGTTTATTCTAGCGACCCCTATTTTTTATATTTATACTGAACATTTCCTTTTATACCCACTTTCACTTGCTCTTAGCGCCCTGCTTGTCGGACTCAGCTGGGGCAATATTCCCGCCATCTTATCAGAATCTTTCCCTAGCAATATTCGCTATTCAGGCATTGGGTTATCTTATAACGTAGGTTTTGGCATTGTTGGCGGTCTTACTCCTTTGATACTCATTAGTAGCATAAAATGGAGTGAGTCAACCATGGCACCTGCTTATGTATTAATGCTCGCATCAGTACTCAGTTTATTAACGCTTGTTTGTTTTAAAAAAAACCTTTCAATGTTCAGTGATAAAGGAGTCTAATAAAGAAACCCCATATATGGATCTAATTACTTTGCAGTCTAGAAGGCTTACTTGAATTTTATGATTTTTGCACTATTAACGAGCGAAATACCTCAGGTATTTTTTCCTATCAAAGCACTACCCTCCATTGCAATTGACCTTATCCGCTTGGAGACAGGTTCATTTACTCTTTAAAAAGCATAGAATGTAGGTAGCGATATCAGGGTTGGTAGTGACTACTGTTACACCCACAGCAATATTACTTATTTTTAAGTATCGTGATCTAAACTCTTTAGACTTCATCGTATTCGAAGACAGCATGACGCATCTCGTCACGGGTCATTATTGGTTCATATTGAATAGCTTCAACTTTGAGAGAATGGAAGAAACTCTCAGCAACAGCGTTGTCCCAACAGTTTCCTTTTCGGCTCATGCTATCAAATATGGTCTTGATTGCAGCTGGTTCTTGATCATCTATCAGCTCTCGTTGAATACGAATGGCACCATAACGCTCTTTACTGTCATCAAAAATTTGCTTTATTTTCACATCTCTATAATCGCGATTAAGCATTCTATTGCTAGGATCTTGAGCATAATGACGCCAGTGATAATACCCACTTCGTGATACTCGAAGCACCCGCGCCATACGTTTCGTTGAGAAACAATGTTGGTGCTCAAGCATGAATTCAAAACGAGCTATTTTTGATTCTTCGCGAAGTAGGTGTCCGCCTTTTTTAAGATAGCTTAAACGTCTGCTTGCTCCGAAAGCTGACGTTTAAGCTTAGCAACTTCGGCGGCAAGCTCGGCTTCCCTCTGGCTAGTGCTTGCTTTCTTGGTTGTTTTTGCACGCCAGCTATAGATTTGTGATTCATGAATACCCAGCTCTTTTGCGGCTTTGGAAACCCCATTTCTTTCAGCTAAAGCAAGTGCTTCTTTCTTGAACTCATCTGTGTGTATTTTGCGTATTTTCTTTGTCATCATATCATACCTCGGTTAGTGATTTTACTCACTTAGCCGAGTGTCCGAAAATACTGCTAGGGATCAGTTATTTAAAAGGTAAATCCAAGGGATCACTGGGTAGCATTTCAAAACAATTCAATGTCATTGCAACGTAGCTATAATAGCCAAAAATACCGATCAACTCGACCAACGAAGACTCCCCAAAAACGGCTAACGCCTCTTGATACAACGGCGTCCCAAGACGCTTAGTGTGGTATAACGTTTGGCCAACGTGATAAATAAGACGTTCTTCGTCATGTTCAAAAGTAGGCTCATTACCCTTTCTTATTGCCTCAATAACATGGACATTCAATCCTTCAGCTTCAGCAATTGGGGCATGAATAAGCCATTCAGCTTGAGATTGCCACCAAGCCGCTGTGACTAATATAGCCAATTCTGATAATCGCCTCGGTAATTGGGTATGATATCGGCAAAATGCACCAAGTTTTTGACTATGCTGTGCTAGTTCAGGACTGTGAAGCCAAGCAAGAAAAGGCCCTTTAATATCACCTCTTCCCGCTTTAATTTCATCTAATATCTCCCTTTGTTGTACACTCATACTTGCTTCATTAAATAAACTTAAGCGGGATTTCATTAGCATCATCTCTTTATCTAAACGTATTAAAACAACCTCTCAAACTCAGTCGAAAAAGAAGACAAGTACAGCCCTATTCTTTCATCACCTGATAAAAAGTCTCTTTAAGCTTCTCTATAATCATATCAATATGCTCATCTTCAATAATAAAGGGAGGTGCTAATAAAATATGATCGCCTTGTCTTCCGTCAATCGTTCCTCCCATGGGATAACACATTAACCCATTTTGCATGGCAATTTGTTTTATACGCGCATGCATTTTCAATTGAGGATCAAAAGGTAATTTCATCTCTTTATTGGCCACCAGCTCCATCCCTAAAAATAACCCTCGACCCCGAATATCCCCAACATAAGGATGTTCGGCAAACGTCTCTGTTAACGCGTGTTGTAAACGCATGCCTTGTCGTTGAACATGCGTTAATAAATCTCTTTTTTCTATCGTTTGTTGCACCGCTAGCGCACCGGCACAAGCCATCGCATGACCAATATAGGTATGCCCATGTTGAAAAAAGCCACTGCCTTGTTCTATACACTGATATATAGTATCGCTGACCAGCGTTGCACCAATAGGCTGATACCCTGCACCGAGTCCCTTAGCAATACATAAAAGATCGGGGCTAACCCCCTCATGCTCAGCGGCAAATAAATGTCCTGTACGGCCCATACCACACATCACCTCATCAAGAATAAGTAAGATGTCGTAACGATCACAAATGTCTCTCACCCCTTTAAAGTAATGTTCTACTGCAGGTACAGCTCCCATCGTTGCACCGACAATAGGCTCAGCGATAAATGCCATCACCTCGTCTTCACCCAGTTCAATGATTTTTTGTTCAAGTTCATTCAATAATCGCTGACAATATTGAGCCGTCGTTTCGCTATCTTCTTGAAAACGATAAGCATGACAGGGGCTCACATGATGAGTTTCGAATAATAAAGGAGCAAAAGGCGCTCTGCGCCAAGCATTTCCCCCAGCGGCTAATGCGCCTAAGGTATTACCATGATAGCTTTGCCGCCGAGCAATAACATGACGACGCTGAGATTGACCACTTTCGACACAATATTGACGAGCCAATTTTAATGCCGATTCTACCGCTTCCGACCCCCCTGAAACAAAATACACATAATCTAATCCTTTAGGTGAACGAGATGCAAGAAAGTCAGCCAGTTCCTCCATAGGCTCAGTCGTAAAAAAACCACTATGGGCATAACAAATCTTATCAGTCTGTAACTTTAACGCTTCGATAACCACAGGATCTGAATGCCCTAAACACGACACCGCCGCCCCCCCACAAGCATCAAGGTAATACTTCCCATCACTATCAATAAGGTACACTCCCTCGCCCTTTACCGCAGTAGGGTATTGAGAACGTAAGTTTCGATGAAATACATGACTCATAATCGATAGGCCTTTTTTATTAAGCAAGCTTCACAGTGTTTATGCTCTATGATTATTCTTAATCTTTTACCTATTTATCATTGAATCAAGATCATAAGAATAAACATTCTTTGTGGGTAAAAAGCTAAAAATTGAATACATAAGATACATTCCAATAAACTTGAACATAAAGTTAAACTGAAATTGATTCAATGACTTTCTGACCAACACCTACGGGGCACTCTATAAACAACAATTAACACATTAATTAAAATCAATAATCAATCAAGTTGATATCAATTTAAACAAAAAAACAAACAATAAACCATATTCATCAACCTTATTAACTGACTGCGATACCATGAGCAGTGGTCATTTTTATTTACTCTTTAAAAGTCATCCTTCGAAATAAAGTTCTCATTTCTTTCTATACTTTTATAACTCTCATTATATTTCATTCACTTTATATCAAGCGTTTCATTATAAACCCATTAAGAATAAGGACATGTTCATGGATCTCAAACGGTTTCGATTAAGTCAGCATTATGCTATCCCTATCCTCACCACGCTAGGACTCATCTCCAGCAGCTTATTTGCCGCAGACAAACCCAATATTCTCGTCATTTGGGGAGATGACATTGGTCAAACGAATGTCAGTGCCTATAGCTTTGGATTGATGGGATACAAAACCCCAAACATAGACCGTATTGCTAAAGATGGCATGATGTTCACTGATTACTACGCAGAGCAATCTTGCACCGCAGGGCGCTCAACCTTTATCACGGGACAAACCGTATTGCGAACCGGATTAAGTAAAGTGGGTTTACCTGGCGCAGATGTAGGATTACAAGCCAAAGATGCCACCATTGCTGAAGTCCTTAAACCGTTAGGTTATGCCACAGGCCAATTTGGCAAAAATCATTTAGGTGACAAAGATGAATTTTTACCTACAAACCATGGATTCGATGAGTTTCTAGGCAACTTGTATCACCTCAATGCAGAAGAAGAGCCGGAAAATAGCAACTACCCTAAAGATCCTGAATTTAAGAAAAAGTTTGGTCCACGGGGCGTCATAAAGTCATCGGCCAATGGCGATATTGTTGATACGGGTCCATTAACCAAAAAACGCATGGAAACCATTGATGATGAAACCATATCAGCAGCCATCACCTTCATGGAAAAAAACGTTAAAGCCAATAAGCCCTTTTTCATTTGGTGGAATGCTACCAGAATGCATTTTCGTACTCACGTCAAACCTGAATATCAAGGGATCTCGGGGATCAGTAATTATGCTGATGGCATGATTGAACATGATAATCATGTCGGTCAACTCCTCGATAAGGTCGATCAACTCGGCATAGAAGATAATACCATTGTCTTCTATTCTACCGACAATGGCCCCCACATGAACACTTGGCCAGATGCAGGATTAACGCCTTTTAGAGGCGAAAAAAATACCAACTGGGAAGGTGCTTATCGTGTCCCTGCCATGGTCAAATGGCCTGGAAAGATCAAAGCGGGTCAAATCTCCAATGAAATCATGCATCACATGGACTGGCTACCCACCTTTGCCTCCGCTGCGGGTAACGACAATATTAAAGAGCAACTCCTTAAAGGCTATAAAGCTGATGGAAAAACCTTTAAAAATCATTTAGACGGTTATAACTTTTTGCCTTACCTCACAGGGAAAGAAGACAAAGGACGCCGAACAGAAATCTTTTACTTCACCGATGATGGTGATTTATCCGCATTACGCTATAACAATTGGAAAGCGGTCTTTATGGAGCAAAGAGTCAACGGCACATTGCAGATCTGGGCAGAGCCTTTTGTGACCTTGCGCTTCCCTAAACTGTTTAATTTACGTATGGATCCCTATGAAACAGCCGATCGAACATCTAACACTTACTATGATTGGGTCATTGATCACGCCTACATGTTTGTCCCTGCACAAGCTTATGTCGCTAATTTCTTAAGCACCTTTAAAGAATATCCTCCAAGCCAAAAGGCCGCGAGCTTTAATTTAGAGCAAGTCATGAGCATGCTTGAACTACCTGCTCAAAACTAGTGCTAATCTAGCGCCATAAACTGGGGGGACTGAATAAGTCAGTATCGAAAGAGTCATCATCATGGTGGCTCTTTTGATACCCAAGCCAATAGAAGATGCGAGATCCTGCTGGATTAACTATCTACGAAATGAATCAATAAATCACTGGATTTTTATTAAAAAATAATGGATGTTAATAAAATGTAATTCACAATGTTAATAACAAAACCTCTATAATTCAAATGATCCCTAAAAAAAATCGATCTATCAGCTCAAGATCATCGAGGAATCGATTATTAAGGCTCGTTTTATCCACCATCACCCTTATCGCTTCACACCCGTCTCATGCAAAACCGATTCATTCAAAGCCGTTAATAAGCCCACAAGTGAATACAGAAATCCACACCTGTATGCAATGCCACCGAGAACAAACCACACAATGGCAAGCTTCTCATCATGCTAAATCCATGCAAAAAGCCGATAGACAGTCGGTATTAGGTCATTTTAATCACTTTACCTTTAAAAATGATAATAGCTGGACGTTATTTGATCATGATAAAAACGGCTTTTACATTGAAACAGGACTAAAAGGTCAACCGGGTCAACGATATTCCATTCCTTTTGTATTTGGCTTTTATCCGTTGCAACAACTGCTTGTGGATATCGGTGGCGGTAGACTACAAGCTTATACCGTTGCTTGGGATGCGCGGTCTATCGAGGAAGGTGGGCAAACTTGGTATGATTTATATGAAGATGCCCACCAGCCTAACAGTCCTTTTTACTGGCAAGGCCAATTTAATAATTGGAATACCCGCTGCGCCCAGTGCCATTCGACTGAATTAACCCGAGGCTACGATCTTAATAATGACCGTTATAATACTCAATGGAGACAACCTAATGTGAGTTGTGAAGCCTGCCATGGCTCAGCATCGGTTCACCTTGCATTACAAAAAGAAGACGCTAATAACAGCCCACAACGTCAGCTCTATTCTGGGTTTGATAAACCACTACAACACCAGCCTCTTTTTACTTTGGATCCACAAGATCACACGGCCAGCCTCACATCATTATTAACCACAAGATTGGCCTTTGAAACACACCGACTTGCTAAGGCTGAACCTTCAAACGCTCAGCTCTCAAAGGAGCCAATATTAACAGCAGAACAAGCTGCAATCTTTGACTCCGTAGGAAACTCAATCGACTCAACGTCTGTATCCCGTATCGAAAATCATGCACTGCCATTGGATAAAGGTCAAGCAAGTCAATGTATTTTATGTCACAGTCGACGTCATACCCTTGTAGAAGGGCAAGGACAAGGGCAAATCAATCAAGAGATCATTCCTCGCCTGGCTCTGCCTCGTTTGTACCATAGAGACGGGCAAATTCAAGATGAGGTCTTTGTCTATGGCTCATTCAGTCAAAGTAAAATGGCTGCTGCAGGGGTGGTATGTAGCCACTGTCACCAAACACACAGTAACGAGCTCATCAGCCAAGACAATCCGCTCTGCACACAATGTCATCGAGCCAGTGTATTTGATAACCCCGCACATACACTGCATTCAATCCCATTACATTCGACAAATAAAGACACTCCTTTGTGTATCGACTGCCATATGCCAAGCAAGACGTATATGGGCGTCGATATAAGGCGCGATCATAGTTTTCGCATTCCTAATCCTTGGGTGAATGAAGCCCTCAATAGCCCTAATGTCTGTTTAAGCTGCCATCAAGATAAAGATCACCGCTGGACTCAACACGCCCTGGCATCTAAAAAAGACGCTATTTTTACCCACAACTCCGATATTGGCACCGCCACCTTACTCAATGAAACCGTCCCAGAACATGCTCAAAAAATCATTGAAAAGTGGGTGCTTGATCCCAGTCAAGCGCCTATGCGCAGAGCAGTACTATTAGATTTGTTAGATTTATCCCAGCCAAGTCATGTCAACGCCCTCAACATTGCAGCCAACGACAACGAAGCGTTAGTCAAGTTAGGCGTATTACATAAACTCAGTTCAGCGCCTTTTTCTTTACAGCTACAAATAGGCTTTGGCTTACTCTACGATGATAATAAAAATGTCAGACTCGAAGCCATTAAACTGCTTTCCCCTGCCTTTAAAACCAACATTCCTGTTACTGCACAAGAAAAGCTACAAGCAGTATTAAAAGAAGCAGTCGCAACCTACCAAACACAACAAGATCTTTTATCGGGTCAATTATCGCTGGCGGATTTAGCTTACAATGTTGGCGATATCGCGCAAGCTAAAGTGCACTATCAAAACGCCTTGCAGCTACAGCCTCAATTTTTACCCGCAAAATTGAATTTAGCCAGCCTGCATCGCGAAACCGGTCAATATCAGCAAGCAAAAAATCTGTTGCAAGCGATCCTAGTCATTGAGGGCAATCATAGCTTAGCCCAATAT
Organism: Shewanella surugensis; assembly: GCF_023284005.1. GTDB lineage: Bacteria > Pseudomonadota > Gammaproteobacteria > Enterobacterales > Shewanellaceae > Shewanella > Shewanella surugensis. The sequence continues at coordinate 10,029 of NZ_JAKIKS010000043.1, forward strand.
AATCTAGGCCTTATTTACGTCATTGAAAAACAATGGCCTAAAGCCCTTAGCGCCTTAAACACCGCTGCCAATACCTCACCGGATAATTTACAGTTTGCCTTTGTCTATTTATTGGCATTAGAAGCCAGCGGCCAAATAGATAATGCCCTTGTGCAACTGGAAAAATTAGCTCAACACACTCCTAACGATCCTGCATTGATTGAAATAAGACATAGACTGTCTCAATCACATTAATCAACTGAGTAAGAATAGACCTCTCATCACAACAGTGGCAAAAAAAGCCCCATTCACTATCCTTAATCTTATAAGGGATGACTCATCGATCTCATTAATCATCCCTTAACCTTGTTCTTATACCTGATATCGTCCTCAAGGCAGAGGTGAATGATCCCGCGCGCTGACAATGAGTGATTAGATACCTTATGCAACAACATACTATCAAGACATTTACCATTACTTTCACAACAATACTCTTCCTCCTTCTGCTTAGTGTCTCTGCTCACGCCCAATACCATAAAAAGAGAAATCCCCCCCCAAAGAAACCTAAACTCATTTTGCAAATTACAGTGGATGCACTGCGTGGTGATTTACTTACTCGTTATGCTAAAAATATGAGACAAGGCGGATTTAAGTACTTACTCAATAAAGGCATTGTTTATAATAATGCCCATTACCAACATGCCAATACCGAAACCATCGTCGGTCACGTGTCACTCGCAACGGGTGCGCCACCCACCGTCCATGGCATGGTCGGTAATATCTGGTTTGAACGAAGTCAAAATCGGATTGTGTATAATATCGAAGATCCCCACTACTCCTTACTCACAAAAGGAGCCGGAGTCGATAGCCAAAACGAAATAGACCCCACTCAAAGAGCCGCTAAAAATGAGGGCCGCTCCCCCATGGCGATATTATCAACCACCATTAGTGATGAAATCGCGTCGGCCTTTCCCCGCTCCAATATTTTTGCTGTCTCGATAAAAGATAGGGGCGCAGTCTCCTTCGCTGGACAATACGGCAAAGCCTTCTGGTTTTCAAAAGCCAGCGCTGAATTTGTCACCAGTAACTATTACTATCAAACCTACCCTGACTGGGTAAACCACTGGAATCAAAGCAATCCAACAAAAAAATACCATAATACTCAATGGACACGCAGCCTTGATCAAGACCAATACGTTCATGTAGAAGAAAATCAGCCCTCTTTGAATCCTGATTATAAAACAGACATAGCGGGGTTTTCGACTCGCTTTCCTCATCCCTATGGGCCCTCTGATGATAAATATTTTACCACTAAGTTAACCCTGAGCCCTGCCGGCGATGACTTAACCTTATCATTTGCAAAAACACTCATTGAAAACGAGCACCTCGGTAAAGATGAGATCCCCGATTACCTTTCCATTAGCTTCTCTTCCAATGATTACGTATTACATTTATTTGGTCCATCAAGCCAAGAGGCTGAAGATAACTTACTCAGGTTAGATCTAACATTAAAAGATCTGTTTAGCTATATTGATGAAAAAATTGGATTAGACAATACCTTAATCATATTATCAGCAGATCATGGTGCGCCTGAAATTCCAGGCTATTTAGTAAGAAAATTAGCCACACAGTTAACCACCGCAAGTACGAATAAAGCCCACTATTTCTCTTTAGCCCAATTTCAAGATGAAAACCTATTTACTGCTATTGAACACTCTCTTGGTCTGAAAAAAGGGCAAGGTAAAACACTCATACAACGCTATGCACATCCTTATGTGTACTTAGAACATTCACTCATAAAAAAATATAACCTCGACCTTAAACAAGTCCAAATCAGTATCGCTAACGAAATAATGAAACTTAACGGTGTTGAATATGCAATCCCAAGTACTCAAATTGCAACAGGACAGCTCCCTCAGACACACCTCATGCAATTAGTAACCAATAACTACCATCAATCACGCTCTGGCGATATTCATGTTATTTTTTCTCCTCAGGTTTTTATTAACGATCTTGATGGACTCACTGTGGCTTCAATGCATGGCTCTCCATGGCAATATGATACCTATGTGCCAGTGATATTTGCAGGCGCAAACTTAACACCCCAAACCATCAGCCGTTTCATCACTCCCTATGATATCGCGCCCACTATTGCCTCTTACTTAGCCATCACGCCCCCTTCAGGTTCTTCCTCACCGTTATTACAAGAAGTGATTTCTAGAAAGTAATGGTTCAATAAATCTAAGTTACAAGCACCTTGATTGCTCACCACCACTTATGACATACCACAAGGACATCTATTCGCTATCGATAGCTTCGATCCTCAATATAAAAACCCAACCTCCGTTGACTATTATCTGGATTTTGTTTTTACCCATACACAACAATCCGTACTCAACATCCCCTCACGATAAATAAAGTAAAATAAACACACAATAAATGCACTGTCATGTTTTAAACACACTTACTATAGGATTAACATCCAAAGAGTGTCGCAGGACACTTGTTTATACTCAGGTTTCAATATATGTTAAATTAATAATCGTTTAGCGGTCAAAAAGGATCGCTAACGCCGTTAGCACGCTACTATCGCCAACAATCGTCCATTTTTAAGGGGAATGCAGTGAAAAAAGTCGTGATCAGTGGTACCGGTCTCTATACCCCAGAACATAGCATCTCAAACGATGAATTAGTCATCTCTTTTAATCTCTACGTGGCGCAGTTTAATGAACAACATCGTGCAGCAATCGAAACAGGAGAAATCATTGCCCTAGTAAAAAGTGACAGTGCTTTTATAGAAAAGGCATCCGGCGTAAAAAGTCGCTACGTGGTCGACAAAAAAGGCATCCTCGATCCCAACCGCATGAAACCTTTTATTCCAGACCGTCATAATGATGAAGCATCATTACAATGTGAAATGTCTGTCATTGCCGCCAAAGAAGCCCTTGAACAAGCAGGGAAACAAGCTCAAGATGTCGACATGGTGATTGTTGCCTGCTCGAATTTACAACGCGCATACCCTGCTATCGCCATTGAAATTCAAACTCAACTAGGGATCCAAGGATTCGCTTATGACATGAATGTTGCCTGCAGTTCTGCCACCTTTGGCATTCAGGCCGCAATGAATGCCATTCAAAGTGGTAATGCACGATGCGTCCTCATGTTAAATCCTGAAATTTGTAGCAGTCATTTAAATTTTCGCGATCGCGATAGTCACTTTATTTTTGGTGATGCTTGTACTGCGGTGCTATTAGAAGAAGCAGAACACGCCAGCAGCAATGTCCAATATCTGATCTTAGGCACTAAGCTACAGACTGTTTTTTCTAATAACATACGCAATAATGCCGGCTTTCTAAATCGCTGTGATGAGGCTGGCTTAAAGACTGCTGACAAGCTGTTTATTCAAAATGGCCGTAAAGTCTTTAAAGAAGTTTGCCCAATGGTGGCCGATCATATCAGCGAACATTTACATGCATTATCGCTAACACCCGATACCATTAGTCGATTATGGTTACATCAAGCCAATTTAACCATGAACCAACTTATTGCTAAACGCGTACTGGGCCGTGAAGCCAACATTCATGAAGCACCAATCATTTTAGATCGCTACGCCAATACCAGTTCAGCGGGATCGATTATTGCTTATCACTTACATAAAAGTGATTTATCATCAGGAAGTATCGGAATAATCAGTAGTTTTGGTGCAGGTTATTCGATCGGCAGCGTTATCGTCAAAAAGTGTTAATTTAGAAAGTGAAATGAATACGGTAAGCCAGCATAACCTTATTATTCGCTGGCTTACTCATTTTTCTTTCATGTCATAAAATCATAATTCGGTTGAATCAATAAAGTGGTGAATCGCTTTTCTTTGCTGAGCCTCACTCAATAGATGTAAGTATTGGATAGGATCGCCGATCGCTAATTCTAATAATAATAACGTCTGAGTCGTTTCACAGCGGATCATGTCAATACGAAATTCATGAGCCTTTTCTCCTGTTAACATCAATATACTCTCTAATACTTTTTCAGCAGCATTAAGATCATCTTCACAGGGTGACACCAGTTGTGATGTACCACCGTGCATTTGATGAGTACGGAGATCCAATATCGAAGGGGTTTTTAATACGGTATGTGAGATGGTATTATCATAAATAATAAAGCTATATTCTCCTTCAATTTTCACATTTGGCATAAACTTTTGAATAATAATATCGGGTTTAATATCACAAATTGATGGATTAAAATCATATTCAATCAAATCTACTAAATAATTTTCTTCACCAAAGGTACCATAAACGGGCTTTACCACTAATTTGTCCCCTAGCCCATATTGATGAGCCAGTTGTTGCAATGCTTTTGGCCCAGTAATCGGAGTACTGACAAAATTGGTTGGAATAGTCGGCACCTTAATTCCCTATCACCGCCACGTTTTCCATCATTGATCCCTTTCTTTTTACCCATCCTAAGCATAGTCATTAGCAACATAAAAAGGTGCCTTACTTCTTGAACTGAGCATAATCTGTATTACACTTGATAGCCAAGCTATAACGAAATACCCCCTCTGTGCATCCCATGACTAAAGGTGAAGTAATGAAGGAATTTAGCAATATCATTGAAATTATCTGCCCAAACAAATTAAAACTGACTCCAACGGGAATGAAGTCAAATCACTTTTACCTCAATAAAACGTCGAGTCAATTAAATAGCTTTATTTGTCCACTGTGCCGCGAACAGCACCACTGGAGTGAAAAAGATGTTGTGGATTATTAATATTAATGATTATCAAAGAGCAGGCTATCTTCATAAAAATATTCTTTACCCATTTGATGCATCTTCCTCAAACATTATCGAGGAGACTCTGTAGACAATGAATATGAACAGCATCTCATTTTGGATTATCTTCTATCTTATTATGCTGGCTCTGTCTGTCATCATTGGGTATTTAAAGGGCAATATTATTGCAGGATTTTTACTGGGTTATGTACTAGGTCCTATAGGCCTCATATTAATCTTACTCAGTAAAGACAGAAGAACGATCCAATGCCATGCTTGTCTTGAAAAAATCCATAAGCATTCCTATATATGCCCTCATTGCCAAACAAAAGTACAACATAAACACAAGAAACTCATCAACTAATACAGTGAAGCGTCACTCATATACCCAATATCATTGAGCATGCGGGGGGTCCAGATATGTTAAGTTTATAAACATAAGGTTGGCCGCAGTTCAAAAAGTAAATGAATAACTAATACTGATTGAACCGTCAATAAAACGTCCTGTATCCTCACCTCGTTCACTACTATTCCAGCGATTACCTGAATAATTATTATATTGAACCGTGATCGTTCCTGGGTGCCAATCAAAGTAACCAAAGCCATAAGTATAGTCTGGATTCCAAGGCTGTTTTTGCGAACTGTCTAAATAATAAAAGGCCGTTCCATTGACATACCAGTTGCCAATGATCGCATACTTACAACCCAAACTGATTGTTTGCTGGCCCGTTAAGTATTCAGAAGACGCTAAATCAAAATATTCAGGTGTATAGTTATAATCAAACTGACATCCAATAGCCCCTTTATCAGTAAAGGATAACCAGTCAATCCAAGGCTCTCCAACAGGAAACTTCCAGCCTAATGACCAAGTCCCCTGCCCAAATTCGGTACTTTTTTGTCCCTCTTCGGGGGCAAATCGATTCCCACCATAATTAGAATATAACAAGCTAAAAGTGTACGGCCTCCAATCGCTATAACCAAATACATAAGTATAATCAGGATTCCAAGCTTGCTGTAAATCAGGATCAAAATAATAGTAAGCCGTCGCGGAAATGAACCAATTGCCTAAAATAGAATATTTAAGCGATAAACTCGCCGTTGTATTTTGATTACTCGGCCCCGAGGTTGCATCAGGCGGGAGGGTGGCAGGTGTTTCTGTAAGAGGAATGCCTAAACTCATATTACCATTCCACCTTTTATACCAAGGAGTCTCTTCCCCCCAAGAGAAAAAAGGTAAGTCAAAAGAACTGTTCGCACCTTGCCAAATTTGATCAAACTCCGTTTCTTCCCGTAATATGGATGTTTTTTTTCCGCTATTCTCTAAGTTACCCGATTCAGGCTTAGGTGCATTTTCCGCCATTTGCGTTTGATGACCATTGGCAAAACAACCGTAAGAATATAATAAGAACAATAAACTGATCCCAAATGATAAAAAAAACGTCCCCAAATATGACCATAGTCCCTTCATAATCATGCTTTCATCATCGTTATAGAATATTAATGCTTTCGTGTGTCAGTCCCCGCCTCAATCACATTAAAATAGGGGTGTAATTTCTTGATTTGAACCATAAGCTCACTAAAATAAACGCATTAGTATTAATATTATAAGCTACATTTTCCGCCCCATCTGAGAATAACCCTGTAGGAACATGATAATGTTTCAAGCTATTTTTTATCACTTTATCAGCTAATAACGTGGCGTATTCATCATCAAAAAGCATGCTCATTGCTAACGCAGCTTTATTACTGAATATTTGAACATTCTGTTTCGGCACCTCTTTACCTGATGAAGACACGCTCCACCAAGCATCCCCTTGATAATAAATATTATTATATAAAAACCAAGGTTTTCGATTCAGGGAATCTTCAGCGTAAACTAACAGGCGATTAAAACGTTCAAAATGCTGTTTATGTAATTGATATAAAGTATTTAATTGAAACCAACAGTCTTTTGGTCGACCCACTTCTATTGCATAAAGTAGGTAAGGATCTAAAGTAAAAAAAGGCAAATTACGTTTATCGATTAATAATGTCTTCTCTTCCACCTCAACCTCACCTAGATGACGACAATCATAAGCCTTGTCTACATTAAGGCCTGCAAGTTGATAGCCTTTGGCAGCATATTGTAAATAGCCTAAACGTCCTTCTTGGCGAAAGTGTTCCCCCTTAGATGTTAGCTTTATACCAAAAAGGGTCTTACCTTTTACAGCGTCTTCTAATTTCCATTTATCAGTAATCTTATCAACCTGATGAGATAGTTGGGGTTTTTGCTGCTTAATCACCTCTAACCAAATATAAAGCCGCCCTAAATCCAATGCAGACCAACCATTCCCATGAGAGGCACTTTTACTATAAGGCCCTGAAGGTAATCCCGTCACCGTGTTATATTGCCGATTAGGCAACTTATTGTCATACAATGGCATACTCATCAAGGTTGCTAATAGCTTTTCGAGCCTTATTTGCGTTAACTGGCTTTCAACAACACCCAATGCTTCTAAAGCCAAAATGCCACTAATCGCACTGCCTAAATCCCACATCGTTGTCTGTGTATAACCATTAACAGAGTCAATAAAACCGGTCACATCATTCCAATTGTCTTCCATAAAACGCTGCGCTTTACTTAACAGTAATAACTCTTGTCTCGTTAAAGGAATAACCTCTATACGGGATCGTGCTGATATCTTAACTCCTGATACATTGTCACTCGACTCTTGCATTTCATTGATATTAGGAATGACGGCTCGACGTTGAAAATGAACCGGAAGGTTATCGACCCGTTCATTCAATTTTCCATCTGAAATAACAACTGAACGTGAGAAAGAAGCTCCATTAGAATACGATGGGACAATATCAGTTTCCAATGACTCAACCACAACCAAAAGGGGGAGCAGATGGGAGAACAAATCCGTTTGCAATTGTTCAATCAAAACGAATGGATGCGTCAGGTGCGGTAAAGGTTCATGATCAGCAATCTGGTAATGAGGTTTGAGACTTCTCAATAATCCGCTTTCAGCACCTAATTCAGTATCGTCTTCAGTCGCTGAAACACAAGAAATAAACATGATAAGGGCTGACAACAAACATTGATAATCAAGTCTTATCTTCATCTCTGGCCCATATGTGTTCATTTCACCTTCATGCTCAAAAGTAATATCGTTTACTGATCCAAACGCCTTAAATGATCACCGCCCCAAAGCACTTTAAAATGCAAAAGACAAACATCTTCAAGTACTTTGAATATACACTCTATATTGAAGCTCGACTAAAGTAATGCTCCTTTTCGAGGGAAAATAATAGTGAAGCTATCTCTATCATTAATTTAAATAAAAAACTATTGTATTCTTATATGTTCTGATTTCACTTCTGTTAGCCATTTAGACAAGGATTCTGGTGACATTAGCGTATGTTGACCTAATTCTTTATCAGAAACCTCCATTAACTCGGGGGGTAATAAATTAATAATTTGTTCAAGATCCTTAACCGATTTAACGTGTTCATCAATCACTTTCGCCATGGCAATGTCATGTTCAACTTCACGTGACCTTAACGCTTTCACTAACCCCGTTAATAAAATAAGCCAAGTACTCATCGGGCCTTGTACAACCGACGCAGATTCGGCGGCCGAATCAATAAATGCAAAAGGAATGGTTTCAATCACAAGATCTTCTTTCATTGACGCTAAAATCCAATCGGTATCAAATGAAAAGTCAAATACCGTTGGCGCGGCAAGAATAGCTTCTAACGCACTTCGACTAAATAATTTATACGCTGCTTGGGTATCATAGATCCCTTTTGAGAAGATCTCACTCCCCACCATTCTCTGCATATGCCTTAACGTCTTAATCCCAATACCCCAACGCTCTTCTTGCTTCACTAAAATAGATTCGGCATGCTTTCTATTACCGAGTACCACATCCACATTTCTTTCGATAAAAGGTTCTAAAATAAGTCCTAGCTGCCCTAAATGCACTGAATTATCCGCATCGGTATAAATAATCGCATCCATTTTATCATCTAGCGCCTTAAGACAACCAAAAATAATTGCCCCACCTTTACTTGAATCATCAAGCGAGGCTAACTTGGCAAGAGGCCCTTGAATATCAGTAATTCCATCCTTTAAATGCAATACTTTCACTTTGCTACTTTTCTTGTTTTTCTTCACAATATCTTTAGCAATATTGTAGCTTTTATACGGGCAACCATCATCTACAGGGTATAGATTCCAATTGACATTAGAATCGTTACAGATCCAATTTAACTGCATCATTTTCGCATTTAATGAATCTTCCCCATTGGGATTATGATCGCTTTTTTCACAAAGTCGGTTATGCTCCCCCCACATGGCGTACACAATACCAATATCAAGAGGTACTTGAATTTGTAAAATATAACGACGTGAGCAAACCAATTTCACAGCTAATTGAAACTCAAGTGGACTATTAGGCTGTAAAGATAACTGAATGAATTCTTCAGATGAAATATCGGATAACTCAAGTAGCGCATCCGCTAAATAAAGCAACTGATCTTGATGACGAGACTCTGTTAAATCAAAGTGCTGATTGGCATTACTCACGAGTGTATCTAATATTGATGAGCTACTCATAATGAATCCTTTCATAATATTAATCACTAGACCCTGATCCACATAAACAATAGATCAGAGCCAACCCTATGACTAAGGCTAGTAATTACTCCTCAAATTGCAAGCGACACATCTTTAGTCTTCCACCAGCCGCTTATCATCTAACGCCTTATTTGATTCATCACTCGAGCCATCTTGAGCGGAAGGCTCGACCGTGTTTGGACTCGATGAATGGCGTTTTTGCCTTGCTTCTAATTGTTGATCTTGAATAATGGCTAAATTCCCTCTCGCCAAGGGATTATTTGAAGGTGTCGATTGAATGCTACCTTGTGATGCTGACGACACTCCCCCCGCACTGCTATTAATGGCTTTGGATTGTATTGATTCTTCACCCGCTTTGTCTTCAAAGGGAGGGTTGTCCTCAGCATCAAGATCCGCACTATCGCCCACCTCCGCTTGAGTTTGAATTGCACCAGGTGTGGCAATAAACGATTGAGTTTGAGAAAAATTAGCATCAAAACCTGACAATTTTTTTTGCTGTCCTTTTTTTTGACCTTGAGAACGATTAATCTGCCGCGCATTGGGGGGGGAAACAGCCTGACGAGATTGTGGATCTGAATATTTATTCAAGCCTAATTTAGGCGCAACAAACTGAAAAAAATTGAGTTTATCATCCCATACTTGTAACACCGATAACTCTTTCTCCAAGTTTTCATCAAGACCTCCCGTCACATCGTTCACTTGTAACACAACTGACAATTGTGTATTAGCCGTCTCTAAACGTTGATGTAAATACGCTTGTAACTGCTGCCAGTTGGTTCCTCCGGTTAAAAGGTAACGGGTACTGTCCGCCCAATATTGATAGGCAATAGGATCATTGTTTTTATCTGCCGCAATGGTCGCTAAAGCCGCTGCAAGTCCAGCTGATTGCCACATCGTTTGCTGATCGAGGTTATTTCGATTAGCCAAAAACATCACACTGAGTTTATCCCAATGCTCTGATGCCTGTTTATAGCGACCTTTGGACAATAGATAATTGGTTTTAGTGTAAGGAGAAAGATCAAGATCCTTTGTAACAGCCATTGCCATCGGATCCAATACAATCATGAGTATGAAGATGACCATAACCCATAATCGCAAAGATTTTATGTCCATTGTATTCATAGAAAAGTCTCCGTTAAACACTTTCCTGGATGATAAAAACGCGAATCAAACTGTACATCACGGTATTCTTTATTGTCATTAGGTTGATATAATTTCCCATTGATCTTATAAAGTAACGCCTCCAATACACCCGCATTGGTTTTTAACGTAATGATCTTCTCATAGCCACTAGAAGCTTCATATCGCCCCTCATACCAACCCCGTTGAAGATTATAAAGCTCTCTGACTAAGGTCAGTAAACGATCGGTATAATCTGTTTTCCATAACACCCACATTTGAAAAGCAACACGAGTCGACACTAAAGCAAGATGATCATGACTGCTACCGTCTTCAGCCACCGTAATCCAAGGGGTCCCTAAAGCATAAATGGCATCATAAACAAAATAAGGTTCCCCAGACACAACATGTTCCCCCCTAGCGGTGTACACTCTTTCGAAATCCCACCGACTCTCCTGCACTTGATATATCGAGTCTGCCATTGCCGCTAAAATAGCGTTACTGTGATTCGAATCCATTGAACTGGTATCGTCAATATCATCCCAATTAAATTCTAGCCCTAACCACAAAAAAGGCGTGGTAAACACAGGCCTAAGTACATCATAGTGACGAGGATCTCGGCCATCAAAAAGTAAATCTATCCCGTTAATAGTCGCCACATTATAAGGCTCTAACGCGAGGGACTTACCGGGAATTATTTTCCAATCAAGAAAGCCATATGATGCATACTCTTCAATTCCTAAGCGCCCTTCTTTATAAATGGTCACTTGAGCGTTATTAATATCCCCACCATATAATTCACCTTTATCAGACACTAATACACAAAAATTCCAGCGTAATACTGCCTTATCAATATACTCAGTAAACTCAGGGTTACGTTGCTTTGTAAATGCTAATGCTATCAATAATCGCCCAATATCAATGGAGGACCAGCCAATTTCAGCGGGTTGGTTCGCATAATCCACCATTTGTCCAGTGGTCGTTGAATACACTTTATTGGGTACTTTGTCACTCACAAGCGGCATATTCACCAAAAAATTGATGGCTAATGTGAGCCGTTCGTCATGCTCCTTGGGACTAATAAATTCAAGCTGGCGACCAGCTTCTAACGCAAATAAGTAATCAGCAAGTGAAGATAAATCCATATTGGGATAATTGTCTATCGAATTAACCAGCCCTGTCGCCAATTGTGTATTATTCTCAATATACAACCAAGCCGTTTGTGCCCACTGTAACTCTTGTTCACTCAACTCTCCATATCGGCCTTGTCTGATAAATTGAGATTCACTGACCCCTGTCACACCCGATTGCACACCTTGGTATAAAGCACCGCAAGCCGATAACATTAATATGACGATAAAGATAAAAAGCTGTAAAATAACCCGTCTCAATACTTACTCCTTCTTCAGTATAGATAAGCTATTGAGTACTTACAGAATCAAGATGAGCCAAAGCTTTAGCCTTTTGTTTATTACGAGGTAAACATTTTCCTTCATGTCCAAATTGAGTTTGCAGTGCCTTGCCCCACAAACTCGGTGCCATATCAGCATGATAAGTTAATATTTTTCCTTGAGTTTTATACAACAGTATTTCTAATAAAATACCATTATTATTGGAGGTGAAAGTTTCAATTAAGCCTTTTCCATTTTCATATATTCCTTCATAAAAACCTTTTTCTTTATCATAAGTATGACTGACATGATCAAACAACAAATCGGTATATTCTGTATCCCAGAGTACCCACATCCCCATGGCACCTTTAATCGCCACAGCTGAATATTGAGGTAAATACTCTCCGACTTCAGAAATCGTATTCCATGCAAAACCATCCGTATAAATAGTGTCATAGACAAAATAGGGAGCGCCTGCAAGTTGATGTTCAGTACGCGCGGTGATAATGCCTGTTTCATGATAACGTGCTTCTTGAACACGATAAATTTGCATCGCAAACTCAGCCATCCACTCATGTGAATAATCATTATCATGAGCACTGCGATCTTCAGTTAAATCCCACCCTAGCTCGATACCATCAAGGACATAACTTTCAGTCACTACATAACTGTGAGCCTTTAGTTTACGAGGATCTCGCGTATCGTAAGGAATGTCATAACCATACAGATTTATCGTACCATACGGTTCTGGCAACAAAGCTTGCTCAGTATTAAATCCCCATAATTCAAACCCTTTTGCTGCATATTCCTCATATCCCAATCGCCCTTCTTGTAAATATTGCACCTCTTTACCTTTCTCAAGCAATGCCCCAAACATGGTGCCATTCTCATCCACTACATGACAAAAATTCCAACGTAATACTGCAGAATCAATTGCAGTGCCGTATTCTGGAAAGCGTTGTTTGATAATATATAACCAAATTAATAAACGGCCAAGATCCAGTGCCGAATAACCAATTTCACCGGGTTGGTTAGCATAATCCACTTTAGCTGCCGTTTGAGTATTATAAACCTTGTTAGGTAACTCACCTCTGAACAAATCAATGGTGTTTAATGTTGCAACAAATTTCGTAAAACGGCGATTAAATTCTTCTTTATCAATCACCCCAAACTCATACACACTCACCATGCCGGCTAAATAAGATGCAGCATCCCACCAAGTAACCGATGGATAGTTATTCACCGCATTAACCAGTCCCGTCGACTCTTGATAATTATTCTCAAAATACTTCCAAGCAATCGTCGCCATTTCAAGCTCTTGCTCAGTTAACGGTCCAGAGCGCGGAACAGGTGATGTCCAATGCCTTTCTCGCCCAGTGACCTCATTTGAAAACCCTTGATAACGATTGCCACAAGCCGTCATTAATATGATGAATAAACAAGTCAAAAAAACACGCATATGACACTCCCTATTAAAGCTGCGTATCGACACCAATATTCAACAGCGCCCCGTTTTGCATATAAGCCAGTGACTCTAAAATAATACCGTTAGTATTAGCCGTAATAGCTGTATTGATTTTCCCATCCCGTTCATACAGCCCTGAGTACCAACCTTTTTTCTGATTAAAAAGCGTATCAACACCTTGTATTAACTTGAGTGTATAAGGCGTGTTATACAAGGCGTACCAACCAAATGCCGCTTTCGTCGAAAGTGTCTTTAACTGAGAAGCATCTGCACCAGTATCACTGATAGCATTCCATTCTTTACCATCTGAAAACACGGTGTTATAGACAAAATAAGGAGGTTGATCAACATTATCCTCACTCACCGCAGTCAAAATACCTAATCGGTCAAAGCGGTTCTTTTGTGCCTTGTAGACACGATAAGCAAAAATTCTAGAGATACTATCAGAACCAAACTCAATGCCATCCAAAATATAGGACTCACTAACCACGTAGTTATGTGCATGATATTTAGCTGGATCACGGTTATCAGTTGGCACTTCCACTCCATCGATGGTGATCAGTTTTAAATGATCGGCATACCTTAACGCATTAAAAACATCTCGCCCCATTAAGGCTAAAGCTTTCGAGGCATACTCTTCATAACCAATCCGCCCTTCTTGGACTAAATCAAATTTATCCCCAGTAGGAGAAGGCCTAGCACCAAATAAATACCCCTCTTTATTCATCGCTTCCACTTTCCAATACTCCAATACTTTATTCACTTGTCTATTAAATTTGGGGTATTTCCAGATAAGGATATTCATTGGGACCAGTATTCGACCCACATCAATGGCAGACCAACCTATGCCATTAGGGGTGTCTTTGTTGGAATAATCCACCATTGCAAGCGTTTGAGTATTATAAGCTTTATTGGGTAATAAGTTTTCAACCAAAGGGATGCGAGATAATGTCACTAACGCCTTTTCCATTCGAAGATTAAACTCTGTTTGCGTAATGACATTTAACTGTTGGGCAGAAATCAGTGCCATTAAATAAGAGGCGGTATCCCACATGGTTGTTGAAGGATAACCATCAACAGAGTTCACCAGCCCAGTATTGTCTTGATAGTTGTTTTCAAAATACTGCCAAGCTATTTTAGCCCACTGGTATTCTTCATCTGTCAGGACTCTTGCATCTCTAAAAGGGATGGGCTCAGTCGATGTAAAGCTTAAATTACCTAAGACTTGGCTATAATCGCGCGTCTCGATAGAAAAGGCGAGTACAAGCGCGGTTAATAACCCTGCGATAAATACAATGTGATGACGTGCCTTGACCAAAGAACTACTCGATTCCATAATCTAACCCCTCTCCTTTATCAGTACTCGGTGACCAAAAAGCAGAGGCAATCATGCCCCACATCGCCATCATATTATTTAATGTCCAAAAACTATTAAGGATTAAACCACCCAATGAATAATCACCAAAACTCCCCGTTCCGTAGGCAACCCAAGCAAACCCCATACTAAACAAACTTAATACAAATACGGCAATTTGTGGGATCACTAAATGCAAGAACACACCTTGCTGGCGATCTTTAGGTGTTGTCGGGAAACTGATTTTTTTACCTCTAAGCACTGTCCATAACGCGCGCATATTGACCGGGAAAAAGGATAAAAAATTACTTTTCCCTTGATAACCTGATATTCCCCAAGTCCCAACCATCATGGCCAGTTCAGCGGTTAATACAAAAGGTAAAAAATGCAAATAAAAAGTCGTGTCATAGGCACTCACTGGCGCAATGCTTGTTAGGAAATAAATAATGGGGCAGGCTAAAAAAATAACATTCCAAATGGCGGATAAATTCGACCAAAAACTGGCAGCGTACATTATTTTTTGTTTGAAACTCATGCCTTTTTTAAGTAAAGGATTGTCATTCATAAAGATATCGATTGATCCCCCAGAGTACTTAAATCGTTGTACGGTCCAACTCTGTAGATCTTGAGGAGACAGCATTTTACTTTCAACTTCAGTATGTTGAACTGAACGCCAGTTCCTTTCGGTGTCACCATGAAGAATAATGGAAGTATAAATGTCTTCGGAGACATGAAATTTATAAGGCGTGAATTCAGTATCGAGAATAATCTCTTGCTTTAATCCAGAAGAGATATCTTTATCGACATATTTCTCTTTCGTCAACTTACGGATCTGTCTTTCAATCGCGTCATGCTCTTGGCTAATTTGATGACTATAACTTCTCAGTGCCGCTTCCATGACGGCTTCACGTCTATGTATCGAGCCCGCTCCACAGCAAAAAGACGCATTCGCCCAATTGCGTCTTCGTTGGATCACGTCATAAAACATCTGAGGATCATTAACAAAAGGATCTCGACCTAAGGTTATTGGGCCGTAGAACTTTTCCAATAAGCGACCAAGCCAAGAAAAAGGTCGACCCAAGCGACGTTTCAGCCAAACAGGTAACCTTTCCCCCGCAGGTAAATCAAAAAACCATTGGGGAGTCTGTACCCATGCCACATCAGGATCTCTAAAATAACCTAAGGTATTTTCTAATATACTGGGAAAAGGACGCGTATCCGCATCACAAATAACAATGAAATCACCGTATGTTTGCTCTAACGCATTGCGTAAATTACCCGCTTTATAACCCTCATTATTCTCACGAGTAATATACTCAACGCCCATCTCCTGTGCTAACTTTGCCATTTCTGGCCGTTTACCATCATCGAGAATAAAAATTTTCATTTCAATTTCGTGAGGGTAACGTATTTTAAGCGCATCCCTAATGCTCAATTTAACCAGTTCAGGTTCTTCATCATAAGTGGGAAATAACACATCAATACAAAGCGGTCGGTCTTCGGTTGGATCGTTAACACATTCTCCGATACTACTCGGGACAGGCCTTTTAGGCTCATCTTTAGTCTTCCATAAATTAAAAACAAATAACAGCGAGCCAATAAAAGCACAAGATTCTGCAAACGCTAATGGTAAAGAAAACCACATAGCATCATAATTTAACGCAAACCCCCAACGCCAAACTAGATACCAAATACCTAATGTAAGATTACACGTGGCTAGATATTGATAAAGTAACTCTCTAAAATGACTATGTTTAACGGGTTCTGGTGGGGTTCTATTTTCAAACTCATTAAAATAAAAATCCATTTTACTTCTCCATATTACCGTTCTTTAAAAGCTGCATAATACACCGCTAATAGACCAATCAAGCTGGCGTTATAATCAATGGCAAATTCATTGACCGCATAAGATTTTTCATTATCAACATAGCTCAACATACCTAAACCTTTTGGCGCGATCCCCGCTTGAGCATGTTCATTTGGGCCTCCCACCAAAAAACCAGGTAAATTAACGCCACTGGCATTTTGATATAAATGATGAATATGCTTAACGGAAAGACTGCCAAAACCGGTTACAAAACTTAAATTAAACGCATTGGCACCCAATAAGTAATCTAGTTGCGATTGACTATATTGCCAATATTTAAACGAATGGTTTAATGATTGTGCTAATTGAGATGACCAAGCCAATAACAATCCAGCCTCAGCAGCCATCTTATTTGACCCCCAAATAAAACGGTCATTCGCCACAAAAAAGGGCTGCGATTGGGCAATTTGTGCATACTCTGCCGCTTTGGCATGTAAATCATTTTGTAAAAAAGTAAACGCTTTCTTTTTAGAAAGAATAAGATGCCAAATGCCCATTAACGCGGGATTTTTCCATTCAAATATATCAAGGTATTCAGGGGTGTAAAGCGCTAGAAAGATCGTCTTATATTGCTCATTTTTCGTTGCCAGATACAGCTCAGCCAAGGCCCATAATCTATCATCAACATCCGTTAATAAACTGGTCTCCGTATCATGAACATTACTCATATAAGCCCCAGAACCACTATCATCCTCTTTCTTCCAATCAATGAATTGCTTCGGTGTGCGGGCCAAATATCCCCAAGCACGTATCGCTGCATTCAAATAACGTTTAGCCTCAGTGGTATCAAATGCTGCATATATACGACTAGCAAAAGCCATTGTTGCAGCAAATTTAGCCGTATCGGCGCTGCTCACACCGTAAATATAACGAAGTTGAGGATCATTCCATGGGCCGGTGACTTTAGGCCAATGCTGCCCTGATACTTTGCGATAGACAGCACCATCACTGCGTTGCATTTTTTCCAACCAATGCAGACCGATCCTCGCCTCTTGCAACACATAAGGTAACTGACTCTTTTTTAACTCTTCAGGCTGAAAGGCTACTGAATGAAATAAAGACGGTACTTGTCGATAAGCTTCCAGTAAATGGGCAATGGTAATCGTTGTCGTCGCCACATATTTGCCAAAATCGCCGGCATCATACCAACCCCCATTAACATCAACCCATTCATTCTTCATATGAAAGCTATCGGCACGATAGATCAATCCATCATGAATATGACTCGGGGGGCGAGACACTCCCGTTTCTCTATCTTCAATTTCAACACCAGAACGTTGTAAATATAATGCTCTAATTAATCGGTACAATAATGGGTTATAAACATCATCGTTAATCTGAAAAGGCGCTGATAATTGTTTCCCTGCTTGAAAACGATACCAACCTACTTGCGTCAATCGGCTAAAGTCAACGGTTGAAACCGTCCGTTTCTGATCTAAGCGTAAGCGATTTATCTTCACGGGGAATTGTTTTGTCCTCCCCGTTTCCATATCAATCAATTTCACTTGAGTCGTTGAGGCATTGATCCAATAAGCCCTCTTTTTTGCTAACCGTGGATAACCTAGTTGATTTACCACTATATCGACGTCAGAGACGACTTCACTTGCATAATGATCAAACGGAAGTAATAAACAAAAACACCAAACACATCCCCCCCATTTTATACTCATAGTAATTCTCGCTCTAATTGCTCGGTATTATATTCATTTATTGATAAGACTTTACCTGAGGGATCTTTAACAATGAGAGAGAACTTTTCAACTTTCAGCCTGGAGATTGGCAGCTTAATACGTGTCATTCCATTAGGTTTGATATTGACATTAACTTGCAGTAGCGGCATTTGTGTCGTTTCATCAACTAACCACACTGAGGCATTGTGATAACTAACGCGACTGTCATTGATCAGTGCAACGGCCATTGATTTAGTCTGCACATTCGGTAACGCCTCAACCACAGGTAACAAAATTTGATAGGCTTGCTGCATCGTATCAAATCCCGCTTTGGGATGACGTTGATAGTCTAAAACAGACCAAGTAATAGAAGGCCAACTATCAACAAACATAAATTGATAAATAGCAGCAATATCAGTCTGTCTGCGTAGACGTAAACTTTCACTGGCATATTTAATTACATTGGCTTGGTAACGTTGCGAATGACTGACAAACTCCTTCAGGCTATTACCCATCTCTATTTGTGCAATATTCAACGTTTGTTCTGGTTGATAATTATGGTATTTAAGTAAGTTGATATCATCAAATGTCAACGGCCATCGTGTTGAATTGGGTTGAGTGGAATTGGATAAGATCTGTTTCATCAAGCTCAGGCTGGGTAACGCTTGAGCACCAAATTCACTGACTATGGGGGCAAGGGGTTTATCTCTATAAAACTGATACCGTCCCCAATACCACCCAAACCAAGGATGCTCTCGAGTGAATGATGCTTTTCTAACAATACGTGCATCCTGTGTTTTTAATAACTGCTGATAAACTGCTTCCGTTAGTTTTTGATTATGCTCGGCTTGATAACTTTTATATTGCTGCGCCATCCAAACGGCATCCCAAGGCGGTTCATTATGGCCACACCAAATGGCAATTGACGCATGGTTAAACAGCATATCGGTCATAACCTTAGTTTGCCTAACCGCTTCTTTAGTAAAATTAGGATCATCTAAATAACCCCATTGCAAAGGAAAGTCTTGCCAGACAATCATCCCATACCGATCTGCTAATTGATAAAAGTGCTTTCCGGTCACATGGGCATGAACCCTAACACTATTAATATTAGCCTGTTGCATGAATAAAATGTCTTGTTCATAATCATCAAAGGTCATATCCCCTAACCATTGACTGGCGATATAATTCGTTCCTCTAATAAAATAAGCCTCACCATTGACATAAAATGTGGCTTGTTTTTCATCGAATTGAAATTGCCTGAAACCAATATCCACTTTTTGTTGATCGGAAACCTTATCTAATTCAAACAGTGCATCAACAACCGACACCGATACTTGTAATGAATATAATGTCGGGCTTCCCCAATCCCACGGCCACCATAAATCGCGAGGTTTTTCAGGAAAATCCCAATGAACTTGTTGTTGGTTATGAGTCACATTCACTAACATACTGTGCTGACTATCAAGCCTATCCTCAGCATTCAATAAAGTAAAATCAACCCTAATTTGACCTCTAAAATAACTGTCTAAGTCAACAACGACCTTTCCGCCTGTTTTAACCGTTTTCAAATCAATAATATTAGGCGTCACTTTCACACTCGATATGGCAACAGGCCCAGTAGAGATTAAGCTTACATCTCCCCATATTCCGCCTGAATTCCTATCCTGTCCCGCATCAGACCAAGCGCTCCCAGGACGGGTATCATGATGGCTTAATACCCCCTTAATTAACGTTTTATTCAGTGACCAATCCTCTCCATTGGTCTCTATAGGGCTGGTAACCTTCACATTTAATTGATTGATTCCCTCACTAACAGCGCTGGTCACCTCTGTTTTAAAAGGGGAGAAATACCCATGATGTTGAGCGAGTAACTTACCATTTACGCTCACATCAGCACTGTAATCCACGGCATCAAACACTAACCATAACCGCTCATTCTTATTGAGCATATCAAGATTAAATTCACGACTATAGAAAGCAACCCCATGATGTTCGATACCATAACTAGACCAATTACTGGGAACAGGTATTTCACTCGATCTAAAAGGAGCCGTTGATGAGCTAGAATACTCAAGTAGCCAGGTGCCATTTAATGATTGAACATTAGACTGCCAAACAGGGGGATTACAACAACCTAACGCAAAGTATATTGAAACTGCAATCAAGCATCCTTTCATTTATCAAGCCCACTTTCTGGTTGGGTATGACGAAAGAAGGTCAGAGTATTACGGCCAATCTCACTGATGTATTCCGTCTTATCCGTTAATTCTTGTAAAATCCTTAAGCCTCTATTGCTAACCGTCCATGTTTCTGGATCCTCTGGATCCGGAACTACAAACTCTTCAGTTAATTTATCGTCTAATAAATCTAACGGCATCGCCGTACCATAATCAGACACTTTAACCACTAAAGTCGGATTGCCTTGTTCGCAATAAGACTCAATTTCAAGCTTATCTCCTTCAACGGAATGATAAGAATGTTCAAAGACATTATTCACAATTTCAACTAAACATAATTCCATTTGGCAAATAAGCTCTTCAGCCAACTCTAATTCATGCCAAAACGGGATGATATCAGCAGATACCTCTCGAGAAGTATTTAGACTACTTGGGTATATCCGATTAAATCCCTTTAATACAGGCATATGATTTCCTTTTATTTTACTGGTTGCATCCCAGATTGATTTCCCTGCGATGCGATCCCTGTAAAAACCTCAACATTTTTCTCGATGTTAGAAATAGATTTTGACATATTACGATTTTTAAGAACATGAATATATTCACTATTCTCTAATAATTGTGTATATCCATCATGACCTATTAAATAGTCACCAAACATGGTTTTATTGGCAATATAAGCTTCATCTTCAATATGAATATAATCACAAATTAAAGTATTACTGACTAATGCTTTTGAATCTATCTTACAATTTGCGCCAATAACGGCAGGACCGATTATGCTGGCTCCATTACCGATTTCACAGCCATTGCTAATGAGTACAGGTGGAGTGATTTGACATTGTTCAATATCAATCACGGTATTAATTCCCACCCACACCCCTGAAGCAACTTGTGTTCCAGGGATCGGATAACCTTTGACCTTGCCCTTTAAAATATCACTGGTCACAGACCAGATATCATTGACCTTTCCCACATCCAGCCATTGAAAGTCCATATTAACCGCATAAAAATCAATTTCTTTTTCAACCAATAAAGGAAATAAATCAGCCCCAATATCAAACTCGGTATTTGACGGAATAAAATCAAAGATAGCCGGTTCAAAAATATAAATCCCTGTGTTTATCTGGTTAGATAAGGCTTTCTCTTTTGTTGGCTTTTCTTGAAATTGAGACACTAATCCATGCTTATCGGTGACAACTACACCATATTGACTCACTTCAGATAATGGTACTTTTTTAGTAATTATTGTTGCCAATCCCCCACATTGTTTATGATGCTGAACGGCTTGCTTTAAATCTAAATCAATCCAAGCATCACCACAAACAACAATAAACGTGGCATCAAAGAAGGCCGAAAAGTCTTGAATTTTCTTCATGCCCCCCGCAGAGCCGAGTGCTTGACAAATATACTTCCCCCCTTGTTCAACCACCTCATAAGAATAAGAAAGTTGTACATTAAAATGATGACCATCACCAAAATAGCTCTCTATACTTTCAGCAAGATGACTGGTATTAATGACTATTTTATCTATCCCATGTTTAGAAAAGAGTTGTATCATTGACTCCATTACTGGCTTCCCTAAAATAGGGATCATAGGCTTAGGGATCATATGTGATATAGGTCTAATGCGTGTCCCTTTTCCTGCTGCCAGTATCATTCCTTTCATCAATAATCCCTCTATTTACTTGATGTCGCATCTTCTATCGTGGCATGACTTAAAATTAATTTATCGATCCGGGTCAGTTTAAGTAACTCTTGAACCGATTTTTGCGGATTGACAATACTGATTTTGGTATTGCGAAGTAACTTATACACCCCCATGACAGCGCCCAATCCACTGCTATCCATAAAGCGTACTTGCCCTAAATCCAACACCAGATGCTCAGCAATATTACCTTTCACCAGATCGATTTCATTACGAAATGAAGGGGCGAGTTTGGCATCAAACCGATCTTCATTTATTTGAAGTACTGTGTATTTGTTTTCTTCAATGAGCTCGTATTGCATTGTTCATCTCCTTCCGGGTAGCCTTTCCATTCAAAAACCAGCACACTGACATCATCATCAAACTGCTCTTTACCTTGCCAACTTCTCACTTCGTTTATAACAGTATTGGCTTGTATCGATGTGGGCTGCTCTCGTATATCAAAAATCAATTCCTTTAATCTTGCTTCAGAAAACTGATGACTGTCTTTTTCAGCTTCGGTGATCCCATCGGAATAAAGCCAGATTTTATCACCAGCGGCTAGCTCTATTGTACGAGTGGTATATTCGGCAAAATCAAACACCCCCACAACATAACTATCTTGCTCAACAAACACCGCTTTATCTTTACTATTTTGCATCCATACCAGCGGTGGATGGCCAGCAAAAGCATAAGAAAGCATGCCGGTTTGGGTATTTAAAATGGCGTACACCATGGTAAAATAGAGATCGCTTCCCTCTTGACTTAAATACAATTCATTCAATTGCTGAATAACTTGACAAGGTGAAGTTATTTTATAATAAGGGGCTTTATCTGTTTTTTGTCTCACCAATGATGAACTATCGGCACTCACACTGATGCTTTGCTGAACTGAAAAGGACATTAAAGCGGAAGAAACGCCGTGCCCTGCTACATCAAATAAATAAATCCCCACATTGTTTTCATCCAGCTGCATACAGCCCAGCATGTCACCCCCAATTTGTGCACTGGGTATCGATACATAATTAAGCTCAGCTCTGGCGAAATGGGGATCATTGGGTAATAAACGTTTAATAAACTCACCCGCCGCCGCTAAATCTTGCTTAATCGTGGCATAAGCGGAATCTAATTCCGCATTTTTTTTAACCAGCTCATTATTGAGAGCCAATGTTCTAAAACCGGCTTGCAAACGAGCATCTAACTCATCGATATTGGTATCTTTTGCAATAAAATCATCCGCACCAGCATTGATCCCTTCAATGATAGAATCTTGATCGTCTCTGGCAGACAATAATACAAAAAAGATATAACGAGCATAATGAGGAGATTTGAGCTGTTGGCATAATTCAATGCCATCACACTCAGGCATAATCCAATCACTCAACACCATTTGAATATTGGGATGCGCTTGCAGCTTTAGTAGTGCTTCATTACCATTAAGCGCCGTTATGACATGATAACCACGAGAAGTCAGTTTCTTCTTAATGATCATGAGTAAGACTTTTGTATCTTCAACCAGTAAAATAGTCTTCATATTAAATGTCAGTCCAAATGCTTTTGGTTGACTGCGTAATAACTACGAACATCAACACCAATAAATCCTTTTACTGTTGAAATTCTAGTAATGAATCAGCCTTTCAACAAGCTAATACAGTTTATAAAAATATATTTACGCTATGAACTCATAAGCATTTTTTAATAAAAGGAACACACGACTAGATAAAAGTATTAATAATATTATAAGATTAACAAACTACTCTTATTCTTCCTCAATCAAAAAACATTGATGAAACCAAATATAAAAACCGATAGGCACACTGCACATACAACCCAAAAGAACTAGTACAGAAGCTGTATAAAGAGATCACTCATTACGACTTGTTAAATGATGAGATAGGATTATATCGTAAGACATCTCGATATTTAAAGTGGCGTTCAGTGAATTAAATACTGTGCTAGAGGATCTTAATGATTAATCATTTAACATATGCAGCTTTATTGGCGATACAAATCATTAGCCTAAATTGTCATCATTTAATGAAATACTGCCCGCATCTAAATCACTCCATATCACCACATCACCTTCTTCACTTGAAAAAACAAAACCTTGCAGCTGTTCAATATCAACTCCTTCAGATTCATATTTTTCTTTTAAATCGCCGTCTAATTCTTGACTTGATAGCATGGATTCTGATTGGCTCCAATGATCACCCGATAACGTCACATTTTCACTGCCGACAACGAGAAAGTTACTCTCAGAAGCAGACTCAGCATTATTACCTACATTGCCACCAGCACCTTCTTGGTATATTTTATCTAACGACAACATTAGCTGTACATCGTCAATACCCTCATCGACAATAAATGCTTCTACGTTTTGGATCCCACTGCCAGTCATATCAATAACATTATCTTCAATTGCTGACACTTCCAATACATCAAAACCTGTTCCCCCATCGTAACGAAATTCGGTATTATCCATTTCTCCACTGACTGTCTCACCAAAATCACTATGATCGAACATGATAGTGTCATCACCTTCACCGCCAAACAAAGTGTCAACGCCTGTACCTCCGTCTAAATGATCATCTCCGCTACCAGCGTATAGTTCATCATTACCGCTTCCACCATCCAGAATATCATCACCTTCACCTGCAAATAACGAATCATTGCCCGATTGCCCTTTCAACGTGTCACTGCCTTCATCACCAAATAACTGATCGCTCCCTCCACCGCCAAGTAATTGATCATCGCCTAAGCCACCATATAATTGATCGCTTCCCCCATCACCCGATAATTGATCATCCCCCCTTTCACCAAACAACTGATCACTTCCACTTCCGCCCTTTAATGTATCTTGACCTTCACCGCCGAACAACAGATCACTTCCTCCCCCCGCACTTAATTTGTCATCTCCCAGCCCACCTTCCAGCATGTCAATCCCACTCCCTGAACTGAGAATATCATCGCCTGCATCACCTGCAAGCGTATTATCGCCATCGCCTGCATTAAGCACATCATCGCCATCACCACCGGATAACGTATCATTGCCCGCTCCCGAGACTAAATTATCCTGGCCCGCATCACCTGCAAGCGTATTATCGCCATCGCCCGCATTAAGCACATCATCGCCATCACCACCGGATAACGTATCATTGCCCGCTCCCGAGACTAAATTATCATCGCCTGCATCCCCCGCAAGGGTATTATCGCCATCGCCCGCATTAAGCACATCATCGCCATCGCCACCCGATAACACATCACTGCCCGCTCCCGAAACGAGTTCATCCTCACCCAACCCACCCTCGAGTCGATTATCACCCACAAGCGCTTCAAGATAATCCTGACCTTCTCCACCCATTAAAATATCGTCACCCGTCCCCGAATAGAGTCTGTCATCACCCGTCCCACCCGATAATATATTATCGCCACTTTGTGCATGCAGTTCATCAATCCCTTCCCCGCCCGCTAAGGTGTCATTACCCGAGCCTGCAAATAATTTGTCATCACCTTCTCCACCAGAAAGCACATCATTACCTTCACCACCCAATAACACATCATCACCCGCCCCACCATCGACACTGTCATCCCCACTACCTGCATCGACTAAATCCGCTCCTGCACCAGCATCCACATCGTCATTACCACTGCCGCTATACAATAAATCATCACCGTCATTGCCTTGCAGGGTATCATTACCCTCTCCACCATAGAGCTGATCTTGGCCTTCCCCCCCCGCTAACAAATCATGACCTGCTTCGCCGAAAAGTAAATCATCTCCTTCACCTCCCAAAAGAGAATCGACTCCTTCTCCGCCAAATAAGGCATCCTCTCCCTCATTACCTTCGATGACATCGTCACCATCACTACCAAACGCAGTGTCATTTCCTTCTCCACCGAAAATGACATCGTCGCCTACACCCGCATCAATAAAGTCATCACCCACCTGACCATGGAGTTCATCGGCTCCATCCCCACCATAAATAATATCTGAACCGTCTCCCGCATAAACGGTATCTGAATCGACTCCACCGTATATTTCATCAGTGCCATCTGCAGTATTGATCATATTATCACCCGCCTCCCCAAAGACGCGATCATCCCCGCTCCCCGTATCTATATCATCATTCCCACTACCAGCAAAAACAGTATCTTGACCATCACCGGTGGTAATGACATCATCGCCGCTCCCACCAGATACTAAATCATCTCCCATACCCGCAATAATCGTATCTTGGCCCCCATCGCCATAAAGCTCATCATTGGCACTGCCGCCGAACAAAGTATCATTTCCCTCCCCACCAGAAAGCAATCCTCGCTCATCTTCGGCATGAAGAATATCATTTCCTCCTTCGCCGTATAATTCATCATAGCCTTCACCACCGATCAGCTCATCATTTCCTTCTCCGCCAAACAAGCGATCGTCGCCTTTCCCCCCG
Organism: Shewanella surugensis; assembly: GCF_023284005.1. Taxonomy (GTDB): domain Bacteria; phylum Pseudomonadota; class Gammaproteobacteria; order Enterobacterales; family Shewanellaceae; genus Shewanella; species Shewanella surugensis. Next base: position 36,577 of record NZ_JAKIKS010000043.1, read on the forward strand.
ATAACGCTATCGTCTCCAGAGCCTGCATAAACAGTATCATCTCCGTCCTCACCAAACAGTTCATCATTACCTGCATCGCCCGATAGGATGTCATCACCAATACCCCCATATAGAGTGTCACTTCCTCCGCCACCCATTAACCTATCATCACCCTCTTCACCTTCAAGCACATCATCGCCATCGCCGCCATCCAGTAAATCATTACCGATCCCTGCAACTAAACGATCTTCATTGTCTCCTCCGTAGAGACGGTCATCGCCTTCGCCACCAAATAGCACATCATTACCGCCATCACCAAAAAGTTGATCGTTTCCTTCTTCACCTTCAACAATATCATCACCGCCACCCGCAAAAGCCAAATCATCACCCGCCCCGGCCAAAATAACATCATCTCCAGAACCCGCATCTATCGTATCATCCCCACCAGCAGCGAATAAGGTGTCATCCCCCAAGCCACCTAATAACACATCATCCCCTTCTTGCGCATTGAGAATATCGTCACCACTGCCCCCATCAAGAAGATTATTCCCACTGCCTGAAAAGAGTTCATCATTGCCTTCTCCCGCTCGGATTTCATCATCCCCTGAACCACCTTCCAATCTATCTTCTCCCGCTCCGCCAAAAAGTGTGTCCTGTCCTTCTCCGCCCATTAAATGATCGTCACCTTCATCACCAAAAAGCATGTCATCGCCACTGCCTCCATCGACAATATCACTATCGGCTCCCGCATAAACATGATCATCTCCCGCCCCAGCATCAATCTTGTCTTGTCCTCCCTCGGCATAAATAACATCATCTCCCGTACCTGACGCTATAGTGTCCTTACCTTCACCTGCATAGACATAATCATCACCCGCTCCCGCGTCGATAATATTATCCCCATCGCCAGAATAAAGATGATCGTCGCCTTCACCAGCCACTAAATGATCATCGCCACCTCCAGCATAAAGCGCATCATCACCTGCCCCAGCATCAATGAAATTATGACCTTCTCCGCCATAAAGTTGATCATGTCCTTCTCCCCCTAAAATATGATCATCTCCCCCTTCTGCATAAACCAAATCATCCCCTTCACCCGCAATAATCGTATCTTGATCTATCCCGCCATAAACAGTGTCATTTCCAAGCCCCGCATCAAGCATATTACGTCCTGATAAACCAAACAGGGTATCATCCCCTTCACCCCCTAATAATATGTCATCCCCCGTTCCAGCATGCAGCTCATCATTACCCAATCCACCTTTCAGATAATCATTACCTTCTTCACCAAATAATGTATCTGCACCTTCTCCGCCCATAAGCACATCGGCACCTTGGCCCGCCAACAGTGTATCTGCACCTTCTCCTCCAGAGAGTACGTCCATTCCCGTACCCGCCATTAACACATCATCACCTTCACCACCGCTCAATATATCCGCACCTTCATCCCCCTGTAACCAATCATTTCCTTCGCCTCCCACCAGCAAATCATCTCCTTGCCCACCAAAGAGTTGATCCTGTCCTCCATCACCAAACAACTGATCATTGCCATCATCACCTATCAGCTGATCATTTCCTTCGCCACCAGAGAGTGTGTCATCTCCCAGTTCACCCATCACAATATCATCACCGGCTCCCCCACTGACATTGTCAGCGTCATCTCCGCCCATAAGCACATCAACACCAGTCCCTCCCGTGAGTTCATCCTCTCCTTGACCACCCATCAATAAATCATCCCCTTCATCGCCGAAAAGTTGATCGTTATTGATCCCGCCTTCTAATTGATCATCTCCCTCTCCACCACTGAGATTATCTTCTCCTTGTTGGCCCATAATAAGATCGTCACCTTCCCCCCCTTCAATCACATCGTCGTACATATTATGTGTCACAAGCTCCACTCGGTTGATGTCAATCACCGTATCGGGATCAACATTAACGGCTTGTAATTGTATTTGAATATCTTCATCAAGATTGATTTGCTCTGGAGAGAGTTCAAAGTCCAACTGCATCACACCATTACCTTGATCGTTTAACATGGCTGTCGCCACAATGACCATTTGTCCTGTTAAATCTTCACCCATAATGTTCACTGACAAGGCATTATTATTTGTTAAAGCAGGACTATCTTCAGGCAAATGAATATTTAATGAGAAATGACCACCATCATTATTAACAAACTGATTTACAGAAATATTTTGTGTAGAAGCATTATCAGCAGTCACTTGCGCTAGGGCATTGTCAGACACTAATTCACTGTCAAAAACACTTTGCTCGACTCCCCATGCGGTCGTTTCGGCCGTTTCAACAACGGGTGTTACTGGCGTACTGACATCAGCCAACATTTGATCGCCTAAAATAAAATCTTTCCCTTCTTGACCCGATATACTGTCATTCCCTTCACCACCAATGAGATAGTCATCTCCTGACTGCCCATCAATGACATCATTACCACTGCCACCATCGATATCATCATCAAGGCTTGTTCCCACCAATAGATCATCTTTATCTGTTGCTTTCATGGCAAAACTCCTTTTAAGACCAACTTTGAATCAACAACAATATGTCACAACTGCCATTTGAAAATGATGACTAACTTTCTCTAAAAGATAAATTAAATGAGTTACTGAGAGGTGAGAGTAAATATTGTAATAAGGTGCGAGGCGCTAAAACAATATACACATCTGCAGACATACCAGGATGAAGCTTAATGGCCTTATCCAACATTCGTGCCGAATCTAACCTCACTTTAACCAAATAACCATCCGTTTCTTTGCCGCTTAAGCCAAAAAACCTATCAGCAGAAACATGAATAATTTCCCCTTTTATTGGGGCAACATTACGCCCATCATACGCTGTCAGTCTAACTTGAGCAGACAAGCCTGAATGCACCACATCGATATCTTCGGGTTTCACATAGGCTTCAACGATGATGGTATCTGAATCAGGCACTAACTCCATCACGACCTGCCCAGGCAAAATCACAGCACCAATAGAATGTACCGTCATGGCAACAATAATGCCGCTATGCTCAGCAGTAATATTAATATGCTGTCGAGTTTCAGTGTGCGCAGCAAGAAGTTGTAAGGCTTCATCACGTGACAGCCTTTGTTTTTGAATATGCTCTGCCAACTTTTGTTGCGATTGATCATAATGACTATCATAACCGTGCTCTATTTCTCCAAGTTGAGCCAGAGTAATGGCTTGCTTCGCATGTAATTGAATTAATGTAGCTTCAATACTGGACTCTGTTCTTTGAATTGATAAGTGACGAGATTTAGAGACATATCCATCGGTTAATAGGACTTCATTCATTCGAACTTCTTCTCTCACTAAGCCCAATTGCTTTTTAATTGACTTAATTTCTAAATCAATGCCCTCAAGAGAATGCGCTAATTGACGTTTTTTAAAATCGAATTGTTGTTTTACATGATCATCATCAGATTGTTGCCTTTCAAACATGAGAGATTGCATCGCCATTAACTGCACTACCTCTAACCGATGCTGATATTCAAGTAATGAGCCTGAAAATATCAATTCATCAACATTGTTCAATAATGCTGTCAAACGATCGATCTGGGCTTGCGCATTAAGTACTTTAAGCAATACACGTTGATAATTTGACTCGACTTGGTGATCAGCTAATGCAATTAATGTCTGACCTTTTGTAACGCTTTGACCTTCTTCTACCAAAATTTGCTTAACTTGCCCCCCATGTAAATGCTGAATTTTCTTCCTTTGACTTTCGACCACGAGCGTCCCAGAAGCAACAGCGGCGGCATCAACTTTCACCAATGAAGCCCATAGAACAAACCCACCGATAGCCAAAATGATAACCCCCATACCATATTGAATCAGTTTCTTAGTACTAAAAGTTATATTGCTATCCATTGCGCCATCCTTATTGCTTCATTGCTTCAGTCTTATCCACCTCTTCGACAGCATGTTCAGTTTGCTGACTGATTTCTTGAATATCAGAGATAAACTTTTCTTTTGGCCCCGCTTTCTCTATTCGACCATCACGTAAACAGACAACCCAATCCATTTGCCTTAAAAAACCAGCCCGATGGCTGATCATCATTACGGTAATATTATTTTCTTTGCAATTTAGCAGTACAATCGCCAAGGCCACTTCACCTTCGGGGTCTAAATTTGAATTAGGCTCATCCAAAATCAGTACTTTCGGCTTAGAAAAAAGCGCTCTGGCTAATGCCAAACGCTGTTTTTGACCTCCGCTAATTTGCACACCATTCTCACCTAATAAAGTTTCATAGCCTTGTGGTAAGGCAATAATCAGTTCATGAACACAAGCTTGTATCGCTGCATCAATAATATCTTTAGGATCTGCATCAGAAAATCGACAAATATTTTGTGCCACTGTACCCGCTAGAATTTCGACATCCTGAGAGACAAAACCAATATACTGCCCTAACTCTTGTGCATTCCATTGACTAATACAGGCACCATCTAATTTAATTCTCCCTGCGGTGGGTGAAATAATACCCATCAATAATTTAACTAATGTCGACTTTCCCGATCCACTTGGGCCGATAATAGCCAAAGACAAGCCAGCTTGTAGCCTGAAGCTAATATTCTGTAAAATAGGGGCATGATGATGAGAAGTTCTATAAATCACATTCTCGAGATGAAACTCACCTTTGGGCACAGGTAGAGCTGTCTTGATCATTTCAGGCGCTCTTTCTATCGACAATAATAACCGCTTATAAGCACTCCAAGCTGACTCCCAATTTTTCCAACAACCCACGGCTTGCTCGATGGGTGCTAAAGCCCTACCAAGAATAATGGACGCCGCAATAATTTCACCCGCACCTAATTGCTGATTTAAGACCAACCCCACTCCTATCCCAATAACGGCCACCTGAAGTAGTGTCCTTACCAATCGAGTTAACACCAACATCATGCTGATTTTATCGGCTACTAGCCATTGTAAAAAAAGCAAATGCTTGTGACTTTTACCCCAATGCCTCGCCACATTCGATGCCATCCCCATGGCTTGTAATGAACTGGCATGACGTAGAATATCGTTAATTTGCATGCCACTGGTGATCACCGCTTGAGATGCCTCATTATCGGTTAATATTGCCGCTCTCTTCACCCCGTAAGCGAGCAGTGATAACGCAATGGCCCCAACGGTCGCTGTAATGCCCAATAAAGGGTGTAACATATACAAAACTAAGATAAAAACGATCACCCAAGGTAAATCAAAAATAGCACTGGTTGAAGGCGTTAATAACAAACTTTTCACTTCACGAACATCCAACAGGCTTTGCTTATGTATCCCCCCTTCTCGTGCTGAATCTTTAATCGCTTGACTCACCAGAGACAAACTCAAATCCATTTCAAGTTTTAAGCCACTTTGTTGCATTAGTTTATTACGAAAAAAATCCAAACATGCTTGGGTCACTAATAAGAAAATAATGAGATAGGTGAGATTTAACAGTGTGTCGATGCTTGCACTCGCTAACACTCTTCCAAATAGTTGTAAGCTATAAAGCGGAAGTGCCAGCATGAGAATATTAATGAAGAAACTAAATACCGCCACATATTTAAGCTCATACTTCAATCGTAAAATAATGCTTTGCCATGTCTCTTGCATTAATCTGCACTCCATTGCAAAATTTTAACTCCACACCTTTATTAATGATTATAGCCAGAATTTAAAAACTATTCGCATTGACTAGTACAAAAGCATAACCCATCCAAATAACACCGCAATTGATCATCAATGACTAGGGGGCGTTGACAATTGGCCATGATTAGCTGATTAAGATACAATTTTTCTCTTTGAAATTCATATGTCTCGTAAAATGATTAGCGATAAGCAGTGGCGACGAATTC
>NZ_JAKIKS010000044.1 GCF_023284005.1 Shewanella surugensis
TTGCGGTGCGCCAAGTCAGCGAAATAAGCTAAAAAAGGCGAGTTGGGACGATGATTACAGGGCAAAAGTTTTCTTTGGTTAATTATCCGACAAAGTATGCTCCCGCCCTGCGATATTAGTGACATTATTTTCACTGGCGTAATTATTATCAACAACCTTAGCGTCTAAGTCATAAAAGTCATAACGTAAACTTAATCCCAAAGAAAAACGTTCGGTGAGTTGATATGCCATCCCCGATTTTAATGTGCCAACAAAACTCGTCGATTGCGCTGAATTAACCAAATATCCCGAGATAGGAATATGACTCCAACTAGACATACCATATCCCACACCACCGGAAAGATAAAAAGAAAGCGCTGAGTTCTCAATGGGAAAGTCAAACTGTAACCCTGTTCCAAATATATTAAACTTGCGATCACTATGGTATAACAAAGTATAATCAACATAAGGCTTAAATAATGAATTGTATTGATTATCAAATAACACATTTACGTTAAAGGCCTCCCCAGAGGTATCAATATCTTGAATATCACTAAGACTTCCAGACTCTGTTGAAAGTGAATTAAAGCCATAACTATAACCCACACCTAGCCCTATAGAATCAACAGAACAATCCCACCATTAAGGTTTTTTTCTGAAGCCATCACATTAATTGAAATGAATAATAAACATGTAGTTATGCTTTTTATTATAAACATTTTAAATTTCACCTCTGGCTAACTCCTATTAACTCCATTAACTCCATTAACAAGAAAGTTAAACATATCAATACCAAAAAGAAAGAAATAACACACCAAAATAATTTAAACACCCATATACCTTGAACAGCAACAGATGTACACTGCCATTATTAGATAATGAATTCATTTCAAACAGACTTAAAACTTAGTGCGTTAATCACAGTCTAATTTATAAGGTAAACAATTTTTAATCATCAAACAAACTTATTTTATTCAGATGGGCTTTATTCTTATTAACAATACATTAATAGATACAACTTCCATTAAATATCAGCCAAGTTAATTAACGACGAATTGACATAGGTAAATTAATGTGGGTACATGTTGATAGACGACATTTTATCACAAGAGAAACAAAACAATTTGAAAATAATTAATATTAATACAACGATGGCACATAATAATAAACAGTTAGAGCATTAAGTTTAAAACTTAAATATTAACAACTAAACTAATAGTTAAATCCAATTAAAAGACTAAAGGAGGAAATGATGACAATAGAAAAGACAAACATACTCCTTGCCCATTTTTTGACATATAAGGTATAAAACCCACGCAGAGTAAGCCATATCCAATAAAAACAAAGCAACATCATTACAAGCAAGTAAAATGTCCCCGCATAGTCCAATAAATATAAGGTCCCACAGAGTAAAGTAAAGACTACAATATAAAGTAGACAATGAACGGTGACTTTTTTATTTTCATATAAAATTGAAAACAAAGGAATATTTGCTTTTTTATAATCATCACTTCGAAACAAACCAATCGCATAGGAGTGCGGTATTTGCCAAAAAATGCTAATCAATACCAATATCATTAATCCAGAGTCAATACGATTGGCTCCCGCACAATACCCAACCGCCATTGGCATCGCTCCCGATACACTGCCTATCATAGTGCCATACACGGATTGTCTTTTTGCCCATAAACTATAAATAACCACATAAAAAAACCAGCCAATCAACCCAAATAAAAAGCTCAATAAATTAATATTAAGTAAGCATAAAAAGCCTAATCCTCCTAAAATAAGAGCATAACGCAATGCCGTCCTATCAGACATCAGTCCTTGAACGAGCACTCGCTTAGCCGTTCTCTCCATGACACTATCAATATCTTTATCAATGATATTGTTAAACACACAACCCGATGCAATAACACAACTTATTCCCACGATTAATAATAAAAACACCCCGATATTGAGCACGTCTTGTGATGCTAAAAAAAAACTGCCAATAACGGTGATTAAATTGCCTAATATTATCCCTGGTTTCGTTATCGATAAAAATAACTTGACCTTCATAACATCATGTTGGCTCGAAGGTGGTACATGATCCAAAGTGAACCTCCGATTAAAATAAGGACAACAAGCATAGTGAAAACAAAAGATAAAAAGTTCCAACCTTTTTCGGAGCGAGTATTAAGGTGTAAAAAGAAAATCAATTGCACTAACAATTGAGCGACAGCAAGGATGACAATAGATAAGGTTTTAAATCCAGTAGAGATATCCAAATAAACAACAATATAATAAGGAATAATAGTCAATAAAATGGATAGAACGAATCCAATAATATAAGAGGCATAAGTACCATGGTCGGCCCCGCTACTGGTGACAGTTGATTGCTTCATGTTGCTATCGCTCCCATCAAATAAACAACCGTAAACACACAAATCCAAATAATATCGAGAAAATGCCAAAATAGACTCAAACAAGTCAGCCGTGTTTTGATTTGCTTGGTTAAATCAAAACGCCAAACACTCCACATTAACACTAGCATCCAAATCAGTCCTAAAGTCACATGGAAACCATGGGTAGCCACTAAACCAAAGAAACTAGAGATCGACGCACTTCTTTGCCAACCATTGCCCTCTGTGATCAATTCATGAAACTCATATAACTCCATTGATATGAATCCCACTCCTAATAAGAAAGTAATGACCAAACAATTAATGACTTGAACAGATTTACCTTTATGCATGGCCAACATGGCGAGACCATAGGTAAAACTACTCGTCAATAAAAGAAACGTTTCTATCAATACAAATGGCATTGAAAACAGCTCTTTTGGCGTGGGTCCTCCAAAAAAATTCGGCATCAACACCGCGTGAGTGGCAAATAACGTGGAAAATAAAATGCAATCACTCATGATATAAATCCAAAAACCAAAGATGGTTATGGAATGCTCATCGAGTTCTTCTACATGGGGATCCATCGCCGCACTAGACATTGTAACTCCTTAATTTTTCGGTCGCTTCAATCTCTGCTGCAGGAATATAATAATCCACATCTGTCTCAAAACTGCGATGAATAAAGGTAAAGAGGATCCCCAATACCCCAACACAAGCTAACCACCAAATATGCCAGATCATCGCAAAACCAAAGAAAAGCGCAAAAGCCGACATAATAAACCCTGCCCCCGTATTACGCGGCATATGAATATCAACATAGGGCCTTGTCTCTTTAGGTCTAACCGGGTTTTTCTGTTTTTCCGCCCAAAAAGCATCAATGCCGTCAACAACGGGGGTGAACGGAAAATTATATAAAGCCGGAGGTGAGCTGGTAGACCATTCCAGTGTGCGTGCGTTCCAAGGATCGCCCGTTAAATCTCGATTCAGATCACGATCACGAATGCTCACATAAAGCTGGATAATTTGACAAACAATCCCCAAGAAAATGGATACAGCCCCCGCCATCGCCACCATTAATAAAGGCTGCCAACCGGTATCAATATCATAGTGATTCAAACGCCGTGTCATCCCCATAAACCCTAATGCATAAAGCGGCATAAACGCTAAATAAAACCCTATAACCCAGAGCCAAAAACCGCGTTTCCCCCACTTTTCATCTAACATGAATCCAAAGGATTTCGGAAACCAATAACTGTAACCCGCAAACATACCAAATACGACGCCACCAATGATGACATTATGAAAGTGGGCAATTAAAAATAAGCTGTTATGTAATAGAAAATCAGCCCCCGGCACCGATAGCAGTACGCCTGTCATACCGCCAATGGTAAAGGTCGACAAAAAGGCTAAGGTCCACATGATGGGTAAACTAATTTGTAAGCGACCTCGATAAATCGTAAACAACCAATTGAATATTTTCACTCCCGTAGGAATAGCAATCACCATAGTCGCAATGCCAAAAAAAGCATTCACATTAGCCCCTGATCCCATGGTAAAAAAGTGATGTAACCAGACACTAAAAGAAAGAATAGTAATCACCCCTGTTGCATACACCATTGAAGTATAACCAAAGAGCTTTTTACGAGAAAAAGTAGGGACCACTTCAGAAAACACCCCAAAAGCGGGTAAAATAAGAATATAAACTTCAGGATGGCCCCAAATCCAAATCAAATTAACGTACATCATTTGATCGCCACCCGCGGTAGCGGTAAAGAAGTGAAAACCTAAATATCGATCGAGTGTCAGTAAAGCCAATGTCACCGTCAGTACAGGAAATGCAGCAATAATTAAAATGTTAGTACACAGTGCAGTCCAAGTGAAAATCGGCATGCGCATCAATGTCATTCCTGGGCAGCGCATTTTCATAATAGTGACAAAAAAATTAATCCCCGTCATCAAGGTACCAATACCCGCTATTTGTAAGCTCCAAATATAATAATCCACTCCCACGCCAGGACTATTCGCTATGCCTGATAAAGGTGGATAGGCAAGCCAGCCGGTTCTAGCAAAGTCCCCGATGGCTAAGGACATATTCACTAATGCCATTCCCACAACAAATAGCCAAAAACTTAATGAATTCATAAAAGGAAACGCCACATCTCGCGCACCAATTTGCTGTGGCACGACAATATTAATCAGCCCTATCACCAGAGGCATGGCGACAAAGAAAATCATGATCACCCCATGAGCGGTAAAAACTTGATCATAATGCTCTGGTGGTAGGTACCCCGGCGCACTCGCAGCTATGGCTAATTGTGAACGCATCATAATAGCGTCACTGAAGCCCCTTAACATCATGACAAAACCCACTAAGATATACATGATGCCGATTTTTTTATGATCGATAGTCGTAAACCACTCATTCCAAAGGTATCGCCACTTACCATAACGAGTCACAATGAGTGCTAATATAATGACCACCGCAGCCATGAAGGAAACGGCGCCCATCACAATACCGTTATCCCAGGGAACAGAATCCCAAGTTAATTTCCCTAACATATTAATCCTGCCTTATAATAAATTTGCGATCCGCATCTTGTTTACCTGGCATCATGTACTTCTCAATCACGGCTTCAAATAGTCGAGGCTCAACATAAGAAAAATATTGTATGGGGTGATTTTCACTCTTATTGCTCAATTTATTATATTGCACCTTATCCAGCCTTAATTGAGACTGCCGAACGCTATTGACCCAATCTTTAAAGTCTTTGTCTGATGTTGCAGTGGCGGTAAACGTCATATCAGAGAAACCTTGACCACTAATATTGGCCGATAATCCTCTAAAGGTGCCTTTTTCATTGGCAATTAAATGTAACTGAGTTTGCATCCCCGACATGGCGTAAATTTGCCCACCCAATCTTGGAATAAAAAAGGAATTCATCGGCGCATCGGAGGTGATTTTAAAGGCGATAGGCACATTGATAGGCATTTCAATATGATTAACCGTCGCAATACCGTACTTTGGATAAATAAATAACCATTTCCAATCTAAGGCCACCACTTCAATAACAATGGGCTCAACATCACTATCAAGCGGTTTATAAGGATCCAATTGGTGTGTCGAGCGCCAAGTAATAATGGCCAAGATTAAGATAATAAGGAAAGGCACCCCCCACACAAAAGATTCAATTTTAACAGAGTGGGCCCAATCGGGCGCATAAGTCGACTTTTCGTTATTCTCTCGATATTTCCAAGCGAACACAAATGTCATGACTATGGCAGGAATAACAACAATGAGCATCAGTAAGGTGGCCGTGATAATGAGCGCCCCTTCCTCTTTACCCACTTGACCCTTAGAGTCCAGAACGCCAAGGCTGCAACCCGCTAAAAATAACAGAGGGATAATCCAAGTTAAATATTTTTTCGCAATCTTCATCATGGCAACTCTTTACAAATGAATGGGAGTTGACATTTCACAGCACAGGCTCTCCGATTGGAGGCTATAAAATGTGAGTAATATTAGTATTGTTGATATTTCATCAATTAGCAGATTGTTTTTAATAAACCCTTAAAAAACACTCTCAAGCACCTTATTAATCCCCTCATAAAAACTAGGCGTGACAAGGGTTGTAGGTTGTGGCAGTCTCTTTTTACCCATTTTCATTTAATGATCTGATGCTTACCATCAAAGTGTCATGGTTGATGCGCCCTATTTTGCCAATCAGGCCTATACATTATGCGATAGTCCCCACAACTTTCCATTGCATCACTCTTTAAACAACCGATAACCCCAATCCCTCAAAACGCCAGTGTTTTTGCCATCATCTTAGCAGGTACTAATGATATAATGATTGGGTTCGATACTTTTGGTGATTTAAAAAACGATCTTAAACATTTAATCAATATTACCTTACCTCAATATCTTAACCCTCAACAGAACAATACTCTATATCATATTGTGTCTCCGATCACGCCAGTCGCCAATAGTGGCAGTTGTAAAATGATAACCCCTGATGGTTGCGCCGATATCACTTATAATCGCTATATTCTAAATACCAGTAAGAGCCTATCTAACCCAAGTCTGACTCAGGACATACTCACCTATAATGCCGATACACACATCTCCATTGCCCAGCCCAATATTCCAGTCAACGACTATCACTATAACGTGCATCCAGACATTGAAAACTACTTATATTTAGGTTACAACATCACCAATGCACTACTGAGAAATTTCCAACTTGCCACGATAACAACGCCATACGCTGAATAACAATATAAAAATAAACATAAAAAAAATGAGTCACTTATGAAAGCGACTCATTAATAACATATCCCTATCCCGCATTTTCAATGAGCTTGGGTATATACCACATGACTCACAGCGTAATTAAAGCAATCTTAGGTTAAAAATTCAATCCAAAAAGATAAACAGCCTTGAATAAAACAGCGATCACATCGCTTAATTAGGACTGTAGCCGATCTCATGTTTATGAGCTTCTAATAAATTTTCAACCGGCGGGGGAAGCTGCAAATAGAAGCCTTTATCAGATAATTCACTTTTTACTTTTTCAATATCGGCAAACGCTAAATGCTGCCTTTTTTGCAAAGGTAATATCATCACCAAAGACGGGATACCAAACATCTCCATCAATGCTTCAGGTACCTTTTCAAAATCATCACGTTTTTCAATAAATAGGTAGGTTTCTTGTTTTCGACTACTTTTATACACTGCACAGATCATATCAGGCTCAATTTCCAAACAATTCAACTTGCCAGCTAATTACTGACACTATACCATGGGCAGTCCGGAATTTAATGTTTATCGACGTAAAGTTGATCATTTTGTAAAGAGCAAATTAGGAATGTACACACCAAGCCTAGAATTAAAGGGCGCATCCTTTACCCTCTCAGTCCTTCATATCAAGCATCAAGATATGGAAAGGCTCACAGCAGAGCTCGATAATAAATTGGCCATTGCGCCTCAATTTTTTATCGGTGCGCCTTTAGTCATCAATATTGAGCTCATCAAGGATCCTTTATTCGATCTGGCGACTCTCAAGACCCTACTCACATCACGGCAATTAGTCATTGTAGGGATAACGGAAGCAATACCCGAGCTGATGCTACAAGCAAAATTGCTGGGACTTGCTGTCATTAAATCCGGAAAACAAAGCCAGCATCATCCTCAATTACCCAAAACAACCAAAATCATCCAGCAAACTATTCGTTCAGGACAACAAATTTACGCAAAAGGAGGGGATTTAATCATTATTGGCGCGGTTGGGAATGGTGCAGAGGTCATTGCAGATGGCAGTATACACGTCTATGGTACGTTAAGAGGCAAGGCTATGGCGGGCGCCGCTGGCGATAAGCATGCTGTCATCATAGCCAAAAAAGTGGAAGCGGAATTAGTCTCAATCGCTGGCCAATATTGGTTAACAGAAAACCTTCAGCAAAATGGGACCACCCAAGGGGCGTGTATACGCCTTGATGGTCATATCCTAACGGCCGATAACTTATCACTTTAACAACCGACAGATTAAAAAGGATAGTAAATAACATGACACAAATTATTGTTGTCACCTCAGGCAAAGGCGGCGTTGGAAAAACAACGTCAAGCGCAGCCATTGCAACAGGATTAGCCCTAAAAGGACATAGGACTGTCGTTATTGATTTTGATATTGGATTAAGAAACTTAGATCTTATTATGGGTTGTGAACGACGCGTTGTTTACGATTTTGTTAATGTGATTAATGGTGAAGCTAATCTTAACCAAGCACTCATTAAAGATAAACGTTGCGATAAACTCTACATTCTACCAGCTTCTCAAACTCGAGATAAAAATGCCTTGACCCAAGAAGGCGTTGGAAAAGTATTAAGCTTACTCGCAGAACAATTTGAATACATCATTTGCGATTCACCTGCAGGCATAGAAAATGGCGCCATGATGGCACTGTATTATGCCGATCTTGCGATTGTCACGACCAATCCTGAAGTCAGCTCAGTACGAGACTCGGACCGGATTGTTGGCATGCTTCAGAGTAAATCAAGACGAGCTGAACAAGGCTTAGAGCCTGTTAAAGAACTATTACTGCTCACACGTTATGCACCGGAACGTGTCAGTAGTGGAGAGATGTTAAGTGTCGTCGATGTCGAAGAAATATTGGCCATTCCGCTACTCGGCGTGATCCCTGAATCACAATCGGTACTTAAAGCCTCAAATTCAGGTGTACCCGTAATTTTAGATCAAGAAAGTGACGCGGGGATCGCTTACAGTGATAGTGTCGCACGTCTTTTAGGTGAAGAGTTGCCTTTTCGTTTCATCACCGAAGAGAAAAAAGGCTTTCTAAAACGCATTTTTGGTAACTAACTATGTCTTTACTCGATTATTTTAAAAGTGACAAAAAAGTGAATACAGCAGCAACCGCCAAAGAGCGTCTCCAAATAATCGTCGCCCATCAGCGCGGAGAACGAGATGCTCCAGACTATTTTCCACAGATGAAACATGAAATTATTGAAGTGATCAGAAAATATGTTAATGTTGGACCCGATCAAATCTCAGTACAATTAGATCAAAATGATGAAAAGCTGTCAGTACTCGAGCTCAATGTGACGTTACCTGATCCATAAGGGAAAATACGCCAATCTCTATCCATAAAAAACGCCCCAGTGCAATGCACTATGACACACATCGGGGCGTTATGATTCCCAGATACTTTGGGTTTAGAAGGTTAACGGAATATAAAAATTAGAGTGTTATCTCGCCAAGAAGATCACCCACAACATCGGCTCTCCATCCTGTCAACACCAGCGGTAAATCCCCTTTTTTGCCATCCCATAACCAACGTAAATATTCATGAATGTACCGCTTAGAGCCCAGCAGCTCAATAGGCACATCTTTCAACTCGGCTTGAGAAACTAAGGCTTGTTTAATGGCTTTAAAAGCAGACTTATATCCTGTTTTAAGCGCAATAACATCAATAGGATCAGGAACATTATCGAAACTAATCTGATTAATGATCTCAATAATTTTTTTACCGTGTACCCGTCTTTCTTGATCGGTTAACTCAGTCACTTTCGCTAACTGACTGACACTTTGTGGCTGCTTTTTGGCAAGGGCAATGAGCGCATGATCTTTTATCACAAAGCCTAATGCCATATCGCGTGCTAAAGCAACCTCTAAACGCCATTTGGCTAAATCTCTCAGACAAGCTAATTGCTTAGGCAACAATTGAAAGGCATTTTTGACTTTAAGATAAGCCTCATCAGGAGCAACGGGTATCAACCTGTTTTCAGACATGCGTTCACTCTCAGCAAAGACCCAATCTAGCCTGTCCCTTGCTTGAAGCTTTTCGATGAGTTGAGGATAGAGCTCATATAAGTAATACACATCGTTTGCAGCATAATCCAGTTGGGCCTGAGACAAAGGACGTTTTAACCAATCGGTTCGAGACTCGCCTTTATCTAAACTGACATTTAAGAGTTGTTCCACCAGGTTTGCATACCCTAAGCTATGACCCAAACTACTTAAACTCGCTCCTAGCTGGCTATCAAAGAGTGGGCTGGGTTGGCACTGAGCATAATGAGCAAATACATCCAAATCTTCACTGCAAGAATGCAGTATTTTCATAATATTAGGATTAGTTAACAAAGCCCAAAAAACAGACAAATTAGTCACTGCTAACGGATCGATAAGCGCTAGCGTCTTGCCGTCATACGCTTGGATCAGCCCTAACTTCGCATAATAAGTTCGAGTACGAACAAATTCGGTATCTAGTACTAATAAATCGGCGTGTTCATATTGCTCAACTAAAGCTTCAAGGCTCACATTATCATCTATATACTCAAAAGCTAACAATATATTCTCCAAAATCCGCTCATAGAAAACGTAAACAAAAAACCGGCATTAGCCGGCTTCTTTTAATTTTATCGCTATATTACCACAAGCCACGAGCAATAAGAGACAAACCCCGTAAGTCTTTATTGTTCATCTCTTAACTCTCGACGTAATATTTTACCGACGTTGGATTTTGGCAGCTCACTTCTGAATTCCACCAGCTTTGGCACTTTATAGCCGGTTAAATGACTACGGCAATGAGTAATCACATCCTCTTCCGTTAAGGCATCATCATTTTTAACCACAAAGACTTTAACGGTTTCTCCAGACACTTCATTAGGCACACCGACAGCAGCCACTTCAACGACACTGGGATGCATGGCAATTACGTCTTCAATTTCGTTCGGAAACACATTAAAGCCTGACACTAAAATCATATCTTTTTTGCGATCGACAATATAGAAGAAGCCTTTTTCATCCATATAACCGATATCACCCGTAGCAAGGTACCCTGTGGCATCAATCACCTTTTGGGTATCTTCAGGACGCTGCCAATACCCCAACATCACCTGCGGGCCTTTGGCAAAGATTTCACCTTTTTCCCCTTGCGCAAGTAGCGTTCCCTTGTCGTTACGAACTTGTACATCTGTCATCGCCACAGGAAAACCAATGGAGCTATTGTAACCCTCTAAGTTATAAGGACAACAGGTCACTAGCGGAGAGGCTTCGGTTAATCCATAGCCTTCTAATAAACGAGTATGAGTAATACTTTGCCACTTTTCAGCCACTGCGCGTTGCACAGCCATGCCCCCACCGATAGAGAGCTTTAATGTTGAAAAATCTAAACCGGTAAAGTCTTTCGAATTGACCAACGCATTAAATAAGGTATTCACTCCGGTTAAGACCGTAATAGGATACTTTTTTAGCTCACTAATAAAAGCCGGTAAATCCCGTGGATTGGTGATCAATAAATTAGTCGCACCTTTATGTAAAAACAACAGGCAATTCACTGTCAGCGCAAAAATATGATAAAGCGGCAAGGCGGTAACAACTAATTCTTCGCCATTTTCCAGTAAAGGCGAATACGCGGCCTCGGCTTGTAATACATTACTCACAATATTGCCATGACTTAACATGGCCCCTTTCGACAGCCCTGTTGTGCCACCCGTGTATTGCAAAAAGGCTAAATCCGATGTTTCAATATGCGGTTTGACATACTGCATTCTACGGCCTTTAGATAATGATTGGCGCATAGAAATAGCATGAGGCAAATGGTATTTAGGCACCATTCTTTTAACATACTTAACGACAAAATTGACTAAAGTACGCTTAGGCACACTCAATAGATCGCCTAATCCCGTTAAAATTACACTCTCTATTTGCGTCTTTTGAACGACTTTATCTAAAGTATGAGCAAAATTTGAAACAACAATAATGGCCTTTGCCCCTGAGTCATTCAGCTGATGTTCTAACTCACGAGGGGTATAAAGAGGATTCACATTCACCACCACCATGCCAGCACGTAATATGCCAAATAACACAATCGGGTATTGCAATAAGTTGGGCATCATAATGGCCACTCTATCGCCTTTATTCAACTTCAACTCATTTTGTAAATAAGCGGCAAAAGCACGACTTCGCTCTTCTAACTTACGATAAGTTAAACTTGCTCCCATATTAACAAAAGCAGCTTGATCGGCATATTTCGCCGTTGAACGTTCAAATAAATCAACGAGTGAAGCATACTCATTGAGGTTTATTTCGGCAGGTACATCATCGGGTAAATTATTAATCCAAGGCTGATCCAAAACTCTCTCCTCTTGCCTTCAAAATAGTGAAAGCAGTACAACAAAAGCATCTCATCGCAAACGTAATGCTTATGTCAAAAAACAGGCTTAATGATTGTATTTCTATTACTAATGATAAAAATCATACAAGCGTTTAATTTTTTGAACATCATCACATAAATGAAACAAAAAGCCTAGTCCCAATTTACTGGCTGAAACGCTAGAGCAAGAAATCTCGACAACTCACAGCAAAAATGCGTTTATTGCATCCGCCACCCCTCTAGCATTCCCCATGTGCAGATGATGATCGCCACTTAAGTGTATTGTCGACAGATCTTGAAACCATTTTTTAGCCGTAGGAAGCGCCGTTTGTAACTGTTTATAGCCTTCAGAACCAGTGATTAATAATGTCGGACAAGGATGACCTTGCATTAACGCATCCACTTGCTCAAAGTTCAGTCGTGTCGGGGAATCGAGCCTCAATCTGGGATCGCTCCGCCAACTCACCCCTGTACCATTAACCTCCATATTGCGTTTAGTGAGTAACTCACACCAAGGTAAATCTAATCCTGTTAGTTTATGCCTAGCATTAATTACCACCTGAAAACTGTCATAAACACTAAGCGGTTTATCTTGAGCCGCTAAATACCTCTGGTAACTTCTAAAGCTTTTTCTTAATCTCGCTTTACTCTCTGTTACCGGCTCAAAAATCGGGGCTAAAGCCTCAATTAAGATCAATTTTTTGGCTTTATCAGGAAAAGCGGCGGCATAGGCCGATGCAACAATGCCGCCCAATGAATGCCCTAAAATAGCGATTGGGGCCTGTTTATCCGCAAGATATGTCATTAACATATCCAGATCAAAAATATAGTCGACCCAATGCAGAGGATAATGCCCGCGATGATGCTCTGAATATCCATGACCCGGCCAATCAATGGCTAAGACTTGAAATTCGTTCAAATAAGTCGAAAGGGGTTCAAAACTATTGGCATTATCTAACCAACCATGCAATGCCAGCAGCAATGGCTTACCTTCCTCGCCCCATAATCGTCCCGACAAACGGATGTGAGGCAATTGAATTTGGATGTCGTGACCGTTGCTATCTTGTTCCCAAAGCATTTATCCCCCTTTTTTTGATTGTAAATTTTTGGATGAAATAAACAATAAAGAGCACCCAAAGAGCGGTGATAGGCTCTTTACGGTGCTCTTTATTTTGGTCCATATTTAACCCGAAAAGATCTGATAACAACATTTGCAAGATGACCTCATTATTCTAAGGTCATCGCACTATCATCTCTGTGAGACTACGCCCTATTTAGATTAAATACCCTTTAAATAAATTTCATTTTAACTCAGTAACGCTTTCAAGTAAGTTAACGAGTCGGTTTAATAAACTTAAGCGTCATACGATCGCTTTCACCAATATCCAAATATTTTTGTTTATCGGTATCACCGCCTTTTAATCTCGGAGGAAGGCTCCATACACCATTGGGATAATCTTTCATGTCCGCTACATTGGCATTCACCTCTGAGCTGGCCGCCAGAGTAAAGCCCACTTTTTTTGCCAAAGCAATCACTTCATCCTGCTCCATATAACCGCTATTGGCTAACATCCCTTCTTTACCTCGATGTTCAACCACCCCGAAGATGCCACCCGGTTTAAGTACTTTATAGGCCGACTGAAACACAGGTAAAAGATAATCTTTCATTGCCCAATTATGTAAATTTCTAAAGGTTAACACCACATCGGCACTGTTATTTTGACCTAATGAATAATAACTAGGGGGATCAAAGGTAACCACTTCTGCCTGAGATACATGGGTTTTATTATTCTCTATCCAAGTATTAAATTTTTTAGCCGACGTCGCTCTATAACCATTTTTCTGAGCTTCATCTTTAGGATTACTGTCGAAAATGGCCCCAATATAATGGCCATTATTATTTAAATAAGGCGCCAATATTTCAGCATACCAACCGCCACCAGGCCACAATTCAACCACAGTGTCGGTTGGTTTCACCCCAAAAAATTCTAATGTTTCATAGGGATGCCTATATGTATCACGTTGAACATTATTCGGGGTTCTGAAATCACTCTTCACCGCAAGCAGCAAAGGATCTTTTGCATCAATGGGATCGGTAGCACTCAACGCTTGAAAACTGACACTACTCAACAATAAACCCACACTTAACAGTGGCAATAACGCCAGAGGTTTTACTGCACGGGATACGTTAACATTTGAAACCTTACTCAAAAACATCATTTTCTTCCTTGATGGCTAATTTAGCGTCCAAAATAGCAGCCCAAAAATAAAAAACCAAGTCTTTATTCATTGGCTGTTAACACGTTATAAGTCAGTATGAACAATCGACACATTGACTACGTTAAGACTCTCACATCGCGCACTCGGCGCCAACTTAAAAAAAGCATCCAACCACTAAACAACAACCACATCCCCACCCAAATCCAAGCCGGGATCCACGTCTGCGAGGCTAACATAGCCGCATCCCCGCGGGCGCCGATCCCTAACAAATAGGTCGGACTCGCTAATGCATTGAGCATGATCATCAAAGCCATAATCCGTAACCCACAGTTAAAAAAAGCTTTGCCGCTGAGTTTAAGGGGCAATAAAAATAATCCGGCGAGTACCGCCAAAATCAAAATTGTGAGTAAGTCACGCCCCCAAAGGGTAATGGTGAGTAAAACGCCTGCGCCTAATAAGGCAAAGCTTATCCTTATTCCTCTCGGAGAGGTTGCCAGAATAAACAATAAATATCCCCAAAGTGCAGCGCCGAAATAGCCACTAAAACCGATAATGACTGGCCAGCCACCTTGACTAAAACATAAACCTGCACCATTGGGAAACAGTTGAATATGACTCACTGAACCACCCGTTAACACGGTGGCCAGTCCATGGGATAATTCATGAAAGTAGCTTTCTAACCACTTAAAAGGAATTTGAATCAAGGGCAAACGAGTCACTAAAAACGCAATCAATAGCTCGATAAAAAAACGCCCTTTGGTTGGAATTTTAGATTGACGCATCACACTTTCCTATTAATGAAGATGATTCTTTATTTCAAACCATCATATCAAGAGCCAGTAACGATTACTCTCTTATTTCCCGCATTCAAATAATCATATCATCCTTACTTTATCCCGCAATAAAAAGCCCACTGAATATGACTGATATTCAGTGGGCAATGAATGTTCGGAAAGATAGCCTTTATTAATGTAAAGCAGACTGGTTCCCTTCAATAACTAAAGCGTCACATGAAAAGTAATCGATACTTCACCATCTCCCTTGATCGCTGCAACATCTGCCACCACCGCCACCGTTTTGACGACCAGCAGCTAGATCCCCTATTTTAGTCATGATAGAATAGTCTGTATCATCATAAGGTCGCCCAGCACTTCCCTTTCCATGCGATGCATTCACCCAAGCAGGAGTCTTGGTATACTGGGTACAAACGAAATATTCCTCCCACTTATATCCAACAAGCTACCGCCATCACCGCCCAAGATTCCAGCCAAGCTGAGGTATATTCATTAATCTGACTGCCTGCGCTGCTGGCAGTCCGTTAATGATATTTTATACATCTTGTTCTTTTCTGATGTAATGATTTCAGTCTGTTGCATTGCCAGTGCATTAAAATTTCAATAAAGAGATGCCCTTATCAATATCCTAAAGAATGTCTCTTTAACATATATTCAGTAAAGCATCTCTAACAGCATCGGGTTAGAGAGGGGATTGTTTGACTATCCTCTACCGGGTAATTTTTTCCACGTCACGGTATCACGTAAATACACCGGGGCGAGTTCATCGACACTGGTGGCATCACCTTGTTTAAAACCAAGTTCAGCCAAGCCTAACATGGCGTGGGCTTGGGGGAATGTTGCTTGCTCACAAAGCAGCGCGTGTTCGCTTAAGGTTAATAATTGCGGATAAGCATCAAAACCGGTCCCCGCACACATGATGGGAGCATTCAACTCCAGTTGTAAAGCCACGTCCTCTGGACGACTCACTCGCTCTTCACCCACAAGCGTTGCGATCCCCTCAACGTCAATAAATTGTCCCCAATACACTTCGCCCATACGGGCATCGATGGCACAAAACACTTGGCTTGCCCCGTGCTCTGCTATCGCTATTTGCGCCATGGTGGCTAAAGTTGAAATACCAATAACAGGGATATCAAGCCCTAAGGCTAGCCCTTGGGTCATACTGATACAAATACGAATACCGGTAAAACTACCCGGACCGCGGCCATAGGCAATGAGGCCCACATCTTTCAATACCACTTGTGCTTGCTTTAATACACTGTCGAGCATCGGTAACAATCGTTGACTGTGCTCACGAGGCGCATCCACTTGCTCTTGATACACCACGCCATTCACCGTTAAAGCCACAGAGCAAGACTCTGTGCAGGTGTCTAATGCCAATATGATTGATGGCACTGTTATTTGAACTTCTTGTGTCATTTATTGATAACCGCAACTCGATAATAATTCGCCGCCAGTATAACCCCAAGTGACAGCGAGGTTAAGCCTCTTATTGGTGAAAACAACACTAAAAATAAAAACAAGGCTCCAAGCCCCCCGCCTCCAATATTTATTGAACAAAACCCACAGCTAATGCAATAAATAAAAACGTTCTCAGTCTCAATGACCAAACCACATTAAACTGAAGTGCTAACGAAGTGGTACACTTGGGGGGATTGAATTCGGGTTGCATTAGTGGGGTAATCATGATAAAAAAACAACAGTTAAGTTATTAAGATCCATAGCTTAGCGAGCTTATTATTGGTGAGTTAAATCAATATATTACTAGGCATTCATTCAATGCCTAGCTTTAAAATACGTTTAACTCACGCTTTTTTGTCATTTTGATAACGTAATGCAGTAACAAAATCTCAATCGCTAGGTTTTGGTCTTGTTCACGATCCCGTGTTGGATCCGTTATCTTAACTTTAATAACGTGAAACAAAGAGAAGCCTATGCAGCAAGATCATTTAGTCGCCGATGTCGGTGGCACCAATATCCGCATTGCCATTGCTTATAAGAGTGAACTTAATCATATTGAAACCTATAAGTGCGCTGAATTTTCCTCTCTAGAAGCCGCTATTAACCATTATATTGAACAAAATCAGTTGACTGTTAATAAAGCCTGTATTTGTATTGCTGGCGCGGTTAACGATGAAGAAATAAAAATGACCAATATGGACTGGCGTTTTTCAGCTCATTCCATCGAGAAGCGCTGTGCAATCAATAAAGTACATCTTATCAATGACTATCATGCCATTGCTATGTCTCTGCCGCATTTATCGTCAACACAACTCATCACCATGAGCAAAAGAAAAGGACAAGCACACGCGCCCAAAATGGTCTGCGGCCCAGGGACTGGACTGGGTATTGCCCAGCTTGTGCCTATTGGTGAACAATACCACTGCATCAGTGGAGAAGGCGGTCATATTGCCTTTGCGCCCACCACTGAACAACAAATGCACGTACTCGCCTATCTATTTGGCCAACATAAACGCGTATCCATTGAGCGATTATTATCCGGCCAAGGCATCGTCAATATCTATCAAGCCCTTGCTGCCCAAGCGAGCCAACATCCTCAACCATTTGATGCAAAAGACATTACCGATGCTTTCATCAACCAAGCCGACACTTTATGTGTTGAAAGTGTCACACTATTCCTTGAGATTTTAGCGCAATTTTTAGGGGATCTCGTACTGATGAATGGGGCCTTTGGTGGGGTCTATATTTCGGGGGGCATTATGCCTCGTATCATTGAACATGTAGATCTTGAGCAATTTAATCAATGTTACACCCATAAAGGCCGGTTCAAAGAATATGTGGATCAAGCGCCTTTATATTTAATCACAGAGCCCCAACCCGGACTCATTGGCGCAGCGGCGTATTTATACCAATCTATTGATTGAGTCATTGCTTCTTTTTACCATCCATAGGCTTATTATCTGTGGGTGGTCCATTTAAGGCTCTTTACATTTTAATGCTGAAAGATTTTCAATAAAAACGAAAAGTAATACTCACGTTAGGATCACACTTTAGAAAGCGACATCAAACAAATAAGTCCCCCCCCAATCCCATTACCCACTAAAATGTTAAAAAATCATCAATCATCGACTAATATATTGAATAGATAATAGCGAGTAATAAGGTGTGGCGGCAACATGATACAAATTAAAGGATTGAATGATACTGACGTTGATATATCAGAAGCTGAACGGCAACAATTTGAGTCCACACTTAATTCAGAGGTGTTATATGAAGGATGTGATGAATATGAGCAATCAAGGCAGATATTTAATCATATTTTCGACCGTAAGCCAGCCCTGATTGTTAAACCAACGGGTGTGGCCGACATTCAAACCACTGTCCAATTTGCTGCTGCACATCGATTACTCATCGCCATTAAAGGCGGCGGCCATAATATCGCGGGACACGCCAGCTGTGAAGGCGGTATTCTATTAGACTTATGTTTAATGCAAGGGGTCTATGTCGATCCCAAAACACAACAAGTGAGAGTAGAAGCAGGCACTCTACTTCACAAGCTGGATCATGAAACCCAAGCCTTTGGACTCGCAGTGCCAACCGGTGTCGTCTCCGTCACCGGTGTAGCAGGTCTGACATTGGGCGGAGGTTTTGGTTGGCTAACCGGAAAACATGGTTTATCCATTGATAACCTGTTAGCCGCTCAAATAGTCACCAGCGATGGTAAAGTATTAAACGTTTCAAAAAACAACCATGCCGATTTATTTTGGGCTATTCGAGGCGGCAGCGGAAACTTTGGCGTCGTCACCTCCTTTTTATTTCAAGCCCATCCTGTTGGACCGGAAGTACTCTTCTGTGGCCCGATGTATGCCATCGATAAAGCAGAGTCGGTATTACTGAAATGGCGAGATTTTATGACGCACGCGAGTCGAGATTTAACCTCTGTGGCTTTTATTTACCGGGTCCCGCCCAGTACTCATTTTCCTAAACATTTACATAATCAAGATGTGGTCATGCTCGCAGGTGTACATACAGGAGAGAGCAAAGAAGCCAAGAAACAAATTGAAGCCCTTCGCCATTTTGATGGACTTATTCATGACGCGACATCCATCATGCCTTTTGAAGCCGTACAGCAGTGGTTTGAAGGCTGGGATGTCGATAAAATCCAACCACAACGATTTTATTTTAAATCTATGTTTACCAATCAATTAGATCAAAATATATTAAAAGAATTTATCGATGGCTTTAGACTTCGCCCACTGGCTACCTGTCAGGGTAATGTCTCATTTGTGATCCAATGTTTAAGAGGCGTTTATCGTGAAGTCCCCGAAGAAGCAACCGCCTTTGGCTCAAGAGATACTGACTTTATGCTCGAATCTAATTTAGCGTGGATTGATGCTAACTTTGATGATGCTAACATTGCTTGGGGGCGTGCACTATGGGATAGACTCGCTGCTTATTCAAATAACAACCGCATTTATCTTAATCATTCTGGTGTTGAAGAAGATCATGTCGGTCAGCTTCCCTCTGTGTTTGGAAAAAATTACGACAAACTAAGACAAATAAAGAAAAAATACGATCCAATGAATTTATTTCGTAAAAACGCCAATATTCCACCAGCAGACTAAAGCCCTTTATGACGCCCCTATTCCCCGTACAGAACTCAGCACATTCGAAGATAACGTCAGAGTATGTCGCTTATTGCTGCTAAGTATCTCTGCCAACGTTCATGGCGCCATATTCTATATCTTTCCACCAAAATAAAGGGTGTTGACTATACTCAACAAGAAAAAATATTTATTTGTTCAAAAAACATCAGTATATGGACGCGATTTTATTATGCCAAAAAGAATAGCCAGCTCAATCAAGTTACAACTCCAACTCGCCACCAGCGCCATTATTATACTGCTTATTATCTATAGTTACTTCAATCATCAAATCATTGAAACTGAAAACAATTTACTTTCATTAGAAGTCACTGTTTCTAACTCTTCTAATCGTTTATTAATGATGCGCAGGCACGAAAAAGATTTTATGGCTCGAATGGGTGAACAATACACCACATTATTAAAGCAACAAGGAGAACAATTAAAACAAGATGTGACCCACATTAAGCGTTTATTAAAGATTAATAATATTGAACTTAATTATAACAGTGAAGATATGATTACCAGTATCGACTCTTATATGCTCGCCATCAATGAATTATCCTTAGTCTTACTCAATATCCGAGGGAGAAATAATGATGGATTAAGGCATCTGTTACAAATCGCTTTAATGCACCTTGAAAAAGACATCATCAACACCCAAAATCAGAGTATTCAACTCATGTTTTGGCAGGTTCAACAAAATATTTATCATTTCTTTACTTTACATGAAGCTCAATATCAATATAATTTCACCAATGATATTAATAAATTAGAGTCTTTATTTGCCATTCATCCCGATCATGAAAAACTGCATAATGATCTGCAAGCTTTTACTAAAATATTGTTTCAATTGGAAGAACTCGAACATATTGCAGGCATCAATCAACATTTAGGTTTACAAGGACAGCTCAGAGATACCATTCATTCGGTAGAAAATGAACTCAATATCTTGACCATTGAAATTCCATTGGCGCTCACCAATAAACTCGCTAATTTAGAAAATTTCAATCGATTATTAATACTCTTACTCTTTGTTCTACTTGTTTCCGTGCTATTTTATTTAACCCGCTCGTTAACCAAAATTGAAAATAATTTAAAGCAACTCAATATACAAGCGCAAACATCCAATAAAGCAAAGAGTGCCTTTCTAGCCAATATGTCCCATGAGATCCGCACACCACTGAATGGTATTATTGGTATGTCGAGCATTTTAGCCGAAACCAAGCTCACCCCCACTCAGCAAGAATACTTAGGTACCATTGAAACCTCCTCACAAACCTTATTAATGTTAATAAACGATGTACTGGATTTATCAAAAATCGAATCAGGTAATTTAGAGATCACGTCTTGTGAAGCCAATGTTCGTGAAGTGGCTTATGATACGCTCGCCATTGTGGTCTCTAAAGCAATAGAAAAATCCGTTAATCTAGATGTCGATATTGATGATAACGTCGCCTTTAATTTGATGATTGATGAACACCGATTACGTCAAATACTAATGAACCTCATGTCCAATGCCGTAAAGTTTACCGGCTCCGGCGCCATTACAATACACATAAAACTGGCTGAAAAACAGCAAGACCAATTGCGGCTTTATTTTGCAGTAACAGACACAGGAACAGGCATAGAAAAAGATAAACAAGACAGTATTTTCTCCCCTTTTACCCAAGAAGACAGCTCTATTACTCGTCAGTTTGGCGGAACAGGCTTAGGGCTAAGTATCTGTTCGCAACTGGTTGCACTGATGGGGGGTAAATTAGAAGTCGATTCGGAAAAAGGCCAAGGCAGCAGCTTCTTCTTTACCATAGATGCACAACTTGTTAACGAAAAACCCCCTGTCATATCATCAATACTCAGCAAGTCATCAGTTACTGTCATCAGTGATGACGCTGAGCTCAATCAAGTATTACACAGTAAACTCCACTATTATGGAATGGCTGTCCATCCATGCCTAGCCGATATTCGCGATATAACAACACTCACTGAAAACACGATTATCCTTTACCATTATCAAGGAGAAAATGACAACGACTTCTTCGCCCAACTGAATGCCTTTCAAGATAAACATCCACATATTCCCTTCATCATATGCCAGCACATTCTCACACCCAGTATCGATTTTAAAGACCAAATTGATGGCATAGTGAAATACCCATTACTCGGTAGTCGGCTCATCAATACCTTAGCGAGTGGGATAAAATATTGCTATCAACGCCAAAGCCACTCACTGAATGACCTTGTTCAAACAGAGCACGACAATAATCAGCAAGAAAATGTACAAAAAAACATTTTAATTGTTGAAGATAATCTGGTTAATCAAAAAGTTGTTTCCTTATTTTTATCCAAAGAAAATTACCTTTATGAAATTGCGAGCAATGGTTTAGAAGCCCTTGAAAAAGTGAAAAATGGTCCTCATTTTGACTTAATACTCATGGATTGCATGATGCCAGAAATGGATGGTTTTACCGCCACCAAAGAAATCCGTCAATATGAACAACAACAGCAAAGAACCCCCACTCCTATCATCGCACTCACTGCCAGTATTTTAGATCAGGACATCAAAATGTGTGCCCAAGTAGGCATGAATGATTATCTTTCTAAACCCATTCAAAAAACCAAACTTTTCGACATGATGAATAAATACCTCACTCCCCTATGACCTCATAACCACTTACCACACCTTAATCGAACCGATATTGGGGTTAAACAAAATTATAGGTCAATAATTAAATCCATAATTCAGCGATTTTAAGGGCTTTTTGATTTTAATTATGCTTATTTAACCCCAATTGATAAAAATTGATAAAAAAAATCGGAAAGTATTGCTATACTTGCGCGGAATTTTAGAACGTAACTCCAATAGAGTAAAAAAATGACTGATTTATCAAAGTACAGAAACATTGGTATCTTCGCTCACGTTGACGCGGGTAAGACCACGACAACCGAGCGTATCCTTAAGCTAACCGGTAAAATCCATAAAATCGGTGAAGTTCACGATGGTGAATCTACAACTGACTTCATGGAACAGGAAGCTGAGCGTGGTATTACCATTCAGTCTGCTGCTGTCAGTTGTTTTTGGAACGATCACCGTTTTAACGTTATTGACACCCCTGGTCACGTTGACTTCACTGTTGAAGTTTATCGTTCTCTCAAAGTATTAGACGGTGGTGTAGGTGTATTCTGTGGTAGTGGCGGTGTTGAGCCTCAATCAGAAACAAATTGGCGTTATGCGAACGAATCAGAAGTTGCTCGTATCATCTTCGTCAACAAGTTAGACCGTATGGGTGCTGACTTCCTACGCGTTGTTAAGCAGACTAAAGACGTATTAGCGGCTAATCCAATCGTCATGGTACTTCCAATCGGTATCGAAGACGAATTCACCGGTGTTGTCGATCTATTGACTCGTAAAGCATGGATTTGGGACGAAACGGGACAAGCTGAAAACTACAAAATTGAAGATGTTCCAGCTGACATGGTCGACTTAGTTGAAGAATACCGTGAACTACTCATCGAAACGGCTCTTGAGCAGGACGATGATTTACTTGAAGCTTACATGGAAGGCGAAGAGCCTTCTATCGAAGACATCAAGCGTTGTGTCCGCAAAGGAACACGTGATATGTCATTCTTCCCAACATATTGTGGTAGTGCGTTCAAAAACAAAGGTATGCAACTTCTGCTTGATGCTGTTGTTGATTACCTACCCTCACC
Organism: Shewanella surugensis; assembly: GCF_023284005.1. Taxonomy (GTDB): domain Bacteria; phylum Pseudomonadota; class Gammaproteobacteria; order Enterobacterales; family Shewanellaceae; genus Shewanella; species Shewanella surugensis. The sequence goes on from NZ_JAKIKS010000044.1 coordinate 23,367, forward strand.
AACTGAAGTCGATCCTCAGCCGCTGACTGATGAAGACGGTGCAGAGAATGGCGAATTCGCACTTGTTTCTATTGATGAACCACTTAAAGCACTAGCATTCAAAATCATGGATGACCGTTTCGGTGCACTTACCTTCGTCCGTATTTACTCAGGTAAACTGAACAGGGGAGACACCATCCTTAACTCGTTCACCGGTAAAACTGAACGTGTAGGTCGTATGGTTGAAATGCAAGCCGATGAGCGTAACGAATTAGAATCTGCTCAAGCGGGTGACATCATCGCTATCGTCGGTATGAAGAACGTGCAAACAGGTCACACTCTGTGTGATGTTAAGCATCCTTGTACACTAGAAGCGATGGTATTTCCTGAGCCCGTTATCTCTATCTCTGTTACACCAAAAGATAAAGGCGGATCAGAGAAAATGGGTATCGCTATCGGTAAGATGATCGCTGAAGATCCATCATTCCGCGTAGAAACAGATATTGATTCAGGTGAAACGATTCTTAAAGGTATGGGTGAACTTCACCTAGACATTAAGGTCGATATCCTGAAGCGTACATACGGTGTAGATCTCATTGTAGGTGAGCCTCAAGTTGCTTACCGTGAAACTATCACTAAAGAAATTGAAGATAGCTACACGCATAAGAAACAGTCTGGTGGTTCTGGTCAATTCGGTAAAATTGATTACATCATTCGTCCTGGTGAGCAAAACACAGGTTTCACTTTCAGCTCTAAAGTTGTTGGTGGTAATGTTCCTAAGGAATTCTGGCCTGCCGTTGAGAAAGGTTTCGCCTCTTTGATGGGTACGGGTACGGTTGCTGGTTTCCCTGTATTAGATGTTGAACTCGTTCTTCTTGATGGTGCTTTCCACGCAGTTGATTCGTCAGCTATCGCGTTCGAAATCGCTGCTAAAGGCGCTTTCCGTCAATCTATGCCTAAAGCCGGTGCACAACTTCTTGAACCTATCATGAATGTTGACGTATTTAGCCCAGATGACAACGTGGGTGATGTTATTGGCGATCTTAACCGTCGTCGCGGTATGATCAAAGACCAAATGGCCGGTGTGACTGGTGTTCGTATTAAAGCTGACGTACCGTTATCCGAAATGTTCGGTTACATCGGTTCACTACGTACTATGACATCGGGCCGTGGCCAATTCTCTATGGAATTCGCTCACTACTCACCATGTCCAAACAGTGTTTCTGAAAAAGTGATTGCTGAAGTTAAAGCACGTGAAGCTGCAGCTAAGAAGTAATGCTTAGTTAGCGACTCATCTTTAACAAAAATAAAAACCCCATAAAACACTTTATGGGGTTTTTTCGATCCTGTTAATCCAATAATATAGATTGTTTTTCCTCATCCTCTGTTCATCGCATTAACGAGTAACATTACAGAATGTATGCTTAAATTGATTGTTTTATCTTATATTTTTAAAAATACCCTATAATTATTATTCATTCGAGGACATATGGAGAAATCAAAGGTTTCAGTTTTCTATTTGTACACATATAATGGTTTCAACGGCCACAAATGAACCATTAACACTTATGCTAATCGTTCTGCAAATAAGAGATGCATCATGACTGATGGAAATCAAGCGCTAAAAAAAGCAGGGTTAAAAGTGACCCTTCCCCGAATTAAGATCTTAGAGCTCATGCAAGAGCCGGAAAACCAACACATCAGTGCTGAAGATCTTTATAAAAGATTATTAGATTTAGGTGAAGAAATTGGCCTTGCAACGGTATATCGCGTGTTAAACCAATTTGATGACGCAGGCATTGTGACACGTCATCATTTTGAAAGTGGTAAAGCCGTATTTGAACTTGCCAGCCAGCATCATCATGATCATTTAGTGTGTTTATCTTGTGGTAAAGTCATTGAATTTGCCGATGACATCATCGAACAACGTCAAGATATCATTGCCACTAAATACAATATTAAACTGACTAATCACAGCTTATATTTATACGGTGTTTGTACCGATGATAGCTGCAATCATGACGTAGAATAACAATTAAATAGAAGTGTACAAACCAGCAATACTAGCTGGTTTTTTTATATACCAAATGCATGTTCAAACGACTCACGTTCAAAGTTCTCAACACAATGCGCAATATTAATGATTAAAGAATCTGTGGAATATTTTCACTTTATAGCCTAAATAATTGTCACGTTTTATTTCAAACATTTTAATCTTATTAAGCACCTTTTCATATTCTTTATTACCGAGTAATACCAAGGCTATCATACCAGTAAGATGATACTCCTCACACTCCTCTATGGCTGCAACGGCTGCTTCTGTTGCAAAACCTTGACCCCAATATTCCGGTAAGTACCGAAAGGCTAATTCAACTTCATTATACTCGGCTAGGTATTTAGGGCCACAATAGCCAATAACGCGATCATCTTGCTTATGAACAACAGCCCATCGACCATAATCAAACTCAGCATACATCGGTAAGGCAACATCAATGATGACTCGACGTGCCTCCTCTATCGACTTTATCGGTGAACCCGGTAAATGACTTAAGATTTTAGGCATACTATTGAGTAAAAAAACGGCTTTAGCATCATCAGCGATAAATCGCCGAAGGTATAACCGATCTGTCTCTGCAACGACCATGACTCACTCCAATACTGTTCATTGCTTAATAATAGATGATATCCCTAAATGACGCTAAATCGATACCCAAGCGATCGCGTTATATACCCGTGATACTTCAAGATGCAGGATTCAGCTGGAATTAAAAGCCTTGTAGGCAAGGCTTTAAGCAGATGACCTAGTGATTCTAAGTTAATGCTCTATAACGCAGAATAAAAGGCTTTTAAACCAGCCTATTAGGAGCCATTAAAACCAATCACTTCTATGTTGCATGCTTTTAAAAGGTGCCTACATTCCCGCAATCATGCGCCTTAAATTGATTGGTTTTACTGGCTCTGAAAACATGCATCTTGAAGTATCACGGGTATATGGGTTCAGTTGACATTAAAAATACTCTTAAGCCAATAATGATCCTGAATAAACGATCTGGTCATCTTATCCTGAAGAAAGCATAAATATCATAGCCAGATCAATGAAAATGATGATCTACTGGAGAAAAATATCAGTAAATGCATAAAAGCCATTAACGATCAAAACGTTTAATGTCAGCGAGATCCTGCATTTTGAACCGATTGGGGTATATTTTCAGATTTTTTGAATCTCATCAATAGCACATTGAAAGAAACCGGAATAAAATGTCAACGACCTTGCTATAGTTACAGCAATGGCGTTGAATAGACACTCATACTCTACGATCGAATTAGACGTAATAAAAGGATCCTTTATGACTCCGATGCAGAAAGTATTTTGGTTCATTGCTAGCGTAGGTAATATACTGGCTTTTACCCTCTGGCTTAATGTTGGTGATCTTTCCTCTGTTCTCATTTTGTGTTGTACATTACTTTATACCATCGTCGGCTTTTATGATTTAAAGTTTAGTAAACATAACTTGAATCGTCTCTATCCAAGCGTTGCCTATATTCGTTACTTTTTAGAATCCTTCCGAGTTGAAATACAACAATATTTCATCGCTAATGACGAAGAAGAAAAGCCCTTTAACCGTGAACAACGTTCATTGGTATACCAAAGAGCAAAAAATGTCAGAGATACCATCGCCTTTGGTACCCAGCGAAACTTAATGGAAGAAAATTATTTAAGCGCATGGCATTCCTTAAACCCTAAAACAGTCAAAGCAGAAACTAAACACATCATCTTTGGCGGCGATGATTGCACCCAGCCCTATCGCGCCTCTTATCTGAATATATCCGCTATGAGTTTTGGTGCCCTTAGCCGTAACGCGATTGAAGCGCTTAATTTAGGGGCTAAAAAAGCACACTGCTTCCATAACACTGGAGAAGGAGGCGTCAGTCCTTATCATTTAAAGCACGGAGGCGATCTTGTTTGGCAAGTGGGCTCAGGCTTATTTGGCTGCCGAAACGATGAAGGCCAATTCGATGATGATATGTTTAAAGCCATGGCCAACAAACCCCAAATAAAAATGATTGAAATCAAATTATCTCAAGGGGCGAAACCCGGTCACGGCGGTGTGTTACCTGCGGCTAAAATTACCGATGAAATCGCCTCTATCCGCCATATTACTAAAGGACAAGACTGTGTGTCACCCGCAGTCAACCCTGAATGCACCACCCCGATAGCCTTACTCACATTCGTAAAAAGATTACGTCAACTGAGCGACGGAAAGCCCGTCGGGTTTAAACTCTGTATCGGTAATCCAGCAGAATTTTTGTGCATTTGTAAAGCCATGCTAGAAACTAATATTCTTCCCGATTTTATTACCGTCGACGGTGCTGAAGGTGGCACTGGTGCAGCGCCTTTAGAGTTTAGTAATCATTTAGGCATGACTTGCCTTGAAGGTATTTACTTTGTGCATAATGCTTTAATGGGTGTTGATCTTAGAAATAAAATTCGTATTATTGGCTCAGGAAAAACCGCTTCGAGTTTCGATTTATTGACAAAAATTGCCCTTGGCGCCGATACCGTCAATGTAGCTAGAACCATGATGCTCGCCATAGGATGCGTACAATCTCGTCACTGCAATACCAATCGTTGTCCAACAGGCGTCGCCACACAAGATCCGGTGCGAAGTAAAGCTATCGATGTTAACCTGAAAAGTGAGCGGGTGATGCATTTTCATAAAAACACCTTACACAGTTTCTATGAACTTGTCGGGGCAATGGGACTGAACGATCCTGCCGACTTAATGCCACAAATGATCAAAAAGAGGACACCATCAGGACTGCCCATTTCTCTTGGAAGCTTAGTCACCCACTTAACGTCCAAAGCATTATTTCACAGTACCAGTGATCTAGGTCCTTGGCATCACTGGTGGGGCCAAGCCAAAAGCGATGAATTTGTCTCAGATGATTTATATATTATCACACCATTAGCATATCAAACTCATAGCGTCAGCAATAGAAAATAAGGAAAGGAAAAACAATAAAAATCATTGCCACTCAAGCTGACAATGATTCTACAAGATCCAAGCCAGATAAAGATGCATAGTCAACTGGCTTGGGGATCATTATTCCCTGGTTTTAATCGGTAACTGACTTAAATATTGAATCAGCTTGCTAAGCTGCTCAGGTGTTTGTGATATCGAACTGATTAGGTATTGACCATTCACCAACAATGAAGGCACGCCGCGAATACCTGACAATTGCGCTTGAAGATCGTAATTGGATAATGCGAGGCTCGCATCCACAGACACCAATGTAGCCTTAACCTCATTGACTTCTAATCCTTGTTTAACAAAAAAGTTAACCAGATCCATGTCATTTTTAAAACTGCCTTCTTGCTCATGAATACGCTTAAAAATGGCCCCATGCACTTGACGAGTCACCTTAAACGTCTGCGCAAGATAATAAGCCTTTTGACTTAAAATCCAAGACTCTCTACCTGCGCCGACAGGGGTCCTAACAAATACAATATCCTTACCCAGTAAAGTGGCCGTTTGTTCAAATAATGCATCTTGACGATAACAATGAGGACAATTATAAGAAAAGAATTCACGTACGACAGGCTGTTGAGCCTCAGGGATCCCTGCTATATGCGTATAATCTTGGCCTTCTACATAAGTTACCGCACTTGAATTTGTATTAGCACTAACAAGCAAAGGCATTAAAATTGTCACAAAAAATAACAATAGATATTTGTTTTTTAAAACATTTTTCATAAATGACACCATCGGTAATTAATAATAAATAGCTAGCAATGACTCAACATATCGAGGGGCTCGTTAAACTGATATGCGAAACCTAAATCACGTGTGATTAAGTCCCCATCCACTCTTTTCCCCACCTGCTCAATCTGGTTGAATACAGGTAAAGTGAGCCCTAAATCAATAGAAGCGGCTCGGTAAAATGCTTGCCGACTTGGATGTTCCTGTGCACAAAGATTATAAACACTCTGAACATTATCGGCTAAAATGATACAAGTGACCGCCTTAACAAAATCACCCAAATGCACCAGATTAACGGGCGCAGCCCCTCCCGCAATATCACTTTTTCCTGATAAGAAGCGTCCAGGATGACGATTAGGGCCTACTAAACCGGCAAACCTCAGCACACAGGTTGGCGCCACATCGCTAAACACTTGCTCGGCGGCTAATAAAAATCCCCTCAGCAAGCTGCGGGGTATTAATTGATCACCACACCATCAACTGTTCACTCTTCTCTACCGATTGTTTATGAAACTGTTTATAGTCATCATTACCTTGATTCTTTACATATTTTTTGATCATTTCTTCATCACCGTGCTTTCCTACTGTGCTAACAAAATAACCATCTGACCAAAACGGCCCTCCCCATAATTGCTTTTTCACTTCAGGACATCTCTTGAATATTTCACGAGCTGAAATACTTTTAATTATCTGTACTATCTTTTTGGGGCTATACATTGGCACCGACTGTATAAGAAAATGGACATGATCTTTGTCCGCTACTATCTCAATGAAAATAATTTCATACCGATTTGATATATCAATACAAATATTCTTCAACTCTGTATCTACCTCCTCAGTAAAAACAGCTTTTCTGTATTTTGTCGGACAAACTATATGGTACATAAGAACTGATACATTGTGACTTTTATGAATAAATGTGCTCATCCACTCATTCTAACACTTGAAGATTTTTACGCAGCAAGCTGCGGGGAATCAAACCCAAAGAGATTGACTCGGCGATTAGTTTGGCTTGTGGTGCAATCATCTAAGTCCAAACTGAAGCCTGCTATCCCTTCTTTTACCAACCATTGTGCTTGTTGCTGAGTACGTTTCGATCCTCGAACCATTAAGTTTTCCTTTACTAATGCTTTTGCTAAAGGTAAAACCAACCACACCCCACTATACTGACCGAACTTATCATCGTTTCGTTTTATCCTGTAATGATCAGAAGTTAACATCTCAACTCTGCTCCAGTCTATCAATTTAAGCCTTAATGACTACCTCTTATTGAGAAATAACAACCAACGTTAATATTTTTTAAGCGAGAAAATCAATCATTGCTAACTCAATGTTATTATTGGCACCTCTTATCGTCATAAAAAATGATGCATTCATATGAATCAACGTGAAGAAGTGAATTGACTCAATTTAATCAGAACTAAAAAGGAATCAACATGCTAGCATTCTGCCACCACCTCATACTTTTAATCATATTGACTTCAAGTTTAGCCTACGCCAATCCTAATCGAAACTTACCTTACATTCAGCCAAAAACAAATGTAAACTGGACAGAAATGGAGTATTTATTTACTGACTTAATACTCCAAGGTGAATGGATTTCTGAAATTTCAGCACGTCAAAATATTAGTGATAATATGGCCGAAACAGGTCTCATTTCAGTCGGAGTCAGCTGCTCTTCTAAGGATGGAAAAGTAGATTGTTTCTGTGCTGCAGATTCAGTATTGCAAGCGTACTGAAGCTAGTTGTGATTGTCATTAATTCACACCATTAACATAGACACTCCAGCGAGCGGCCAAACTCGGATTAATACGCTAAGTTCGGATCAGCCCACACCTAAGTCACCACTTGATAACACCATGTAGTGATTAAAGAGTCAATTAAACAGAAAGTAAACACCAGAACATACAATGTAACAATATTATCTTTGCTTTTAGGTTAACCCACTCCTATTTTTTATAAAGTGACAAAATAAAAAAGGAGGAAGTATGTGCCAAACATTTAGTTTAAAGGCATTGTTTTTACTTATCTTTACAGTATTATTGACTCAGGTCGTTAATGCTTTTCCCGAAACTAACATCCCTAAAGACACTCAGGTCACGGTATTCAATAACACGGACCAAAAAATGATAGTGAGTTTCCTTGCCCATGGATGTACTAATCTCACCATTGCTGTAACCCGTAATAAAACCATTAAACACAATAACCCCAATCAATCACCTCATCTGTGGTACCGTCACCCACGTGCAGAAAATCCTTACCGACATTGCCAAGTTAACATTCTACAGCCTAACCAATTAACTTTTTATCGATATAAAGGCGTCGGTTATCTCATTGAAACGGAGCGGTTCGTTGTCTCTTATACATTAAAAGAAAATAACCACGAGAGTATCAGGAATATGATTTACCATAATTACGTCTATTTAGAGAATACTAAAAACAGTCTCCCTATATCGGCAAGAAAAAGCAGTGATACTTATTTATCCATCACTCAAACCAATCCAAGTGATAAACTCACCACAGCGCTTATTCAAATCAGCCCTTAATATTACCCTGAGCTTTTTCCGCTTTCACCATCGTGCTACACTCAGGGCTACTTTTACTTATTTTGATTGATATCACTTTATGAAACAGTTGCTCGATTTTTTACCTTTAGTCATTTTCTTTGCTTTTTATAAAATCTACGATATTTATGTCGCCAGTGGTGCGCTTATTGTCGCCACCGCGCTGCAACTGATCGTCAGTTATATGCTGTACAAAAAACTAGAAAAAATGCATCTCATCACCTTTGCCATGGTGACTGTTTTTGGTTCTTTAACCTTATTTTTCCATGATGATGCCTTTATTAAATGGAAAGTCACCATCGTTTACTCATTGTTTGCCATTGGGTTAATCGTGAGCCAGCTTATTAATAAGCCTGTCCTCAAAAGTATGCTAGGAAAAGAGCTGATTGTTGCCGATAAAATATGGGCACATGTCACTTGGTATTGGGTTTTCTTTTTTGCCGCATGTGGTTTATTAAATATTTATGTCGCCTTTAGTTTACCGCAGGAAACTTGGGTAAACTTTAAAGTCTTCGGTTTAACCGCACTCACCCTTATCAACACCGTAATCACTATCATTTATCTCTATAAAAACATGTCTGAAGAGCAGCGTAAGGAACTGAAATAATGTGGTATATGATCTCATCTCAAGACATTGAAAACAGTTTAGCAAAAAGAAAATCTGTACGGAGCGAACACCTTGCTCGCCTACAGCTGCTCGCCGACGAAGGTAAACTGCTCATCGCAGGTCCCCATCCTGCCATTGATAACGACAACCCCGGTGATGCCGGTTTTACAGGATCCTTAGTCGTGGCCGACTTTGACTCTATCGAGCAGGCACAAGCTTGGGCCGACAACGATCCCTATATCAGTGCAGGTGTTTATCAAAGTGTGATTGTTAAACCGTTTAAACGCGTATTACCCTAAGGAAAAACCATAGTGAAAATAGTTTCATTTAATATCAATGGATTACGCGCAAGACTACATCAGCTTCAAGCATTAATTGACTCTCACCAACCCGATATTATCGGCCTGCAAGAGACTAAGGTTCATGATGAAGCCTTTCCTTTAGCAGATGTAGAAGCCATGGGCTACCATGTTCATTTTCATGGCGGAAAAGCCCATTACGGTGTGGCAATGTTATCTAAGCAAGCCCCTACAAAAATTAAAAAAGGTTTTACAACTGATGGGGAAGATGCTCAGCGCCGTATGATCATGGGCACTTTTATACAAGAAAATGGCCGTCTTCTCACTGTGCTTAATGGCTATTTCCCTCAGGGAGATAACATCAATCATGAGACTAAGTACCCTGCTAAACGTCGATTTTATCAAGATCTGATGCACTATTTGAATGAGTATCATGATCCTGAAGAAGACATTGCGATTATCGGCGATATCAATATTTCACCGATTGATCTCGATATTGGTATTGGGGATGTTAACGCCAAGCGCTGGTTGAAAACCGGAAAATGCAGCTTTCAACCAGAGGAGCGTGAATGGCTAGCAACATTGTTAAACTGGGGATTCATCGATACCTTCCGTCAACTGCACCCTGATCGCACCGAGCGTTATTCTTGGTTTGATTATCGCAGTAAAGGCTTTGTTGATAATCGCGGCTTGCGCATCGATGTGGTGCTCGCAACGTCTTCACTCGCCGAAAGCCTTGTCGAGTCCGATGTTGATTATGAACTTAGGGCCATTGAGAAACCATCAGATCATGCCCCGATTTGGAGCAGCTTTAAATAAACTATTCTCGTTAAAAAAGTGTACTTTAGTTTCACTTATCTAAAGTACATTTTTTACTGACCCGTTAGACACTTTATTCAACAATACTCACTACATTCTTCAAACGCTCACTCTGCTACTTGTGCTTTTGATAACTTATTACTCAAGCTCACAAATTGTCCTGTTAATAAGCTCATCGCTAAGCCCAATGTACCTCCAATCAATAATGGCGGTATAATGGCCACTAAATCGCCCGCTAGCGCAAAACAGACACAACAACCAATAAAAGTGCCTGGAATAAAGGCCAAACGATAATAACTGGCTTGTAAACACATGGCAGCAGTCACGAGTCCAGTCATAATATATCCCACCATGGGCGACACAAAGAAACTACTCGCCGAAATAATCAACCAACCCCATAACACGCCAGATAAATTGGTCGCCCAAGCCATAAACATGCCTTTTATCCCTGACAGATGTTGAGCGAAAAAAGTACTGCACCCCATGAAACCCAGCCAAGTGATCCAATTAAAAACATCTGCAACGCCTGCCCAAACGACAGCAAGTAACCCCGCTGAAACAGCCACAGACCAACGATTTTCCATAAATATCTCCGAACTCATACCACATAGTCGTATTCGGCTTAAACCGCTTACTTTAAAACTGACTCATCAAGTTATTGCGTTACCTTTTAAAGCATCCTCGACTTAAATCGCCGTACGCCCATGTATCAATGCGCTTTTATTATTAATTATTATTAGCATGGAATATAAAGGTGAGCCTCTCACTTAGCCCACCCCCGCGATTCCAATCTGCTACTGCATTAGGTAAACATAATTTACAAGTAGGCTAAATTACCTTTTTTTGAGTAAAAAAACACGAATTAATACATAAAAATGCTATTAACCCCACAATTTCTCAATATTTCGTCACAAAGTCACATTTTCAGTTGTAAAATAACAGAGCAGAACCATGAAATTAGCGTAATACGAATACAAATAGAACAGCGATAATTTATTAATGCAGTATCACCTACTCATATATGGGCATTTAAAAAAATAGAAAAGTGAAAAAGGAAAGGCCATCCAGTTAGGTTCGACGCCAATATCGACATGTATACCCGTAACCATTGAAGATACCGGATCCAGCTGGAATTTAAAGCCTTTTAAGCAAGATCGTTAATTGCTCTTGCATCAATAACATTCCCGTCATCTGATGTTTAAGGTCTTTGTTGCTCCAGACAATAATAAGACATTCCCGATATCCATATAGGTCAGATAACAAATGTCGTGATCACATGGACGTGAGTGAACGAGCACAACTGTCTTCTTGAGCTGATAGCCTAATGATTCTAAGTTGATGCTCAGTAACGAAGCATAAAAGACTTTTCTCTTTTTTCAACGGAGTGCTTTTAGGGGCGTATAAAAACAACCAACTGTTTTAACGCTATTGCAGATCCCAGCGATTAAGATCGTCGCGAGTATCAATATCTAACGCGCCACAATCCAGCGATAACATACTCAATCGTCCTTGGGCTTTATATTGCATTAACACTGGCTTAGCGCCTCTATCACCTTTAATTCTCGAAAACACCGCTAAATCGTCTCCATTAAAAATAGCAGGTACGCCCGGCTCCTCTAAATACTCCGACGCCACTGTTTGTTTATCTTGCTGCCAAAGATAAATAAGCTCTAGATAGTCTGCTGCTGAAATAGCCACTTGATCGGCAAGGGTTAACATCAAACCTGACGCTTGTGAATTAATCGCATGCTGCGCTGCGCACCTCACCGAAGTCGATAAGCCTTGCTCCCAATCGGGATTGACTACCCAATGGGTGCTTTCTGGTAATAAAGGCTGCAACTGCGCCCGATGCCCACCTAAAATCACCACGACTTCGACTTCCATCTCAAGATTAATGTCTGTATTCATACCCGCATTAATAACATCTGCAGCGCGTTTTAACTTAAGGTAAGTATCCAAGAGTATCGCATTCTGGCTGCTTTTCAGTGTGGCAGCTAATTTAGTGCCCTTAAAACGGCGGCTGCCACCCGCAGCTAGCATAGCGATAATGAGTTTTTTATTGCATTGAGACAACTCGACATCCTATTTGGAACGGAATCAGCCCAAAAAGTAAATATGTATGGTAAGTCTCATAGTATAACGGATCACGAAAGTATCCTAGATCTTAGCAATAAGCTGACACATGTTAACCTTCTTAAAATCAGAATATCTTAAATAATACCTTCAACACTGATTAAAGCCATATTATTTAGGATGAAAAACAATGCCCATGCACCACTCGTAACAACATAAAATAACAGACTAAAGTACTAACGATTTCATTGAAAATATGTATATTTATAGAAGCCAAGGTGCCATAGAAGTATCATAACCTGTCACTTCAACATCCCGCATAGAAAGGACAACTCATATGACTTATTTTAACCCACTCGCAACAAATATTAATGCCTACTCGCTCTCTTCAGAGAACAACCAAAATGCCGTTAATTCAACCGACAGAGAAGGATAACATAGCATTAACATCAGTGAGAGCTATTTTCAAAATACAATCAACAGAGCAATAGGAGAAAATGCAGAACAATCAGGCTTAATATTAACGGCAAACGAACCACTTAGCATAGAAAAAGCCCATTTAATCCAACGCACTTTTGATTATATTTGTGATTATATTATGGATTATTTATGCGGAACCGACATTCAAGGCTTTAAAATACAATTTGAAAAGCTCCTCACTCAAAACTTAAACGATGATGAATTTGATTTAGCATTCGAAGAGTTGAAGATGATGGTCAATGAAGAGAATAGATCGAAAGTATTCGCGATCCAATTACAATCCAGTGATATTCAATTGGCCAGCGGCCAAGGCACTGTATCCTATTACATCAATTATATCGACCAAACGGGAGACAGTTGTAATCTCGGATTTGAGCGAGGCCCCTGCAGCAGTATTGTTGACGAAGCTAACGATCAAATAGTCCGTAATCCAATAATGAGCTGGTATGAGGCAATATTAAGCCTAGATAACTAAGATTGAATATCCTTTACTTCAATCAGCCATTTTAAGGTTTAAATTTATCTACAAATGAAGCTGATAACCCTATCAAAATGACACTAATATTTTTAAACACAAACAAAAAGCCGCATGAAACTCAAACTTGAGTTTTGATACGGCTTGACTTAATCTTGCCTACCATGTTTTTAACTCCCGCTAAAAAACCACATAATCAACAACCCCACGCCAAGGCTTTTCGCTTAGACTCAAATTCGCTACGCGAAGAAGGGTATCTAAGTGACCCCAAGGTCAAAACACTTTTTACGCCGAATCAAACCCTAATAGGATTAATGAAGTATCACGTGCTTGTATAAGCATATGGCAAGACGACGCGCCCCGCTAATCAAGGATAAACGTCTATTAAAATCAGCCTGAGGTTTAAACATCAGTGTCTCATGCTTAGCTTCCGTCATTTTTCGGTCACTGGCATTAAAAAAACCAGATCGCACACTGTGACTTCCCACATCAACGCCAATAAAATAACGATCCATCTTGCGCATTCCACTCAGCTCTACATTTTATCAGCAAACAACATGAACCAAAGAATCAATCCAAATACCCACGATTATGATTGCTACATAACACCTAGCCTAAGAGACTATCTCCATATCAGCTACAAATGCAGTTTTCATGTCACTTGGACATATGAAAGAGTAGGCCACGCCCCCCATAATCGTCAAAGCTCATTGTCAGTGAAAAACTCAAAAAATATATTATCTGCTGAAAAATAACACTCAATAGAAATAAATGAGTGACCTTCACTATTCATTGAGCCCAAAATGCAAAAGCCACATCAATCCTCAGTTAACTGAGGATTGATGTGGCTTTATATTGACCCTTGTAGAGAAAAAGACTCCACGACTCCTTGGATAAATAAGGCTTTTAAATTCTCCGCAAAAAATCCTTATGATTTGACATCCGCCCAGTTAATAATCCACACATAAGCACATAAATAAGTCTGAGCCTATATTGCGCGTCGCAAAACAAGCTGCGACATCATCGAACTGGGAACCATAAATCCAATGAGAACTCGGATCGTTTTGCGGATCCATAATAATGGCCGGATCGCGCGTAATTTTACACACGTAAGCCACATCTTTTGTGGATACGATATCAGTCGTTTTTTCCTGCTCCGCACGCGTCCCAACCCAAACCTCACACGCTTTTGGACAGGTCATGGCTTGCCCCTGGTAAAAGTTTGGAAACCAGCCTGCTTTGTAAGCATTCATACTTAAGTCTTGAATAGGATCGGCCTGAGCCGAAAAATTCAAACCAAAAAGTAGACCCATTAAAATTGAACAAAAGAAGGTTTTCATGAGATATATCCTTATTAGCAATACTCCGATATTGAACGCTATAAGGTTAGTTGATAATGGCCACTTCGTCACAGACAGAAACGCAACACCCATTTTCAATATTATTGAATATAAAGGTGATCAGGTTTTTTAGTTGCTTAATTTTTTTTATTTATAGCAAAATGATATGAAAATATCCTTATCGAGAGTAACACATAAGCGTTACTCTTAACGACTATCATTAATCATAAATAGTGGGGATGGGTTCACGTTTATGTTGCGTGGCTTTATAGATGGAAATTAACTTATCACTCACAAAACTCGACACCTCTTTGCCTTCGAGAAAATCATCAATTTGATCATAAGTCAGCCCTAGCGACACCTCATCTTCTAATTGAGGTTGGCTGCATTCCAAATCGGCCGTAGGGGCTTTAACCACCAACGTTTCTGGGGCATCTAAAAAGCGTGCCACTTGTCTCACTTGGCGTTTATTAAATCCAAATAGAGGCGCAAGATCGCACGCACCATCTCCCCATTTAGTATAAAACCCAGTAATATTTTCAGCGCTATGATCTGTCCCTACCACTAAGGCCCCCATTAAACCTGCAATTTCATATTGTGCGATCATACGCATCCGCGCTTTTACATTACCCTTAACAAAATCCGTATTGTTATTTTCATTCACTAACCCTGCATCTGTTACCCCAGTCAAAACAGCATGATGCAATTCATCCACCCCTTGACCGATATTCACCGTCACTTGTTTTGATGGCGCTATAAATTGGCAAGCTGACTGCGCTTCATGTTCATCTTTTTGAACCTTATAAGGTAAACGCACTGCAATAAATTGATATTCATCTTTACTCATCCCAGCTTCAGCCTGTACTGAATTATCCACTTCTGCACGATTAGTTTCTTCGTTAAGCTCATTAACGGCCAGCTGGCATAAACGCCCTGCAACCGATGAATCAACCCCCCCGCTGATCCCAAGCACCAAAGCATTAAAGCTAGACTGCTTAAGCTTGGCCTTAATAAACGCGACTCGTCTTTGCACTTCAAAAGCGGGATCAATAACCTTTAACACTTTCATTTCTCTTATAATCTGACCTTTCACGGGGGCTCCTATTGATAGTAAAAGTCTTTTATGCCAACGAATTTAGCACTAATTAACGATAGACCATAGAGATTATACCCATGCAATCTAAAGATACCAATCAGGGAACACTTTAGAACGAATATAAGCACCTGCAATTATTTACTAGTCTGAGTATCTGGCAATCGCTATGATGGGATCATCCATTTTATCTCTCTGTGTGCGACTTTTTACTAAACAAAGAGAAAATAACAACAAGTAGCAACATGCAAAAAGAATGTATTCACTATTGGCATAATCCAAGCATTGCAGGAATGGAGATCAGTCGTGCACGATTGCAACACTTTACCTTTCCAAAACATGTCCATTTAGATTATCACATCGGCTTAATTACCGAAGGTAGTCAGCGTTATACCCATAAAGGCCAAGGTTATCATGTGAATAACACGGTGCTTTCCACCCTAAACCCTGATGAAGTCCATGATGAAGTCCATGATGAAGTCCATGATGAAGTCCATGATGAAGTCCATGATGAAGTCCATGATGGCGAAAGTTATCAAAATGAGGGCTACACGGCTAATGTATTATCATTGCCGATTCATTATATCAATCATATTGCACAAGAATTACATCACTCGGACTGTTTCTTTTCTCATGCGATTTTACCCGATCCTGCGTTTTGCCACGCTTTTTTAAATTTACACTCACTTCTCACCCAACAAGAAGAGCAGCATCACGACAATCGGCTGCTAAAAGAAACTGCAACCATGGCGTTTACTACCGAATTACTGCTGCGTCATAGCCAAAAAGTTCAAAGTACACACCTTCATCAATTTAGCTTAAGCAACAAACAACTGATAGCAGTTAAATCATTGTTTAATAAAAACTTAACTCATTATTTTAAATTAGAGGATCTCGCCAACCAGCTCGATTTAAGTCAATTTCAATTTCTTCGGCAATTTAAACAAGCAACAGGCATGACACCTCACGCCTATTTAAAGCGACTCAGACTAGAACATGCAAAGAAAGCCTTACTTAAGGGGGGAACATCAACAAATATTGCTCACGATATGGGATTTTTTGATCAAAGTCATTTCAACAAAGCCTTTAAAGAAGCCTATTTAATCACACCAAGTCACTTTCAACGTCGATTGATAGGTTCTTAATTGACAAGCACTGATTAATAGGTTCTTTAATCAATAAGCTGTCATTGCAATTTATTACAATCCATCAATACTCAAATTAACGATAATTGATTTATATTCCTCTTTATACTTTGTGAACATAACAATATGGATTTCGAATTATTGACAACGCTGGCCATCATTCATAGTTTAGCCCTGATGAGTCCTGGCCCTGATTTTGCCTTAACAGTCAAAGTAGCCACACAACAAAACCGTCAAGTGGCTCTTGCTGCTGCACTAGGTATTTCTGTAGGCATTCTGATTCTCACAAGCTTAAGCTTAACGGGGGTCAGTTTACTCATCCACAGCTCCACAATCCTTTTCACTTTAGTGCAATTGATGGGTGCTTCTTACCTTGCTTGGATAGGCGTTCATGCCCTTAAAGCCGCCTTTTCTAGCCTATCCTTGAACAATTCGTCTAAGAAAAAGGCCATATCAATAATAGTGCTCAGCCCACTTCAAGCCTTTAGGCAAGGCTTATTGACCAATTTACTCAATCCAAAGGCACTGATTTTTTTCATTACCCTCTTTTCGACCTTAATAACCCCTGAAGTCGACCTTAAGACTCAGCTTGCCAGTGTGATATTATTATTCTCACTGTCACTTTTATGGTTTAGCTTACTTAGCCTCTTTTTATCTAAAGCACATATACAATTGAGACTCAAACACATGACGCCCATGATTAACCTTGTCACAGGTATTATTTTCTTAAGCATTGCCTTGGGGATCATCGTTGAAGTACTTATCCCCTTTATGACATAGCACAGTTTGAAAAGTCAATGGCATTGAATAACGTAAGCTATGGAAAGATGATGTTTTATTCAATATTTCTACATATTGAAACAGACCAACTAATCGATTTGAGCCAATGCTTGATTCACATTCTCAAAAATATCCATGTCTTCTTTTTCCCACTCCACATGAGTATCTGACTTCTTCCATCCCCAACCCGATTGATTATATTCAGAATCAATGACTACAAGCCGTCCAGGAAAAGAAGCACTTTTTTTATGGACTTGAACTAATATTTTTTTTAATTGTTCATATTTATAACTAAGGCGTTTCTTAGCAAGGTTGATATCAGAATAGCTCCCCACCCCCCACGATTCTTGTAATAATAATGTGGTATTATTCCAATTGATAAAATAATGCATCGCCCAATTATTGATACCATAGCCCGCCTGACCCATTAATAAAAAGTCTTGTTGATCCGACAACATATCTTCAAGATAATAAATCACATCATAAGCAGAAACGGATAATGACCGATTACAAAATAACAGTTCGTCTTGAGTTGACAGTGTCGCTAAGTACCTGAGTATAAAATTACCAACAATTAGGTTAATATTTAATCTTTGATATTTTTTACATTACCAATGATATAGAACTTGTATCAATATCGAAATTTTTGTATAACTATCATTAGCATATGAATTATCACTTTTTATAAATGAAACAAGTTAGAGCCCTGTTACCTCATGAGTTCACCACGCTAGAAGAAGCGTTCAAGAATCATCCTAAACATCGCTGTAGAGTTC
>NZ_JAKIKS010000045.1 GCF_023284005.1 Shewanella surugensis
ATGGTTATCTTGCCATGATTTTATCACTTTTGATGCACTCAAAGAGAGTGTAAAAAACATCATGGATAATTATCCGTCAAAATATACGATAACTTTTAGTTAAGCACTTACAAGTAATACCAGTTGAAACAATCAACATTCTATATTATTAAGCTTATAAACTCTGCTTTATAAAATAGAAAAAGATCAACTCCACTAATACTTACTTAATCATCATTGCTTTACGTCAACTTCAAGCGTTCGAGTTCTATCGTTTACTTCTAATACATGTTGTTCGTTAATAGGTAAATATTTTGGTGGGGCAAATAAAATACTCAACCTCTGTCTCACACTTAATCCTTTTCCCCTTACCTCTTGCCACATGCTTCCCCACTCTTTGAAAGTGACAACAAAGGGGTTAAAACTCTTCACTGAGTGAGTAATACCGTAAAGAACCCGCTCTTTTTCAGGCTCAAATGTGCCAAAAAGTCGATCCCAAATAATAAAAACCCCCGCATAGTTTTTATCTATATATTGAGGATTCCGCCCATGATGTACCCTGTGATGCGAAGGAGTATTCAATATCCACTCTAAAATACCTAATGATTGAATTGTCTGCGTATGTACAAAAAATTGTAGCCCCAAATTGAGTAGCACAGAAAAAATCACCCAACGTGGCTCGAAGCCTAAAATAACCAAGGGGATCCAAAAAATCCACATTCCGACTAATGGGTACAATAAACTCTGCCTAAACGCGGTACTAAAGTTCATGGTTTCAGAGCTGTGATGAGTAACATGAGCCGCCCACATCCAACGAATTCGATGGCTTGCGCGATGGAACCAGTAATAACAAAAATCTTGCGCTAACACCAATAAAAAGAAGTAGCTCCAGGTCATTTCAATTGAAAACAGACGCCAATTAAAAAAGTAAAAATAAAGTTCAATAATCAATAAGCCAGCAACCAGATCCGCAGTTTGATGCATTGCAGCCAAGCTAAAATTACAAAGTACTTCAGGTAATCGATATTGTGAACTTAATGGGGCCGTTGGTTTTTTATTAACAAAGTACCATTCAATAATCATGAAAACATAAAAAATAGGGGCTAAGATCAGCAGCAGTAATTCGGGATACTTAATTAATCCATTAATATCCATACGTTATTGTTCCTTTTTTCATCGTATCTTTTCTCATTCATAAAATGGCTTTTAACGTCCAACCGTCTAGGCTCACTTTATTTAACCAATAGTGATTATCACCATTTGGCATAATGATCTTCGGCTAACCCTATCACATTATTTAGCTTATGCACTCTACCGCTATTATCAATAATCGTCCCAGTGTAATAACCTAAATACTGCCTAAAGTTACTCTTAATAAAGAGTAAATTTATTTTTTCTCGTCGAAGATTTTTGATAGTAAATATTAAATCAACACAAGCATCTTCTGAATAGAGACGCCAACGGTTTTGTGCAAGTAAGTCTGATCCCGAACGCTGTAAATAAGAAAAATCAAAATGCACTGGACTAAGCGGATGTCGTTCACCATTAAACCAAAACACATTCTCATTCGTCCCCGTTTCATTGACACCCGATGCTAAATTCAATCCTATTATCGAGCCATTAAAATGCGCATTAATACTCCCCCAACGCCAACTGGTTTCTCGGCGCATAAAGCCTGCTGAAAAATCATAATTTGCCAGCGCCTTTTCAAGCGAGATCACTTTATTATCAATTGATAATGAGCCCACTACATTGAGACCATTATGCTTTTGAGTATAAGTCCAGCCGTTATAACCCGTTGGTGTGCACATAGCAATAGGTAGACTTAACACTTGAGGGCTAATATCTACATTAACAACTAATCTTGCCGTTTTAACCTCAAGGTGCCAACAGCCTTGCTCAATAATGAACTTTACCTCACCTTTTCTACTGTTAATATAAGCGACGCCATCCATAGGAGAGTGAGACATTTGATAACCGAATGAGCCAAGCTTAAGCCACTGAGTTTCAATCAGTTCATCATTTTTAATGTCATAAAAATAACAAAAAGCACTGCCCAAATAACGAATATCCGCTATTGCCACAGCAACAATATATTCAGGAGTGACAATACTAACAAACTGAAATTGTTTAAAATCCAAGTATTTAGATAATGAAGACGCAGGTTTATCCATGTTAGTCACGTAGCTGAAATTTTCAATACCTAATGCAGCCACCGGTCCATCAAATTGACCAAAAACCACTTTACCCACTTTACTAATTAAACATTCAGGCGCAGCCATCCCGAGTGAGGAGGGCGTAGTAGGTTTTATTTGAGTTAATTTCATCCGCTCTTATTCCTTAAGCAATACGCATTATTCGCCCAGTAAAAACACAGAACGATCTTCTGCTGAGTAAATTCCACCCAATGACT
Organism: Shewanella surugensis; assembly: GCF_023284005.1. GTDB lineage: Bacteria > Pseudomonadota > Gammaproteobacteria > Enterobacterales > Shewanellaceae > Shewanella > Shewanella surugensis. Next base: position 2,393 of record NZ_JAKIKS010000045.1, read on the forward strand.
GTACGTTAAAAACCTTTGACTAACAATCACAAGCCTTATCTCTCCTTAAAGCCGTTAAAGAAGGTTTGGCTATTAAAATGAAGTAAGCACGTTGCACTCTGGCATAGAAAACCAATTCTGGTATCCTATTGCGTTCCATTATAGAGAGAATTAACACCATGATAATGAGACATTTCTATTTATTACTGCTTGTTTCAATCGGTCTAACAGGCTGTACAAGTTATTCGCCACGTTATATAGCCTTAAATCCACAAGTTCCCATTATCAACGTGCAAACTGCCGAACATACAAGCATTTCAATGAGTACAACCGATATTAGACCGTTCCAATATATTGTTCGTTTCATTGATGATGGAAACGTGACTCGTCAAATCAGTGCCAGTGAGCCTTTACGCGATCAAATGAATCGTGTTTTACAAGCTGGATTACAAGAAGCGGGTTATCAAGTCTCTTCAGATCCCCATAATTCTGTAGAATTTCAAATTGAAAAATTGCTCACCAATGTTGATGAAGGCGTATTCGGGTTTACAGCCAAGACTGAAATTATTATCAATGCCGTAGCCAATAAACAGCGAGACATTATAACTGGCGCCAGTACCAAAACGGAAAGAAAAACACTCAATAAACGTTTTCGGATCAAAGCGATGCTCAAAAAACCACTGAGTCCTGATTTTGCCACTTTGGAGCTTGAAATAAATAAACAACTCGCCATACTCACACAAGAAATCATTACGGATCCAGAGCTTAATCAATTCATTCAAGGATAGAATCAACACAATGAAAACGCTTAATCATTACCTTGCAGGTCTGTTATTTTTATTTATGAGCCACAATGCGTTTGCTAGCGACATTCAGCCTAATACTTTATTTCCTAAAGTAAAACTGACAACCAGCATGGGCACAATCATTGTTGAATTAGATAGAAGCCGGGCACCTATCACTGTGGATAATTTCCTCACCTATGTGGTCAATGGACATTATGATAATACGCTCTTTCATCGCATCATTCCCGGATTTGTCATACAAGGAGGGGGGCTTGATTTACAAGAAAATGAAAAGCCAACTTCAGCCCCTATTGTTAACGAATCGGGCAATGGACTGTCTAATGCCGTAGGGACGATCGCTATGGCAAGAGAGAATGAACCTCATACAGCAACCAGTCAATTCTACTTTAATATAGGTGATAATGAACGACTCGACCCTTCTTCTCGCCGTTGGGGATATGCTGTTTTTGGTTATGTTATCCAAGGTGAAGAAGTCCTTTTAGCCATGTCATCAGTCCCCACCCAGATCAATGAAAAATTAAATTGGCCCGATTTCCCCATCAAGGGGATTATTTTACTAAAAGCAGAATTATTACCAAGATAAATATACCTCCAAACCCGTTAATTTGGCTATAAGCAACCTATCAATATAGATAGGTCTTAAACAATAAACAATATAAAAGTGATCTATGTCACAAAAATGTCATTTTTGGCTATTTTTATTTCAAGTCATTAATTTTACTTCTATACTTAAGTTGCACAGCAAAAAGGAGGCAACTCAATGACACCTAATGAGTTCATTGATGATAAAGCACCCCAGCTGGCAATGTATGGAAAAGCATTTTTAGGTGAACAATTAGAATTTAATGAAATTCAATTATATTTATGGGACACCTTAGAAGAATGGCAAATGTATAACCATCAAGGGGATGCACAAACTGATATTGAAAAAGTGTTCTGGCACCTGCTTCATGCCTTTGATCGATGGCCTGATTGGATGATCCGTGGTAATCATTTTTTAAGGCAGCAAATCGATGACTGTTGTGATTATTTGAGCATTGGGGGAAATATTCCCCAAGGTTGCATAGGGATCAGACCTTAATTTCATATCGACTCATCATCGACAAAAGCCTGAATAATTCACATTCAGGCTTTTTCATTTTAAGCCTAAAAAGAGTATTTTTAAGCTTAAATCGATAAATCCGTATTCTTTGTTTCCTTTGAAAAAAGGATAAACATTTGATGAGGATAATGAACAACAGCGGTCTTGAAAGGGTGAGGATTTAGCTTATTTTCTTTTTGTCTTTGTAAAAACAATGGTGACTCATTAGTAAAAGACAATACGATGACAACGATAACACCTAGAAAGGCAAAAAATAAAAAAGATAACCGCCAGCCCCAATTGCTCATTTGCTCATTTGCTCATTTGCTCAGCTGTTAGCCATGAACTTAATAAATAAAAAGAGTAAATTCCCAATACGAAACCAACAAATATGCCCACCATAACAAACGATGTCACTAATCCTTTTCGATTTTCTGGTGCTGACTCAATCAGTAAAGAACCAGAATTAGTGGGTTCTGCACTTATCGACATGGTTTGTAATATACGTAGAATAGTTAACAACAAAGGTGAAAAGAAACCAATAGAATCATAAGAAGGCAACAAGCCTATCAAAGCGGTGATCACAGAAGAAATAATCACTGTCGCCATGAGGGTATTTTTCCTGCCGTGTTTATCGGCATAAACACCAGCAATAGCAGAACCTATGGGACGAAATAAAAACCCCAATGCAAAAACAATAAAATACAAAATATATGCATTAGAACTTGAAGTAAAAGGGAAAAAACTTTAGATAACACTAAAGAAAAATAAGCGTATAACGCAAAATCAGCCCATGCAACCGTATTCCCTAAAATAATAGCAATTGATAATTTTTTATCAATTTTATCATATAGTAACATATGGATTCCAAAATAATGAATACCCCCGGTCCTTAAATTGAAGTGTAGTTCAAAAACATACTCAGCATATCAGCAGCCAGTGATACCCATTTGTTAATCATATTAACCTTGAACCTTAAACCCGTCCCGCTTAAGCTAGCCTTAACTAACATGACGCAGTGATTTTATGACATTAGCCAGCGCTCACTTCCAACAATTTAAACAAGCCCTTTCCATCTATCGCCATAAACGTGTCCTTGTTTTACTCTTTCTCGGGTTTTCATCAGGGTTACCATTAATGTTAGTGTTTTCTACACTGTCATTCTGGCTCAGAGAAGCTGGCGTTGATCGAACCGCAATTGGATACTTTAGTTGGATAGCCTTAACTTATGGTTTCAAGTGGGCATGGTCTCCACTCGTTGATAGGCTGTCCTTACCTATTCTGACCCGATTGTTAGGCAGAAGACGTGCTTGGATGTTGCTTTCTCAGAGCTTGGTTGTCGTGGCTATTATGGGAATGAGCCAAAGTAATCCGCTCAATGATCTTAAAAGTCTCGCTTTATTTGCATTCATGATCGCTTTTTCTTCTGCAACCCAAGATATTGTGATTGATGCCTTTCGCATCGAATCTGCTCCGCAAAAAATGCAAGCGGCATTAGCCGCAGCCTATCAAGTGGGTTACCGTAGCGCAATGATCATCGCTACCGCTGGTGCATTAACCATTGCAGCTTGGGTTGAGCCTGATAGCCAAACATATAATTTACTCGCTTGGCAAACAGCCTATCTCGTCATGGCAGGATTTATGGCGGTTGGAATATTAACCACACTTTTGTGCCGTGAACCCAATGTTGAAACCAAAGAGGCTGATGAACAAGAAGCACAGCTTAAACTTGAATTATCAAACCGCTACCCAGCGCAAATAGCAGGAATAATATCTTGGTTATATACCGCTGCCGTTTTACCTTTCGTTGATTTTTTTAAACGTTATGGTCGCAGTGCTATTTTAATCTTACTGCTCGTTTCCTGCTACCGCATTTCAGATATTGTAATGGGCATAATGGCCAATGTGTTTTACGTTGATATGGGATTTTCTAAAACTGAAATCGCCACCATAACCAAAGTGTATGGATTAATAATGACCTTAGTTGGGGCAGGATTCGGTGGGGTCTTAATTGCGCGTTTTGGCACAATGAAAATTCTCTTTTTAGGCGCTGTACTTGCATCAATCACCAATGTCTTATTCGCCTACCAAGCCATGATAGGGTATAACACGACAGTACTTACCACTATCATCTCTATTGATAATTTCTCTGCTGGTATTGCGACATCAGCCTTTATCGCTTATTTATCGAGCTTAACCAGTAGTGGTTATAGCGCGACTCAATACGCCTTATTGTCTTCAATCATGTTGTTATTCCCCAAATTTATCGCGGGATTCTCTGGGGTCTATATTGATCACTTTGATTATATTAGCTTCTTTATTGGTACCAGTATTATCGGTATCCCCGTATTGGGCCTCATCTTACTGGTTAACAAATATGCCCCCCATCCAGAATGACCCCTAAAAACAAAGCCCTCACAGGAGGGCTTATTCAACATATACCCAAGTTCATTTAAGATGCAGAGATCAACGGGCTTGGATATTAATCTCTAAAGTTATCAAACTGAAAAGGCTGACCTAAATCGGCTCCTTTTGCCAGAGTCATCACAGCTTGCAAGTCATCTCGTTTTTTTCCTGTGACTCTCACTGAGTCACCTTGAATCGACGATTGTACTTTTAATTTACTGTCTTTAATCAACTTAACTAATTTTTTGGCTATCAGGGTTTCGATGCCTTGCTTGAAGTTCACTTTTAAAGAAAATGTCTTGCCGCTATGTACGGCTTTATCGTCGACATCCATCGAGGCGGGATCAATATTTCGCTTACTTAACTGCATACGCAAAATATCAACCAATTGCTTGCATTGAAAATCATCCTCTGCCGATAACGTTACCATATGATCTTTATATTCAACGCTCGCCTCTTTACCACGAAAGTCAAAACGACTACTGAGTTCACGTCGCGAATTATCCACAGCATTACGTAATTCAACTTCATCAACTTCGGATACTATGTCCATAGAAGGCATAATTTGGCTGTCCTATTACTCATTAAAAAATAAATACTAGTGTACCCATGGAGCAAGTAAAGTTGAAGGTGTAAAAGATAAAATAAGCTTATAGGTGACTTTAGGTGGTAATTTGGCCTATGATAAACTCAAACAACAACACGACGCCTAAGCTTGTGAGCACTAAACCCTTTATATTTAAAATTGCACTTGTGGTATCATTTATACTAATCAGTTACTTAGTATTCTCACAACCCAATTTCAATCCATCTTGGATCCCTTATTTCGATAAGCTCGCCCACTTTGGTAGCTTTTTCTTACTGTCTTATTTAGCCTACTTTGCTTTTAAGCCTAATCATTATACCTTAGTGAGCATTTTAGGTTTCTATGCCATGGCGATAGAAGTTGTGCAATCACTATTACCTTACCGCAGTGCCTCTTTTGCCGATCTCCTCGCCGATTTTGTTGGCATGTTATGTTTCTATTTATCCCATTTAATCTATCTTCAGCTCACTCAAAAAATGAATGAAATATCATCAAAACATTAATGCTGTTTTGGTATAATAAAAAGCCTTTTATATGATGACATGTACCGTTTCAATATGAATAAAATCGCTATCTTAGGAACTGGTGCCATTGGTCAATTAATCCATTACCAATTAAACCAATCCATTAAAAAAACTGACTCACTATGCTTTATTGACCGTCAAAAAACACGCTGCCACAAAGTGAACGTGACCACCTTATTAGGTGATATTCTTAAGTATGATGCAAACTTCATCAATGCCCAGAGTCCTCAGTCTGCTTTCACTGATATTCAACTCTTGATTGTTTGTGTGAAATCTTATCAAGTGATTGATGCTTTAGTACCCCTTATCAATCAACTCCCTCCCCGTTGCCATATTTTATTACTCCATAATGGAATGGGGCCTCATCTCATTCTACAAGAGAAATTACACGCCTCTTATCCCACTATCGGCTTAAGTTTAGGCACAACTTCACAAGGCGCACTAAGACACACTGCTTGGCATATAGAGCAAACGGGCACTGGACTCACTCAATTTGGTCATCATAGTGGTCCATTAATGGTTGAGAGCCTAAAGGCTCGGCTTCTTAATAGCATTGACAATGCACAATATTGCGAGTCTATTCTACCCATGCTATGGCAAAAATTAGCGGTTAATGCGGTTATTAATCCGCTAACGGCCATTGAACGGTGCAAAAATGGGGCATTATCAGCCGAACGATTTCGCTTACAGATAGACACTATCGCTCAAGAAATCATATTAGTTGCACAACATGATGCCATTTTATTGAATAAAGCAGCATTAATTCAACGTATTTTAGATGTGATCAGCCTGACAAAAAATAACTTTTCTTCGATGTACCAAGATATCACCCATCATAGACGCAGTGAAATTGATAATATCAATGGTTATATTATTCAACGAGCTGAAAAGCATCGACTCTCCGTACCTGAAAATATTCTGCTTTATCATAAAGTCAAAGATCTAGAATCAATTTAAAAATAAGCATAGACCTCTTAAAAAGGTGACTTGAATTGACAAGTCACTTTTTCAACCTATTAACCCTATAAGTTATTAGTTCAGTTTTACCGCGAGATAGACCACGCCGCCATGACTCACTTGGGGTAAAAAGTATAACGACCCGTATCTAAAATACTGCATACCATTCCTTTGCACTGACTCCGTATTTTCAGGTAATTCAGAATAAACTTCCCCAGCAATGTACTGCCCCGACATTTTAATCACTTGATTACTTGAGTGAGGTTCAGTCACTACCACATAATCTCGAGTATTTTCCTTATAAAGATAATAGGTTCCTTCAAAAATAAAATAAGGAGTGACACCTATTACGATTCTTCGATAGCCCGCTGGCAATACTTTAACTCTAGCACCGTGTGGACTGGCAACCACTTGGTATTGTCCACGGACAGAACGATAATAAAATCCATCATAAAAATAGTAATTATTCTTTTTGACGACCACCCGAGTCGCCCCTTTAGGCATATGCTTTCTTTTATAACCCACTTTATGCTTAGGTTTTTTAACAATAACCACCACTTTTTCATTTTTTTTATTGCTATGCTTTTCAGAATAATGATGAGACTCACTAAAAGTAAATGGACTAAATAAAATCGAGGGGATCAGTAATAATAAGGTATATCGACTGGCTTGTTTCATAATGGCCTTAAAAGGGAAATCCCTAAAATAATAATAAAAAGAATCTATAACGTCGTAAAGTAAATAAATGTCAGCATCAATAAAACTCAAGTAAAGCCCAATCAATCAGAGAGCCGCACCTTAATAAAGCTTGCTTGACTAAATTCAATGACCATAAATTTATGCAATAAGTTCCATTTTATATCTAAGTCGAAAAGTAATATCAAATCTAATGCCAATTCATTCAACAAATAGAAAGAATTGTAACTAAACTTTTATTAACACAAAGAATAACCTAGCAATCATTTAAGGACAATTTATGGGGAGGGAGCAATGGAATTCAAGAACAGGTTTTATATTGGCTGCGGTAGGCTCAGCGATTGGACTGGGCAATATTTGGCGTTTTCCTTACATCACCTATGAAAATGGTGGCGGTGCATTCTTCATTCCCTATTTATTTGCAATGGCCTCAGCAGGGATCCCCTTTATGATTATGGAATTTACCATGGGTCATAAATGGCGTCGAGCGGCCCCCGGTATATTCACAAAATTAGGCGTCGATCTTAAGCTCAGATTACAATGGTTAGGCTGGTTTCAAGTCATGATAGCAGCCGTCATTGGGATCTATTATGTGGCGATCATTGGCTGGTCAATCTCCTACTTAGGCTTGTCATTTACCCAAAATTGGGGAGACAATACCAATGATTTCTTTTTTACTCAATATCTACAATTAGGGGCATATTCACCCTTTAACTTAGGTGATTTATTACTCCATATTGCCATTCCTATGTTTATTGCATGGAGTATTACTTTTTTTGCTGTTTATACTGGTATAAAAGAAGGAATAGAAAGAGCCAATAAAATATTAATGCCATTACTCCTTATCATCGTGTTATTTCTTATCTCACAAACGGTCTTTCTCCCAGGGGCGCAAAAAGGGCTTAATTATTTATTTCAACCCGACTTTAGTCAACTATTAAACGTTAAAGTGTGGTCAGCTGCTTACGGGCAAATATTTTTCACGTTAAGTGTCGGTTTTGCCATCATGCTCGCTTACTCCAGCTATCTGCCTAAAAAGTCAGATATCAATAATAATGCCATCATAACCGTATCGATTAATTGTGGTTTTTCTATCTTGGCGGGCATACTCGTTTTTAGCGTGCTCGGTCATATGGCCGAAGAACAAGCCCAACCGATCACCAATGTGGTTTCATCCGGTGTTGGTTTGGCTTTTGTCACCATTCCAGAAGCCATCAGTCATTTACCGATCCCTTATATTCTTGGGCCATTATTTTTCACCTCCTTAGTCGTTGCAGGGTTAAGTTCTCATATCTCCATTATAGAAGCCGTGATTTCAGCAATCATCGATAAATTAAACTATCCTCGTAAAAAAGTGGCCACCTTAGTCTGTGGACTCGGGTTCATTATTTCTATGCTATTTGCCACTAATGGCGGAATATTATTACTCGATTTAGTCGATTACTTTATTAATAACATTGCACTGATCTTCAGCTGCCTTGTCGAAGTCATTATCTTAGCTTGGTTTATCAAAGCGTCTATTATACGCCATTATGCTAATCAACTTTCTGATTTTAATACGGGAAAATGGATGGAACTGTGCTTACGTTATATGAGTCCTGTTATATTGCTCATTATCTTAGTCCGCAACTTAATCAATACCTTCACTCAAGGGTATGGTGATTATACTTTTATGGATCAACTTTTACTGGGCTGGGGGTTAATCACCTTCATGCTACTGCTCTCAATCATCATCAATATCTGTTCTAAGAATAACCGACATGATGATAAGGAAAACTTATGACAAATTCGGCAATAATTATGATGTGTATCAGTTTAATCATTACTTGGGGAGGCGCTGCAATTTGTATCGCTATCGCGATCTGTAAAAAAGAATAATCTCTTCACATTGGATCATTCAAGCATTAAAAAAGCCGCTCATCATTCGATGAGCGGCTTATGATCACAATCAATATTGTCTAACGACTGGTATCAATCGGTTCAAAAGACTTAACTAAATCATCAACAGCTTTCATTTGTGTTAAATAGTTTTCTAGCAGATGTAACGGTAAGGCGCATGGACCATCACATTTAGCCTGATCGGGATCAGGATGAGCCTCTATAAATAAACCCGCTAATCCCAAGGCCATACCACTACGAGCAAGCTCAGTTGCTTGCGCGCGACGTCCACCAGCAGAGTCTGTCCGTCCCCCAGGACGTTGTAGAGCATGCGTCGCATCAAAGATAACGGGGTAACCTGATTGCTTCATTTCATCCATGCCCAACATATCAACCACTAAATTGTTATAACCGAAGCTGCTGCCACGCTCACACAAAATAATATTATCATTACCCGCTTCATTAAATTTGGTAATAATATGACGCATTTCATGAGGCGCTAAAAATTGCGGTTTTTTAACATTGATAATCGCGCCGGTTTGCGCCATCGCCACCACCAAGTCAGTTTGGCGAGCCAGAAATGCTGGCAGCTGGATAATATCAACCACTTCAGCAACAGGCGCACATTGATACACCTCATGCACATCCGTTATGATCGGTAAGTTAAAGGTTGATTTAATTTCTTCAAAAATTTTCAGCCCTGCTTCCATACCCGGCCCACGATAAGAATTAACCGAAGAACGATTAGCCTTATCAAAAGAGGCCTTAAAAACATAAGGGATCCCTAATCTTTGTGTCACTTCAGCATATGTTTCAGCAATTTTCATTGCTAAATCGCGAGACTCGAGTACGTTCATACCACCAAATAAAACAAACGGCTTATCATTGGCAATGTCTATCGTATCTAACTTAATCACTTTATTACTCATCATTATATCTCTTTAATAAAACCAATTTGTTATTTGGAAAGTCATTATTTGGAAGTATCCGCCACATAAAAAAATGTTTATCTCTCATGTGGCATAACGTATGTTACGGCGTGGCAATCAACTGTAAAATTTGTCCACAAAACCACGCCATATAAGTGCCTAAAGCATATCCCAACACCGCTAACAATACACCCACGGGGGCAAGCGCGGGATGAAAGGCCGCAGCAACCACAGGGGCTGAGGCGGCGCCGCCCACGTTAGCTTGGCTCCCCACCGCCATGTAAAACAACGGCGCCTTAATAAGCTTGGCCACCAGCAACATGAAAGTTGCATGCACCAACATCCAAATAATACCAATGGCAAAATACCAGAGATTGGCCTCATCAGCCAACTTAGACACGTCCATATGCAAGCCTATGGTCGCCACTAAGATATATAAAAAGACTGAAGCCACTTTAGATGCGCCCGCGGCCTCTATATGACGAACCGGACTAAAAGAGAGCGCTAAACCGATACTCGTCACTAACACAATCAACCAAAAGAATTTAGAGGTTAAACTATAGGCCTGTGTCCACGGATAGTGAGTCTCAAAAAAGGGCCCAAGAAAATCGGCCGCAAAGTGCGCCAATCCAGTCACGCCAAAACCAATAGCCACAATCAACATCAAATCACGAAAACTAGGTATACGCGCATTTTCTGCATGATATTTCTCAACCTTCGCCTTTAATACATCAATTGCCGACGTATCCGCACCCGTTTTAGCATCAATCTCTTTGGCTTTGGAGGCCATAAATAGCAGCACGGCCATCCAAATATTGGCGACAATAACATCGACGGTCACCATCACAGAAAAGATATTGCCTCCGGCGCCATAAATTTCTTTCATTGCCGCCTGATTCGCGCCACCACCAATCCAGCTCCCCGCTAATGTGGTCATGCCTCGCCATACGGCATTAGGGCCATTTCCGCCGATAACATCTGGATTAATTGAAGAAATAATCAATAGTGCAATTGGGCCGCCGATGACGATACCCACAGTCCCGGTGAAAAACATAATAAGCGCTTTAGGCCCTAAAGCTAAAATAGCTTTTAAATCCACACTTAAAATCAACAGTACTAAACAAGCTGGAAGCAAGTAGCGCGATGCAACAAAGTATAATTTGGAGGTGTCACCGTTAACAATACCAAAGGTATTTAATAGCGAAGGAAGAAAGTAGCATAAAAGTAATGCCGGTATATAACGGTAAAACTTTTTCCAGAAAGGATGGGAACTGGTGCTAGTGTAAAAAATACCGCCTAGAATCGTGGTTAACATCCCCAAGGCAATCGCATCATTAGTCACTAAAGCTGCATCACTCATAAATTATTCTCCCTTGCAGTCGTCGCTGCTTTATTATTATTTTTCCGTTTCACTGGTATTTAAAAATCAATCAATAACGACGCTCTTAAATAAGAGCGCCTGAGCATTATTATCAAAAATGAAGAAATTGACTGTAAAATAAAGAATTAATGAAATATTTCGACTTCATTACGTAACTCTTTTAACTGTATTTTGACTAACTCAATGAGAGGATCATTAGGGCTATTATCAATGAAATATTCCAAATCAGCGGTCGCCATACTTAAACAGCCTAATTGCTGAGCTATGAAGGCACGCTCTCGATTAAGGTTGAGATCTTCTTTATGCCATTGCAGTAATAAATTACTACACTCCATCGCGGGTTCAAATTGACGTGAAATAATACAGCCAGCCTTAAGCTCATGGATCATACGTGACACGATCCGTTTAGGTGTAGCTGGTTTTAAATAACTGGCTTTCAACTTTGCCGCATTCCCTAACTCACCTCGGACAAACACATGTAATTGATGCTTACTTAACCCTTCACCCGTTAATGGATCTAAATAAAAGATGTCACTATCAATACGACAACACAAAGCCGTATAACCGGGTAATAAGATTAAATCCATCGACAAATCAAGCTGCTTAGCAAGCAACATCAATAATGTCGCCAACGTCGTGCTGTTGCCTTGTCGAGTGACTAAGCAGCGTCCCACATCAGCCGCTTCCACACTAAAATAGTCTTCCCTCGCACAAAAGCCTTTATCTTTATAAAACCAATTGAGCAAAGCCGATAAACGTTCATGCCGATCGATGACATAATGACTTAATACTGACCCCGCCAATGCATACCAAGCCCATTGTGTGCTTTGCACTTTTGAAAAGCCAAGATGTTCTGTTATTTCAAATGCGATTTCAGGTAATTTTTTCGCATCATTAAGAATGAATTTTGTCATCAACCTACTAATATTGCTTGTTTAAAGATAGCTATTTTCGCAGCATACACCACCCAGCCTAATGCACCAAATGCAGCAAAAATCTTAAAAAGTTTGCCTCGATTCGCCTTTAACGCAATCGTAGCCAATACTATATAGGCAGCAACCGCGCCTAACTTTTCGGTCAGCCAAGGATCAACAAATGGGAATTGCTGGATCACGATACATAAAAGCACACCGGATAAAAGTAAAAATGTATCAATGACGTGAGGTGATATCTTCAGCCACTTCTTCTCCAACATAACCGAACTGCGTAAATGTAGAACAAATCGGAAAATAAAGAACAATACACTTGTTGCAACAAGCGTAAGATGTAGGTGCTTAATGCCAGGATATAAACCCGTTAAAAATTCCATGTTAAAGTATCAAGTGACTAACAAAGGCATTAGTGTACCCGATCCCTACGCGCATCACCAAGTTTCAAGATTAAAAGTCATATTCACATGATGTTATACCGATGCCTTCCCTCTCAATGCCCCAGCCAGACTTACTCTTGGATCACTTTAGTCCCTTTTAATGAAAATAACATCGCTTCCAATAACTGAATATAAAACAAGCAAGGATTAGGGTGTAATTGAAGGGAATAACGACAGCTTATCGCCGTTCCAAGCGAGAAGACTCCCTCGCCTTTTTCATTTGGCTGCAACGAAACCGTAAGCTGCCTTTTCATATAGGCCATTTCAACATCTGCACATGACAATGCCCAGTGCTCTGTCGGATGAATATAAAAAAGCACATTCGTGTCTGAAGTCGCTGCAGCATTATAGCCCGCGATCATACCAGCACTGCTCGTCAATTTTAATCTCATTGCCTTCCTTAGCTCCTGTGAACCATTATTGTCAGACTATTCGCTATGATTATAGTCAATAGAATAACAAGTCCTATTACAGGTTATTACACATCTAAATATATTATAAAATCAATTTATTAACTAATTTACCATCACTGCTCGCTTAGTGCTTTAATACATTGCTCTCTTATTTTCCACACAGCTTTGGCTTGCTCTAATCCAAACAGGTTTTGTATAAATGCATAATGAAAGGGTTGCTTGCCCGCTGTTATCTCATCAGCCGTTATATTTTTCTCAATAAAAAATGCTGTAATGGGCTCACTCGGTACAGTCATAAAACGGGTCAAATCCACTCGATTGCCTTGATAAGATAAATAGCAATGTGCCTCAAGGATAAATGCTTGCTGATATTGCTCCAGCACTTCACCGACTCCAGGGGTATTGGCCTGTGTCATCGCATAAATACCAATAGTGAGTTCAACCTTAATGCCCAACTCATCTACTAATGCCTTTAGCAAAGCGTGTTTCGTACTACAGGTGCCTTTCTGCTCTTTAATCACACTCAGATAATTCTGACTATCACGAGTACGACCATAGGGTAATCGCCAAATCCAATCACAGACTTGATGAAAAGAGTCAAAACCCATGTCGATTAAGGTTTCAGAGATAGGTCCATTAGGCTTTAGCGCTTTATTGGGTAATATAGAATACATACTTACTTCAAACTCCTTGAATATTAATCTATTATAATCAAGGAGCATGTCATCTTTTAATGTAAATTACCGCTATTTTCGCTTAACTGCGCCTTGAGTATGCTGCTGTTTAAACGTATCCATCGCTTTAAACATCGGATGGAATGCGGGCCTTTTAATATATCGACCCGCTCCGCGTACAGCTCTTAAATCACCATCCACCCAAACTAAGTTGCCATTACTGATGGTATGGGAAGCGATGCCTTTGACTTTGCGTCCTTCGAAAATATTAAAGTCAATATTCTGATAGTGCGTTTTCGCCGATATGGTCCGCGAACCTTGTGGATCCCACACCACAATATCGGCATCAGATCCGACACTAATCACACCTTTTCTTGGGTAAACATTAAATATTTTTGCCGCATTAGTCGATGTTGCCGCCACAAATTCGCTCATGGTTAGACGGCCAGTATTGACACCCGCATCCCAAAGAACCGTCATTCTATCTTCAACCCCAGCAGTACCATTAGGAATTTGACTAAAATCATCTTTACCCATGGCTTTTTGATCCGCGCAGAAACAACAATGATCGGTGGCTGTTGTCTGTAAGTTTCCCGATTGTAAGCCTTGCCATAGTGCTTCTTGATGCGGCTTACTTCTAAAAGGAGGGCTCATCACATGAGCGGCGGCAAAGGTAAAATCAGGATTTTGATAAACACTGTCATCAACCAACAAATGACCCGCTAAGCACTCTCCATAAACCCGTTGACCCGCATTACGCGCTTTCACAATGGCATCTAAAGAATCTTTACATGACACATGTACCACATAAAGTGGCGCATTCATCACTTCGGCAATTTTAATCGCTCGATTTGCCGCTTCACCTTCTACTGCGGGGGGGCGAGACAAAGGGTGCCCCTCAGGACCGGTGATCCCTTGCGCTAACATCTCTTTTTGCAATTGAAAAACTAATTCACCATTTTCAGCATGCACAGTGGGTATCGCACCAAGCTCAACACAGCGACGAAAACTATTCACCAAAATTTCATCATCTGCCATAATGGCATTTTTATAGGCCATAAAGTGTTTAAAACTATTGACCCCATGATCGGCCACTAAGGTTCCCATGTCTCTATGTACTGACTCATCCCACCAAGTCACTGCCACATGAAAAGAATAATCAGCGGCTGATTTTTCAGCCCAACCTCTCCACTCGTTATACGCTTCCATCAAAGATTGCTTGGGCGCTGGGATCACAAAATCAATAATGCTGGTGGTACCGCCTGCAAGTCCTGCGGCGGTTCCGGTATAAAAATCCTCACTCGCCACCGTTCCCATAAAAGGCAGCTGCATATGCGTATGGGGATCAATGCCGCCAGGCATCACATATTGCCCACTCGCATCAATCACCTCTGCAGTACTAGGGACGTTTAAATGCTCCCCAACACCTTTTATCAAGCAATCTTCGCAATACACATCGGCTAGAAAGCTGGTATCGGCATTAACAACTGTGCCGCCTTTTATTAGAATTGACATGCTAAGCTCCCATTTTTTATCTTCTATAACCCTGAAAATCCCAACAACATATCCCCAAATGCAATGACATAAAGCCTGATATGATCACTTAAACACCAATATCTTCATTCCATAATTTAGGTTGCTGCTCTATAAATTGAGTCATTAAATCAATGCATTGACTATCATTCAAAACCCTTACCTCAATCCCTTGAGATTTCAAATATTCTTCCGGCCCTTGAAAAGTGACATTCTCACCTACCACAATGCGAGGAATGCAATAAAGTAATGAGGTCCCGCTACACATCGCACAGGGGGATAACGTCGAATAGAGTGTTGATTTCTGGTATTGCGCCGCAGTTAACCGCCCTGCATTCTCTAAACAGTCCATTTCAGCATGTAAAATTGCACTGTTTTTTTGTACTCTTTGATTATGTCCTCTCGCAACAATTTGATTATTGATAACGAGTACAGAGCCTATTGGGATCCCTCCTTCAGATAAACTTTTCTTAGCTTGTAACAGCGCGGCTTGCATGAACTCATGATCTTGGTACATTATTTTCTCCCATAACACGACGTTTAAAAATTCTCCCGAATAAGCTATAACCAATAATCGCTGCCACGATGCCATTCACAGGGGCGATACCAGGGCTAAAGTAAGCAATAAAACAGGCAATAAAGTACGCCGCTATACCTGAAATATTCACTTTAGAGAAGCGAGCCTGATCCATTTGAGGATAACGTTTTTTCCGAACAAAAAAATAATCACCAATAATCACACCGCCAATAGGTGGAATAAAGGTTCCCAGTAATAACAAAAAGCCCAATAAATGTTGATCAATACGAAAAAGCGCTAATACAATCCCAATCATCGCTCCCACTAACGTCATTAACCGCCGATTATTGGTGCGAAATAAATGGCATGCCGCCAATGAAAAATTATAAATAGTATTGTCTTGTGTTGTCCAAAGACTCATTAATAACATTAAACAACCAAACCAAAATAACTTTTGTAATAATAAGACGGCCACCACATCCGATTCACCATATACTAATGCCCCTACCGCACCGACAACCGTCATTAATCCATTGCAGATTAAAAAAGCCAATAAACTTGACCAAATAGCCGCTCTTGGTGATGGTGCAAACCGAGTCCAGTTCGTTGATTGTGTCGCGCCACTAGAAAATGTGCCAAAAATAATGGTAACAGCCAAACCAAAAGACAATACTCCCGTAATCGGCTCTGGCACTGATAATGCACCGTTTTGACTTGCTTCATAACTGTTATATAAGCTCACCCCAATGAAAAACAGTATCAGAGGGACAGAAACAATGGATAAGACTTCCAAGCCTCGATAACCAATATAAGCCGTTATACAGAATGCTATTCCAAAAAAAACGATAATACAGTGTAAATAAGACGAATAAAGTGCAGAATCTGGAGTGACCCCTATCATTTGTAAACTATAGACGGCCAGTATCGCGATCCCCCAAGCATACCAACCGATTTGAGTTAAACCCAATATTAAGTCCACGATTGCGCCGCCAAAGTGACCAAAGCTAAATCGTGCTAAAAGTTGGGTATTTAATCCGGTATGAAAAGCAAGATTAGCCAGTAATGCTGCATAGCCTCCCAGCAGCACATTACCAACAAAAATAATCACAATGAGATCTGGCCAAAAGGGAAAAGCAACCCCGACTTGTCCTCCCGCAAACATGGTCGCTGTAAATAGCGTAAAACCCATCAATATCCAACTCAATGACAGTACCGTTTTTCGCCCCGACAATGGCACTTCAGACAAAGGGTAATCTTGATTTTTAATATCCATATACCCCATCTTAATCAAATTAATGAGTGGTAGTTATGCGACTTTTATTCTTTAAATATCCAGTAAAAAAGTAACCTGTTAAGGCTATCCCCTTATCGCCTGTTAGTTTACAAAGGATATAATAAGTGATCCCACCCAATATCGAGCCCGTAAACCAACCATAATGATAAAACCAAGAAAAGGTCTCGACATTCACCGCAATTAGAGTCAAACAAACGGGAAAAAGAAAAGCCATCATGCCCGGATAATGTACGCCTTTATAAATACCATGTGTTTTATAAAGCTCGGGTAAATTTAAATATTGCTTACGAATAATGAAATAATCAACCACCATGATCCCAGCAATAGGTCCCAGTAAACTCGAATAACCTAACAGCCAACTGGAATACCTATCTTCCAGATATAAATCAGTCTGGATCCAGTCCATTCGCAGCATAAGATCATATGACATTAATAGAAAGCCAATGAATCCCGTTAATAATACCCCTTTTGTATGATTAATTTTTTTAGGCGCGATATTTTGAAAATCATTGGTTGGCGACACCACATTTGCCGCGGTATTGGTTGATAACGTCGCCACAATAATGAAAAACATCGCAATCACGACCCCAACTGGGTTATTAATTTTACCGATAAGATTTACGGGATCAGAAATCGTTTCCCCGACTAATCCCTGTGATGCTGCCGTTAATATCACCCCCAATGAAGCATAAAAAAACATGGTGAAAGGCAACCCCAACATTTGCCCTAGAATTTGATCTTTTTGTGATTTAGCGTAACGACTAAAATCCGGAATATTCAGTGATAACGTAGCCCAAAAACCGACCATTGCGGTCAAAGCACCAAAGAAATAGGGCCAAACAGAGGCATTTTCAGGTCGTTTCGGCGGCACGGCAAGTAGCTCAGTCATCGACACTTGAGGGTAAGCCCACATCATCAAGCCTATCCCTACCGCTAATAAAATCGGTGCCGACAATGACTCCAAGATTTTAATCGATTCGGCGCCTTTAATGACAATATAAACATTCAAGAAAAGAAATAAGAAAAAACCAATCACCTCTCCTTTCCCACCTAATGACTCCCAGCCTGGCACTAAATGGGAGAGCAATATATGAATAGCGATCCCGCCAAACAAAGTCTGTATACCAAACCAACCACAAGCCACCACCGCCCTAATAATGCAAGGGATATTGGATCCTATTACCCCAAATGATGATCGCAATAATACTGGAAAAGGAATACCATATTTAGTCCCTGCAAATGCATTTAATGTCAGCGGAATAAGGATGACGATATTGGCCAATAGAATCGTTAATAAGGCTTCTTTCACATCTAACCCAAAAAAACTGGTCAATACCCCACCGAGAGTATACGTTGGCACACATACCGCCATCCCTACCCACAATGCAGCCACATTCCATTTTGTCCATGTCCTTTCGGCTATTTTTGTTGGGGCGATGTCATGGTTGAAATGCTGACTACTGCTGACATCATCTTCAATGTCTAACTCATATAACTGACCTTTTTTAATGGGTTTTGATATCAAAATCGCCATAATCACCCTTATTATTTATAATAAATTTAATGAACAAATATGAGTCTATCGGATCCTTTTTACAGCGATTTTTTAGGGCTCCATTGATAGCCTTCAGTCAAATCAGCATACGTTTCAGGGCGTCTATCTCGCAAAAACTGCCAACCATTCCTCACTTGCTTCACCATGTCTAAATCAATTTCATGGACTAAAAGCTCATCTTTATCTCGACTCGCTTGAGCTTCAATTTTGCCATTTGGATTAACAATATAACTAGAGCCATAAAATTCACCCATTTTTTCATCCCAAGGGGCTTCTTTTCCAACTCGATTAATGGCGCCAATGAAAACACCATTCGCCGCCGCAGATGCCGGTTGCTCAAGTTCCCATAAATATTCACTCAATCCCGCCACCGTTGCAGAAGGGTTAACAATATATTCAGCACCGTTTAATGCTAATGCTCGCCAACCTTCAGGGAAATGTCTGTCATAACAGATATATACCCCCAACTTACAATAAGCCGTATCAAATACTGGGTAACCATGGTTACCTGGCTTGAAATAATGTTTCTCCCAAAAACCGGGGGCTACATCCGGAATATGATTCTTGCGATACTTACCGAGATAACTGCCATCAGCATCAATGACTGCCGCGGTATTATAATAAACGCCGGTCACATCTTCTTCATAAATAGGCACCACCAACACCATGGCATGCTTCTTAGCCAACCCTTGCATGAGCTTAACCGTTGGGCCATCGGGGATTTTCTCAGCAGATTGATACCATTTATTGTCTTGGCTGGGGCAAAAATAAGCTTGAGTAAAGACTTCTTGAAAACAGAGAACTTGGACTCCTTGATTGGCTGCGGATTCAATCAAGGGAAGATGTGCATCAAGCATTGCTTGCCGGATCACCTCAACACTTTCAGAGGTATCGGCTTTTAAACTCATTTGAATTAAACCACATTTAACTTTAGTCATCCTTTATCTTCCTATTCGTCAATTTACTCACTTTTATAGAAGCTGAAACTCGCTTAAAAACCTTGCCAAAAACAAACTTTAGGGGCTTTTAGTCCTTGTATACGCATGACAATGGGTCAATAAGTGAAACTACAATAGCCTAAAAAAAAGCTTCAATGTATATTTTATTATCAAAATTTGTGTATTTCCTCAACGCTTCAGTATATTTTACATACAGATTGCTACTAATCATTGTCGTCAAGTCAGGCATGCTTATTGGCTAAAGACTCATCAGTCAGCATAGATAAATACGCTAACCCAAAAGCACTTAGTTCTCATTGATGCAACTCAAATACAACTTGAGGGAAGGTTATATGACACAACATGATCCACAGCCCCTTTCAAAAGAGACTCTATCTTTAGAGCATTATTGGATGCCTTTTACTGCTAACCGGCAATTTAAAGCGAAACCTAGACTCTTAAGTAAAGCCAAAGGGGTTTACTACCAAGATACTGCTGGTCGACCGATATTAGATGGCACTGCGGGGTTATGGTGTTGTAACGCCGGCCACTCCCGAGAAGAAATCATTAATGCAGTGAGCCATCAAATACGTGAGATGGATTTTGCACCTTCTTTTCAAATGGGTCATCCCCTCATTTTTCAACTCGCTCAACGCCTCTCACAAATCAGTCCCAAAGGACTGAATAAAGTTTTTTTTACGAACTCAGGCTCAGAAGCGGTTGATAGCGCCTTGAAAGTGGCACTCAATTTTCATCGAGCCAATGGAGAAGCCAGTAGAACGCGATTCATTGGTCGGGAGTTAGGTTATCATGGTGTTGGCTTTGGCGGTATTTCAGTTGGAGGGATCCCAGCCAACCGCAAAAGTTTTAGTGCACAACTGCTACAAGGGGTCGATCATCTACCGCATACGCTTGATATTGAAACAAATGCATTCTGTCGAGGCCTGCCAGAAAGTGGAATAGAAAAGGCTGATGCGCTAGAAAATATTATTTTATTACAAGGTGCAGAAAATATTGCGGCGGTTATCGTTGAACCATTAGCGGGATCGGCAGGTGTCATACTCCCTCCTAAAGGCTATCTTGAACGGCTGAGGCAAATCACCAAAAAACACGGGATCTTATTAATTTTTGATGAAGTGATCACCGGGTTTGGTCGAATTGGTGACGCTTTTGCGAGCCAACGCTGGAATGTCATTCCTGACATGATCACCACAGCTAAAGGCCTCACCAATGGTACAGTGCCTATGGGAGCCGTTCTCATAGACGACCATATTTATGATATCTGTATGAATGCGCCAAAAGATACCATAGAACTCTTCCATGGATATACTTACTCAGGCCATCCCGTTGCTGCTGCCGCCGCATTAGCCTCTTTAAATATATATCAAAATGAACAGCTTTTTCAAAGCAGTAAACAGTTAGAAAACTATTTTGAAAATGCGATCCATAGCTTAAAAGGCTTAAGCAATGTTATCGATATCCGAAATTTTGGTTTGGTGGGTGCTATTCAATTTTCTCCCAGCCAGGCAGGGATCGGTAAGCGAGCCTTTAGCATTTTCGAAGAGTGCTTTAACAGAGGCAGTCTTGTGAGAGTGACCGCTGACACCATAGCCCTATCTCCACCATTAATTATTGAAAAAGAACAAATAGATCAACTTATTAATACGTTATCTGATGCCATTGTAAGTGCCGATTGAATCATGATATCCGCACGTTAGCATCAACCCTAATAGGACGAGAATATATGAAATCAATCACACATTACATCAATGGACAACATAGTCCGGAAAGTGAACGCACTCAAACGGTTTTTAATCCCGCTACTGGTCAGCCACAAGCGGATCTCTCTTTAGCCAGTCGAGTCGAAGTTGAAAGTGCTATCAAGGTGGCGAAACAAGCCTATCAAACTTGGTCTCAAATCACCCCGTTAAACCGTTCACGTATTCTGTTCAAGTTTAAAACATTAATTGAAGAGAACATAGATGAACTTGCCATGCTCATTAGCCATGAACATGGCAAAGTACACGATGATGCCAAAGGTGAAGTGGTTCGCGGAATTGAAGTTATTGAGTTTGCATGTGGGATCCCACACCTACTCAAAGGTGAACATACAGAACAAGTCGGCAGTGGTATCGATGCTTGCAATCTTTAGGAGTCGTAGCAGGGATTACACCGTTTAATTTTCCCTTTATGGTACCCATGTGGATGTTTCCTATCGCTATCGCTTGTGGCAATACTTTCATTTTAAAACCCTCAGAAAAAGATCCGAGTGTGGTTATTCGTATTGCTGAACTTCTCACTCAAGCGGGGTGCTTAATGTGGTCAATGGTGATAAAGAAGCCGTCGATACCTTACTCACCCATGATGATATCAAAGCCGTTAGTTTTGTCGGCTCAACTCCCGTCGCAGAATATATTTACACCACCGCCTCAGCACAGGGTAAACGCGTTCAAGCTTTAGGGGCGCTAAAAAACATATGTTATTAATGCCGGATGCCGATCTTGATAAAGCCGTTAATGCCGTCATGGGAGCCGCTTTTGGATCGGCTGGCGAGCGCTGTATGGCAATATCAGTCATTATTGCCGTTGGGGATATCGCCGATCCTCTCATCGAAAAACTCAGCCCTCGAGTCAGTAACTTAAAGATAGGTGACGGCATGATCCCTGCAATGGATATGGGCCCTATGATCACCAGAGATCATAAAAACAAAGTCGAAAACTACCTTGAAATAGGCTTAAAAGAAGGGGCTCAACTCATCAATGATGGCCGTCAACTCTCCGTTAAAGATAGAGAAGGAGGATACTTTCTTGGGGGCTGCTTATTTGATCATGTCACGCCCAATATGCGCATTTATCAAGAAGAAATTTTTGGTCCCGTCTTATGTGTTGTCAGAGTGAAAGATTATGACGAGGCTTTATCTCTCATTAACCTGCATGAGTTTGGTAATGGTACCGCCATTTTTACGCAAAATGGCGAGATAGCACGTCACTTCTGTCATCATGTCCAAGTCGGTATGGTCGGAGTCAACATCCCTATTCCCGTTCCAATGGCTTTTCATAGTTTTGGTGGCTGGAAGCGCTCTTTATTTGGTCCATTACATATGCATGGTCCTGATGGAGTGCGCTTTTATACCAAACGTAAAGCCATTACCGCCCGCTGGCCAACGATCATGCATGATCAAACTGAATTTGTGATGCCCACAATGAAATAATTACGCCCGCTGAAAAAGGTAAACTAACTAACGATCCACAATGTTTACTTTTTTTGTTTTTTAAACCAAGTATTAAACTTCTTCTGTAGCGCGACTTCATCGCGGCGAAATAAAAACACTTTCTCCGATGTTGTATATCGCTTTTTTGAACGTAAGCCACATAATAAAGGGTTAATACGACTAATATAATCCACTTCGATTGAATCAGTGAACATCACATCGGCTTTATTTTCGACCAAGTAACGAAAAGGAAGGTGATTGTTTGGCACAATAATTAATGTGGCCTTTTTTATTCTCGATAAAGCAAAACGTTCGTTGGTTCCGCCGCGATTTTCCACAATGCGTATTCCGGTACGATCGATATCATGAAAGTCATTAAAGCGTGACTGATCACGACAACGCATTAATGCCGTTTTACCAAACACCGCAATAGGAACAGAGACTAAAAACTGCTCGGCTCGACCCTGAGTCGCAGAAATCCCCCCTACAGCCATTTGAAAACGTCCACTAGCTAAATCAGTCGATAATTCAGGCCAATGAGTCTGAACAAATGTCACCTCAAATCCCTCATCTTTAGCAAAACGCTGTAAAAGCTCAATCGCTTCACCACTGAAAACGTGGCTTGGCTCATCAAGCCACGTCAATGGCCGATAATCTCCCGTCGTCCCAACCAAGAGTTGCTCAGCTGCTGATACATTAAAACAACAACTCCAGATCAGCAGTAATACCACATTCAATTTCATTTGATTGCTCCAGAAAATTATTTTTTAACCGCTGAAAATATCGCCACACAACCGCGCATTTCGACTTTAACTTGAGTGAAAGTCTCATTTAAAACCGTTTCTAAACTGGTCAAATCATCAGACAAGTTATCAAAAATACCTTTGCTATTATAAAAATTCATCAGTTTAGTCGCAAAAAAACCTGGATACGTTCCTTGACCTAATATTGTGCTGCCAAATAACACTCCGCCTTCCTTTAAATATTCATTCAAATGCCAAAATACCACCGATTTAGTGACAATATTACCGGGCAAACAATGTAATAAGTAGTTCATGCTAATCGAGTCGAATTTATCACAATCTAATGACAAGGGAGCTAATACATTTCCCTTATAAATTTCAGGATGAAAGGCACGGATCTTAGCGGCTGCAGTTGATAAACTGACAGGGTTTACATCCAACAACCCCACTCGCCTTGCTGTATGCGTTAAACACTTCTCTAAATAATAGCCCGTCCCCACACCAACATCGAGATGATTTAAACTGACTTTTTTATGAAACTCCGCCCTTAGAAACGCAGTGGGGCAGCGCCATAAGCAAGCATTAGAAAAACCCAATACCCACAAATTATAAATCAATAACATTTTACGAGTATAAACGGCCTGTCCTGCATAAGCAGGGTCATCTTGTGGCTCCATTATATTTCCTTATCTCAATTGAATAGCTCAATGAGCCATAGATTAATGATCAGCTAAGGATAAATATAGAACATTTACTTTTAATACAGAGGAGGAAATCAAAACAAGATCTAAGCCAACAAAAAAGAGTTGGCTCTAATATTGATGGAAATGATTATCTAGGCCAACGTCCAAGCGTACACCTGTCATTACTGCCAAAGTCGCGCACCGTTGACACATTTTCATAGCCTAAGGCAATCAACTTTTCACGAACAGCAATCGCCTGTTGGTAACCGTGTTCGAGTAGTAAATAGCCACCTGGTGCTAAATAATCGCGCGCAGCGGCTGCAATATGATACAAATCAGCAAAGCCTGCCTCTGGCGCCGTTAAGGCACTTTGGGGCTCAAATCTGACATCACCTTCATCAAGATGATGATCTTGTTCATCAATATAAGGAGGATTAGACACAATTAAATTAAAATCATAGCAATTGATGGCATAAAACCAATCACTTTGCAAAATTTCAACTTGTTCTAACTTGAGTAGCTGACGATTTAATGCTGCTAATTCAACCGCATCTGCTACCTTATCAACACCAGTGATCCGCCAATGAGGACGTTCATGGGCTAAAGCCAGTGCGATCGCCCCAGTGCCCGTTCCCAAATCAAGCACGCGCGCCATTTCCGATAACGGTAAATTTAAGGTCGTCTCCACTAAAATTTCAGTATCAGGTCTAGGAATTAAAGTG
This sequence comes from Shewanella surugensis, assembly GCF_023284005.1. GTDB lineage: Bacteria > Pseudomonadota > Gammaproteobacteria > Enterobacterales > Shewanellaceae > Shewanella > Shewanella surugensis. The sequence continues at coordinate 27,268 of NZ_JAKIKS010000045.1, forward strand.
GTAGGATTCACTCTAAAAGGCAGTGACCAAAACTCACGTTCACCGACGATATGTGCGATAGGATTACCGTCCAAACGTTTGACTAACATACGCTTAAACTCTGAACCTTGCTCTGATGTGATACTATTATCAGGCCAAGTATAAAGATAAGCTCTCCGCTTATTAATCACATGTAATAGCATAATTTCGGCATCTAATTGAGGCGTATCAGAAATATCCATCAATTGTGATGAAGCCCATTCAAGCGCTTTAACAATAATAAGTTGCACTGCACATCCTTTTCGTTATGAACACATGATTGATCTGTATTAAGTTAAACATTCAGCGGCTTGGATATATAAAGTAAAAGCCCATCAATGGGCTTTTACTTTATATAATAAAACAAGGAAGCAGCAAATTAATCGTCAGATAAAGCCGCTAATAAATCAGCTTGGTTCTCTAACATTAACGGCTCTAAAATAACCCCGAGATCCCCTTCTAGAACTTCATTAAGACGATACAAAGTTAAGTTGATACGATGCTCACTCACCCGTCCTTGTGGAAAGTTATACGTCCGAATACGCTCTGAGCGATCACCACTACCCACCAAATTACGACGGGTACTTTCTTCTGCACTACGACGTTTCTCATCTTCAACCGCTTGAATTCGAGCCGCTAATACACTCATGGCTTGCGCTCGGTTTTTATGTTGAGAACGCTGATCTTGGCATTCAACCACAATGCCCGATGGGATATGGGTTAAACGAATAGCGGAGTCTGTTTTATTAACGTGCTGCCCACCCGCACCCGATGCTCTAAAGGTATCGACTTTTAAATCTGATGAATTAATCTCAATCGCTTCCGCTTCAGGGACTTCAGGGAGCACAGCCACAGTACACGCTGAAGTATGCACACGCCCCTGGGATTCAGTTTCAGGCACTCGCTGAACACGATGTCCACCTGATTCAAACTTCATTTTACCGTACACACCCTCACCGCTAAGCTTAGCAATGACTTCTTTAAAGCCACCGTGCTCACCTTCGTTAGTACTCATGATTTCTAGCTGCCAGCGTTGATTTTCTGCATAACGACTATACATCCTGAATAAATCGCCCGCAAAAATAGCGGCCTCATCCCCCCCGGCACCCGCACGAATTTCAACAAAACAGTTGTTATTATCATTCGGATCTTTAGGCAGCAGCAAAATTTGCAATGTATCTTCTAAAGATTCAATCACCTGTTTTGTATGCTTGATTTCTTCCTGAGCCATTTCTTTCAGTTCGGCATCATCTTCCGTCAGCATTTCTTTGGCGGATGCTAAATCATTATCTGCCAGCTGAAAAGCGGTAAACGCTTTAACAACCTCTTCTAATTGAGCATACTCTTTAGATAAGGCTCTAAAACGTTCTTGATCAGCAATAACGCTCGCATCGCTCAGTAAAGCCAATACCTCTTCATTTCGCTCAAGCAAGCCTTCAAGCTTGCGAATAACACTCTCTTTCATTAAAACGCTAACCTTAGTCTTTATCTAATCCCAGCACGTTTCTTAATTGCTCAAGAGAATGTAAATCCCCCTCTCGACTCGCCGCAGTTAACGCTTGTGTCGGTGCATGGATCAAACGATTCGTCAATTTATTAGCCAGCTCGAGGATAAGTGCTTCACTATCTCCGCCCTGCGCTAACTTATTAATGGTTCGTTCAACCAATTCATCTCTCACCGCCATACTTTTAGTGCGATACTCACGAATACTGTCAACCGAACTCAACGAACGGATCCACGCCATATACTGGTGAGATTGATCTTCAGCAATTAATTCAGCTTGCTCGGCAGCCTCTCGACGAGAGGCCATATTTTGTTCAATGATGCTTTGCAGATCATCTACAGTGTAGAGGAAAGCATCGTCTAATTCGGCAACCTCAGCTTCAATATCGCGAGGAACTGCTATATCAACCAATAGCATAGGTTGATGACGACGCTGCTTTAGCGCTTTTTCTACCATGCCTTTTCCAAGGATGGGTAATGGGCTCGCTGTAGAGGATATCACGATATCCGCTTTCGCGAGAAAATCAGGGATTTGTTCTAATGTTATGGCTTTTGCATCAAACTGTTCACACATAGCTTGAGCACGATGAATGGTTCTATTTGCCACTATCATGGTTTTCACACCATTATCTTGCAAATGTTTTGCCACGAGCTCTATCGTCTCTCCAGCCCCCACTAATAAAACTTGCGTTTGACTTAAGGCTGAAAAAATGTGCTTAGCCATACTCACCGCAGCAAACGCGACCGATACCGCTGACGTGCCGATATCCGTCTCGGTCCGTATTTTTTTAGCCACAGAAAAAGTGTTCTGAAACAATTTATCCATGGAAAACGCCACCGTACCCGCTTCTCTTGCTTGGGAAAATGACAGTTTAACTTGCCCTAAGATCTGCGGTTCACCTAACACCAAAGAATCAAGGCCAGCCGATACCCGCATAAGATGCTTAACGGCTGCCTGATCGGTCAACTCATACAAACACGGCGCAATTTCCTCATGAGATAGATCATGATACTTTTCAAGCCAATCAACAAGTTGACGAGGGTTACTGGTCTTAGAATAGAGTTCTGTACGATTACAGGTTGAAATAATAACCGCTTCGCCTGAGCATGAGTGCGCAGCCAGACTCTTCATGGCATCATGAATTTTATCTGGCGCAAACGCCACTTTTTCGCGAATATCCACGGTGGCTGTTTTATGGTTGATTCCGATTGCTACAAGGCTCATCTGACTCGTTTAGATTATTACCATCTTATTTATTGGCCGCTATTCTACTGAATTGGGTTACTTAAAAACAGAATATGCTTAACAAAACCGAATAATAATGCTTATTTAAGCGGTATTTTTCGAAAAAACATCATAACCGCTGCTTTTTTGTTCACCTAATCGACTATTTTACAAGTCCAATGAAAAGATCACCATAAGCATTGGCTATTTCTGTTTGCCCTCGTATTATAAGCTGTCTGATCCTAATATATCGAATAATTAATTTGACTGACTTAAGCAAAAAACTCTTTTTATGGCTAATGCTAAGCGTAGTCCTTCTTTCTGGATGTAGCAGCTTACCTACCAATCTGAGCCCTATTTCGGTCAATCAGGTCTCTGAAGCCAGCATATGGGAAATGACAGGAAAACTCGCCATTACAGCGCCAAATGATAAATTAAGCAGTAACTTATATTGGTTACATACGACTAGCAGTGATGAATTAACACTGACTACCATGCTCGGCATTCGAATTTTATCATTAACTCAAAAAAACGGCAAAGCCCGCTTAACGATCGATGGTAAAACCTATGAAGATAATAATGCCCAAGCCTTGCTCTTGAATGTCACAGGATGGGCTATCCCCATCGATGCATTACCACTTTGGATTACAGGGCAACCAAGCCCAAGTGATATTGTTAATATCCAAGACAATCAACACCGCCCGATCAATATCACGACAACCCAAGCCGTGCCACCGTGGTCCATTAATTACCTTAGCTGGCAGCAACAAAACGGCACAGAATTACCTAGACTATTAACACTGAATAGTGATGACATAAAAATAAAAATTCAAATTAATCAATGGCAAGCATTAGCTCCATCGAATACATATACTGACAACCCCAGCAGCTTACACCAAATGACACATGCAGAGAAAATCCCTTAACATGAATGCCACCATTTCGCTCTCTTGGCCAGCTCCAGCTAAACTCAATCTCTTTTTACATATCAATGGTCGACGTGATGACGGCTATCATGAACTACAGACATTATTTCAATTTATTGAATATTGTGATTACCTTGATTTTAAAGTAACAAGCAGTCCTCACTTTAAGCTTCATTCGAATATCAATAAAGTTGTTGCACAAAGCGATAACTTAATTCTTAAAGCCGCAAAATCATTACAAGCTCACACCCAGTGCCATAAAGGTGCTGAAATATATCTTGATAAACGCTTACCCATGGGTGGAGGGATTGGAGGTGGTTCATCTGATGCCGCCACCACCTTAGTCGCACTAAATGCCTTGTGGGATACTCAGCTTAATCGAGAAGAACTGAGTGAAATAGGCCTAGTTATAGGTGCTGATATACCAATATTTATTAACGGCTTATCTTCATTTGCCGAAGGTGTGGGCGAAAAATTAATTCCCGTTACTCCCATCGAAAAATGGTACTTAATTATCACGCCTAATGTCCATGTCTCAACCTTCGATATCTTTCAGGATCCAAACCTGCCCCGTAATACCCCTAAACTTTCGCTCGAGTCCTTAATGAGCAATATTTGGCAAAATGACTGCCAAAAACTGGTCGCAGATCGCTACCCTCAAGTTGCCAACGCCTTAGCGTGGCTGCTAGAATATGCGCCGTCTAGAATGACCGGAACCGGGGCATGTGTTTTCGGTGAATTCGAGCAACATCAGCAAGCCTTATCCGCACTTGCTAAGTTACCTGCGGATATGAGTGGATTTGTTGCACAAGGGAAAAATATATCACCTTTAGAGCTGAGGTTGAATCAACTCTAAGATACGCTTCTGAAATAATATACGGATTATTTCAGCCACTACAAATAACGCTTAAGCCTGAGGTTCACACAGTGCCTGACATTAAACTTTTTGCTGGTAACGCTACACCTAATCTCGCTAAAAAAATAGCCGAACGTTTATTTTGTAAACTGGGAGACGCAGAAGTTGGCGTATTCAGTGATGGGGAAATAAGTGTCCAGATCAACGAAAATGTACGGGGAGCAGATGTTTTTATCATTCAATCTACTTGTGCACCAACTAATAATAACTTAATGGAACTTATCGTCATGGTTGATGCACTTCGTCGTGCATCTGCAGGTCGTATCACTGCCGTCATCCCCTATTTTGGTTATGCCCGTCAAGATCGCCGTGTACGCAGTGCTCGTGTACCGATCACCGCCAAAGTCGTTGCAGATTTCTTATCCAGTGTCGGCGTCGATAGAGTGCTAACCTGTGATTTACATGCTGAGCAAATCCAAGGTTTTTTTGATGTCCCTGTTGATAATGTCTTTGGTAGCCCAGTGTTACTTGAAGACATGTTGTCTAAGGCATTAGACAACCCTGTCGTTGTGTCGCCTGATATCGGTGGCGTCGTTCGAGCGCGTGCAGTGGCAAAATTGCTTGATGATTCTGATTTAGCCATTATCGATAAGCGTCGCCCGCGAGCTAATGTCGCTCAGGTCATGCACATTATTGGTGATGTTCAAGGCCGTGACTGTATTATTGTCGATGATATGATTGATACAGGTGGCACACTTTGTAAAGCCGCTGAAGCATTGAAAGAGCATGGCGCTAACCGCGTATTTGCTTATGCCACTCATCCTGTCTTTTCAGGCAATGCCGCTCAAAATATCAAAGAATCGGTAATAGATGAAGTCATCGTGACCGATACCATTCCCCTCAGTAAAGAAATTCAAGCTGTTGACAAGGTTAAACAATTAACTATGTCAACCGTCATGGCTGAAGCTATTCGTCGAGTCAGCAACGAAGAATCTATTTCCGCGATGTTCGAGCACTAATATCAAACCCTATGAAATAAATTGGGTAAAATGCCTCATAATTAAAATGCACACATTATAGTGTGCGTTTTAATTTTGCATGACTTTACGATCACTAACGGCCATCTTCAAAAGAAGCCACTGCAGACGCTGTACTATAAGTCCCATCTTCATAAAGGACCGTTGCAGACACGCTATAAGCGTTCATACTACGAATAGTAAAAGAACAATAACTTCCTTGATCGGTACATTTATTCGCAGCCGCGCCTCCCCAAAGAACAGACGATATTTCTTTGTCCTCTACAATTCGAAATATTTGCAATATCTGATAGTTGAAGACTGATTAAAAACACTTTCATATGAGAACATGTGGCTAACAACCCCAATTCTTGCGGTGTTAAATATGTTCCAGACATTGCAAGTCAATTTTTAACTTTGAAAGATCCATCGTATCTAGATCTTTAGGTGTTTTTGCAAATACAGTATAATCCGGCTCACCTAAACTAGGATCAACATTCACATTTTGTAGCGTTTGGAATAATTGTAACTTTTGTTCTTTAAGAACCTTGGGTGATAATGTGATTGGGCATATCATTAACGTATGTAGTCGTTCTCACTGTTTTAGGATTTAACCCTATACTTGCAACAGAACAGTCACCATCATCAATGGTTTTTATTGCATATAATTTGTTTTCTGTTTGGGAAATAGGAATATCAACCTACTTACCTTGATTATCTACTATTGTTTTAGTCTGTGTATAACTTGACTCTATGGTTATAGGTGGGCGAATACCATTTGTACTTAGACCCAAAGTTCTACCCAGTTTATGACGATTAAAATGACGGGGGTCAACCCCTTTACGGAATAGATGTTCTATTGGTAACGAATTGAGGACTAAGGGATAAAGGACGATTAGAAAAACCAAGCCCATTCATAATCATGTCTTTAACGGCCTCACCAAGGCGAATTTCTTGCTTGTCATCTTGAGGTAAGTGTTGATCTAACAATGACACTAACTTTAAGTCATCAATAACATCGGCAACAATACAGTGATGATCTAAACTCATAATGCCCTCTCAATAAAGGTGACAATTTGATGTATGAAAAAATAAAAATTTTAGCAATTGCTCAGATCAACGTCAGATATAAGCAACAATCACCATGAAAAAATATTTAGACTCAACTAAAATCATATATAAGTTCTTTTTCATTGGCTGAACACTTTTTGGTAATGTGATGAAAACAAGCCGGTATCAATCTTATGCGGCACTAGGAAATATCATAGAATGGTATGACTTTACCCTCTATGTTGCCTTTATTCCTATTTTTAGCCAACTTTATTTTAGTCAGGTCGATCCTGCAACAGGGATCATCATTGGATATGCCGTCTTTGCTATCAGCTATCTTGCTCGTCCCATAGGGTCTTATTTTTTCGGAAAAATGGGTGATAAATTAGGGCGAAAAGCGACGCTCTTATTGACCATAGGGCTCATGACACTCACTATGCTCAGCATCGGTTACCTACCCACAGCAACCCATTGGGGCAATTCTGCCGCAATTTTGCTTATTCTGCTCAGACTAATTCAAGGGATCGCTGCCGGAGGAGAAGTCACAGGCACCTTTGTCTACATGTTAGAGTCATGCACCAAAGAAAAAAGAGGCTTCTTTGGTGCCCTTACATGGAGCTTTGTCAGCATTGGGATCTTACTCGGTTCACTGACCATTATGTTAGTTCAATCTATGCTATCCCCGATGCATTTTATGCTAGAAGGCTGGCGACTGTGCTATTTTATTGGCGTCGCGCTGGGGTTCTTATTTTTCTTTATCAGATTATCAATGCCTGAATCCATCGATTATTCTCAATTAAAGAAAAGACAAAATGAACAAGTGAAACAAAAAGCATCGATGCAACAGATTATTATGTTAATAGGACTCATGGCCACACCCGCTTCATTATTCTATTTTACTTTTTTCTACTTACCTCAATATACCCAACAATATTCTAATACTAACTGGCCCTATATCCATATTCTGGTTGCTATTGTACAATTATTGGGAATTGGCATGATGTTATTTTTTGGTCAATTATCGGATAAATATAAAAGTTACCCCATTTTACTCACAAGCAGTATTTTATCACTCATTCTTCCCTTTGGTCTGTTATTTGTGATGAATGATAACGCACACTATTTCATGATTTTTTGCGTATTTGTACTGTTCACATTACTCACTATGTCGTATCAAGGGCCGCTGCCAAGTCTAATGATTAAATGTACCCACATAGAAACCCGTTATTTCACCACCGCCATGGGTTTTAATATCGGCTTTGCCATTTTCGGTGGTCTAGCACCTTTAATCTCACAATTATTAATAATACAAACTGGCTCCCTCTTAAGCCCTGCTGTTTATTTGCTCATTTGTTCACTCATCACGCTAGCCACACTATTTTATTATCGAAATACCATAAAAAATAATGAAAAATAATGAAAAATTATGAAAATATTTTGTTTTCATTTTCTGCCATTAAATAGTTGATTACGACTCACAAGAAAATAAGCATATTTTGCAACAGGTTCCTGACTTAAAAGTATAGGGCCAGATCATGAAGATAAACTATTTTCTCATTTAAATGAAAAGGGACTGCCTATTCCTGAGTGTAATGAGAAAGGGCTGCTGCCAAGATATTAAAAAACAAATAACCAGCGATAAGTCGATCTTATTACTGGTAGTGTAGATCCAATATAGTTATGTCACATTCTGGTATGCTAGGCGCAAATAATCCCGTGTATTAGATTTGTGTCATGTTAATTACGATGAGTGAAAATGAACTGCATTGGTGTCATTAAAGAAGTTTGTAATAAACAATTAACCCAAATGGCCGCTGCTGCTATTTTAGGACTCACTCGCAGGCACACACAAAGGCTCGTTAATCAATTTCGCCAAGATGGTGAAGTTGGTCTGGTGTCTAAACGCCGTGGACTGCCTAGTAATCGACGCTTTTCACCTGAGTTTAGAGATAAAGTGCTAACGCTGGTTAAGCAAAAATACACGGATTTTAAACCCACCTTTGCTTGTGAAAAATTAACTGAGCTTCATGGGATTCGTCTTTCAAATGAAACCTTAAGGCAATGGCTTATCACAGAAGGCTTATGGCGAGTCCGTAAGCGAAAAAAGACTAAAGTTTATCAGCCCCAGTATTGCCGTGAATGCTATAACTGAAGCTCAGATGGAATGTTCATAATATTCTCTAGATTTAATTGAGATAATATTTTCCCCATCGTAACTAAAAAATCTTTCATATTCTGGCTGGGGTCATCCTCTTTAGAAGAAATGGGGCCAAGGTTCAGCATGATGATAGCCTGTGATCCATCGATACCTATATCAGGATGATTAAAGGCATTAATGTTCATTTGTACAAACTGCTGGCAGAGTAATGGTTGATCGATTAGCTTCTGTTGCTGCTGTTTAGACAAACTTTCGACTTGTAATCTGTCTTGATTTTGTGCAGTAAGACCATGAATGGTAAATGTACCATTCGTCTCTTTTGCGTATACCGTATCCAAGACCTCTTTCGCTTTCATAGGGCTTCTATCTTCTAGTATTTGAGCGGGATCGCGTTCTTCCTTAAACCAGCTTTCATCTTTGAAGTTAAAGCGTTGCATATCGGCAGTGATATTGATTAGACCATCAAAGCTGATAGTGATTGAGCTGTTCTCATTTTTTTCAACGGATAAAGGGAGAAAAACCCCCTCGTCAAGTAGCTGATTACGGGCTATAATTACTTGTGCTAAAGCCTGAGTGATGCTGGTGAATTTCGTTGTTTCTTTAGACTCACTATCGAGCAAATCTAAGCTTTCTAAACAAGAGAGTACTTTCATGCGTTGGATAAATGAGAGATCCTCTAATTGATCGAGGTTACTCCAAATCATCATGTATTGCGTAGCTTGATTAGGTGAGGAGCAGCTGACTTGATTATTAACGGATGTTCCTGTTATGGCGATACATATCAGTCCATCTTCCTTAATATATGCGGTTAAATTATCTTGATAATTTAGTGTGGTAAGTTGCTTTAATTGAGCAAAGCTCGCTAATCTTTGTTCAGCCGGTGCCTCTTCGTTTAGTGAACAATATAAGGCTTTTTTTGCCGCCACTTTATTTGTCCAACAAAACCAATCCATCATAGAATCCCATATGCTATTGAGTTCATTTTCACTTTGCGCATTGGCAATTAAATCCATTTCATCCAAGCTAATTGAACGATTCATTATACTTCCAGCAATCGATATACCAGACATTTAGATTAACCTCATTGATTGATGCTTCAATTTTACGTAATAAGCAAATTAATTACTTCCTAAAATCTTAAAATATGTCAAAATTCAGCAAGTAAAATATTTTTTATGGTGTTTATTCGTTTTGGCTGGATTTTTACTTGTCGTAAAAACAGGCATCGCCGATTAAGGGTTAGTTTCGGCGTGTTGGATTCAAAAACGATCACAGCAAACATTACATGATCGAACAAGGCTCTCAGAGAGGATTTAAGGCCACTTCACACTTTCGAATAGACTTCGCTAATTCAAAATCTCTCAGCGGCATTTTAAAATGCGGAGATTAATAATATAGAAATATTCCAAAAGTCTCTTAAAATGCTTTTGCCCCTTCCGCCCTCCTCAACCAATACTGATAAGATTTTTTCGAGTTAAACCCAACTAGGGCCCATTCTTGTTTGCAGATGTAGCGAACGCGCAAATCGCGGTGGCAATCTTGGCTTAATTGTTCAACTTGAGTGTCATGAAATTGAATATGGTCCGGCGTGGGTAACTCACTTTTCGCGCTGCTGCAGCAAAACTGCCATATGACACCACTTGAACGAAAAACCAACATGGCTTTTCCTTGTTTAAGGCTTGCAACAAAAGCATTTTTAACCAAATCGTTACATAATGGCTAAATGATATAAGAAAACGACGTAATAGAGATGCTTATCTTCATCAAATAATCACCATAATAAGATGACTTGAAAGCGTGCTAAATGAGTCTAGCCAGCTGTTGCGTTAATGCTAAAGCAGAGATTTCCTTACAACCCGTCGCATTTTGTCCGCACCATAAAGGAGAAAAGTCTGCTATTCCTACCGCTTCTGCTTTTTTTCGCAGCGCCGTTATACTGGTTGCCGCTAAAGGAAACGGCGGTACGACTGTATTCATCGCGCCCATTTCAGTGATAATCCGATTAACGATGCCACGAGCCGGTCGTCCCGAGAACAGTGTTGTTAATGCTGTATGTTTAGCATGATGACTTTTAATCGCCGCTCGGTGTAATGCGGTTGTTTTCGCCTCATCACATAACAAATACGCTGTCCCTACTTGAGCAGCCATTGCGCCAAAAGATAAGGCTAATGTTACCGTTTGCGCATCAACGATCCCCCCCGCAGCAATCACCGGTAATTCGACTTGCTGAATAATCTGCGGTAACAAGGCAAAAGTGCCGAGTTGAGTACTCACATCTTGGGTTAAAAACATCCCTCTATGCCCACCCGCTTCAACGCCTTGAGCTATGATAGCATCTGCTCCATTGGCTTCTAGCCACTTAGCTTCATCAACGGTTGTTGCGGTCGATAGTACTTTCGCTCCCCAAGATTTAACACGCGCCAATAAATCTTGATTAGGCAGACCAAAGTGAAAACTGATAAACTCGGGTTGATAAACCTCTATCACATCAGCGATATCATGACTAAAGGGCGAGCGTTTAGCCCCTTCAGTCATATCACACTCTTCAATGCCATATTCTAAAAAATAAGGCTTTAAAGCGGCCCGCCATTTTAATTCACTGGCATGATTATACTCAGGTGATAGATGACAAAAAAAATTGAGATTAATAGGAGCGGATACTTTTTCTTTTATTCTATCGAGTTCTGTTTTTAAGACTTCAGGACTGAGCACGGCACAAGGCAGTGAGCCAAGCCCACCAGCCTTAGAGACTGCAATGGCAAGTGCACTATCTTGTACACCCGCCATAGGCGCTTGAATAATGGGTAAGTCTATCCCCAAAAAATCTTGAAATTTCATTAATACATACCTTCAGAGATCCAAGCTATAAAAACAGTTTAACTCATTTATTATAGACATCACTCAGCAAAAGTTCTATCAGAATAATACGCATAAAATTGAACAACAATTAATATTATCCAATCATGGCAAGCTCTGTAGACATAATATGTAAAGTATTCTCAAAAATTTCAGATGTATTAGATTCTATTTTATTTGTATTACTGATTACAGCAGTACCGACTACAGCAACCATAGTAGCCACCGTATTGATATCCGTTGTAATGTCTTCCACTTTGATTACCGTTGCCTTCACTTCGGTACTAACTCCTTCAATTTTAATATCAACCGCTTTAACTTGTGTTGCAATGACATCCGTTTTTAACGTATTTGTCTCAACATTACTCGCAATAGCGGCAAGACGACTCGCATTTATCATCGTCGTATTAGCGACCAAAGCTGTTTCTTCTGCCACAACCTTAGCCTTAGCGGCAACAGCTGAGGTCTTGTTAGCACCCACAAAAATATGCTCAACGGCCCATTTATTGAAAAAGAGTCCCACAATAAATCTTGCCAATTCATCGTAGCAAAAGTTGTATGATGAAAAAAAACGTTGGAGTCTACGATAATTTGATTCAGGTTTTGCATTGGCAATTTGTTTTAGGTTGACCGTCCTTACAGCAAACAGTGACATCAAGAAATTAGATAATAAGGTGATCCTAGGCTTGTTCCCAGAGCAGGGCGGGATAGCACTTTGTTAACAAAGATTGAATCTGCTGAATTACTGTGATCTAATCGCACCTCACTTTCTGAGAGGTAACCCAATGACCCTGATCGAACACCTTACCGTTGTTGAAGAA
>NZ_JAKIKS010000046.1 GCF_023284005.1 Shewanella surugensis
GCCGTCTCCCCACAGTAATGACCATGAACACAGCGTTGCAACTCATTAGAGATAGCTTTATTACTTCGTTTTAAGTGTTTAGCAATACTTCTGCCGCTTAGATTTCGTTTATTTAGCGTTTCAATCTGGTATCTTTCTTTTAAGGTTAGTTGCTTATATTGGTTTTTCATTTGAGAGCCTTGGCCGATTTTGTGAGAGATTGAAGCTTATAGGCAGCTAACCCTCTTTTCTATACCAAAGTGTGTCGGTTATTATGGCAATCTAAGAACTACTATCAATAATTCTTTTTTCATAATATCAATCTCGATCGCTTAAAAGGAATGTTCAATTTAATTTGATACCCTCCTCCTCTTTAGGTTTCACATTAAAATGTAAAACAGCGTAAAACTAAGACTGACTCTGTAAATAGCGTAATGCTTCCATATTATTAGGATATCTCACTAACACCTGTTGATAAGCATTAATCGCATCACCTATTTTATGTTGATGCTGTAAAGCACGACCTAAATACACCCAAGGATCAACAGCCGTTGGAAATTTAACGATGAGTATTCTCGCTTCATCTTCTAACGCCGTCCAATTCTTGTTTTTTTCGCGAGCTTGCATTAAAAACAAATGTGCCTGATAAGACAAAGGACTAGACTCAATGACTTGGCACGAAACCATGGCCACTTCTTTCCAACGATTTAACCGACTTAACGGTGACAACAAAGCAATTTGAGCATCAATAGATTCAGGGTTCAACTTGATCACTTTTCGATATTCATCAATCGACTGGCTATAATCTCTTTTTTGATAATGTAGCCAAGCAATACGCATCAAGGTAAATTCATAGGTTGATAATATCGATTCCATCTGCGAGACCCATTCAACCGTTTCCGCTTTATTGCCATTCTGAAACTGTTGCATATCAATATTCACAACCAAACTAGATCCGTTCAATTCTGTCTCAGGTAAACGAATAGCCTCAATGGCTTTATCATAAAGACCTTGGGATTCAAATAAATATGAAGCACTCCAGTCTTGTTCTACAGACCAACAATGAAAAGATAAAATGAGCAAAATTAAAGCTGACATTTTTTTATTCATAACTGTATGTTACATCACCATTTTTTAGAGTATTGTAAGAATAGAAACGTACCACTATAATCACTGCCTGAAGTCGACAGTTCATATTCACTATAAGCTAACGCCAGCGATAAATGGCTTTGATTCGGCAACGCCCATTCAGCCCCCGCCCTAATATATTGCTTTTGTATCTGACTTAAATTAGCAATAACTAACGTATCGGGATCGACAGCTAACAATCTATCTCCTAAGGTAAAAGCAAAATAAATATTATCTGGCGATAACAAAGAATAAGCAGATAACCAATGTTTAACCAAAAAGTCAGCAGAAAAGTAACGCCGATCAAAAGACTGGCTTTCAATGTCATATAACCTAACTTGCCCCCAATTCGCTGGGCCAAACAAACTGCCCCCAACAGATATATCATATTGATATACTTCTATATTTAAATCATAATCTGATTTTGAATAATGAATATCGCCATACAGATTTTGCTCATAGCTCATGTAGCGGAGAATGCCGCCCATATACGTTAAGCCCCCCAAAGCACTGTCAGATAAATTGCCGCCAATTTTAGAAAATTGCACACTCGGTGTGAGTGTGCCATTCACAGAATCAACGAAATAATGACTCGAGACTTCAAATTGAAAGGCATCTTGATATAAAGTATTGTTGTAATCATCACTATCAAAAGCAATCCCTGATCGGCTATAGCCTACACTGATATCATAATCATCTAAGTATTTAAATTTACTTTTAATACCATAGCCATTTAAGTCATCTTTTATGGTGTCACCACTATAGATCCCCGTTAAATAGCTTACTGCGATCTCTCCAGACCAAGGTATTTCATCAGCACTAACAGGCATACCAGCTCCTATCAACACCATAAAACTACCCACTAAGCGCCTTAATAGGTAATCCATAACTCTTTCTCTTCAAAATTATTAAACGATTGATATTGTTTTATATAATATGGCCATCTGAATTCCATCGCTTTCAACTGCGGATTATAAATAGCAGTATACAATGTCCCTAAGCCATGATCGTAATCGGTAGAAAAAAGTGGGGCATATTCAAATGCATTAATGAAAGAATCTATGGTGACCAGTGGATCATAAAGCTTTTCAATCAACTCTTGTTTACGCTCATGAGAATTTGAAAACATCGCATAATTAGATAGCTCAAATCCCCCCTGATGATTCACGGCTAATGGGATATGAGATACTATTGGTGCAATGAATGGCGATAACTCAACGGTTTTTATATTAAAATTAGCATCTAGCAAGGTTACATTATAAGTCAAATTAACGGGAATTCGCCGTAATACGGCCACCGCTTCTTCGGTCGTTTTACAGTACTCTAAAATGTATCTTAAAATGATAGAAATACTAAATCCTTTCCCCGTACGGCTTCGCCCACCAAAAGACCATGATACGGATAAACCATGTTCATTCATTCCATCAAGCACGCCCCAAAGCCCATCAGTTGACGCAATCACTTGCGTCTGATCCCAGCAGCTTTTTAGAATGCGTGCTTCAAATAATTCAGGAGAATTATCAAAATTTTTGACCAACACAGGATTGTAACGCATCCATACCGCCTGAGAACCTCCGCTCACATAAGGCGTTGGGCAATAAAAACTCAATAACCTAGCATCAATATCATCCGCTTTAGTCAACGCTAACAAATGCTCCCAGAGAGGTAACAATTCAGGCATATGTTCTTGTAAGGCATTCTTACAACTCATAAAAGAAGGACGATTTAACTCTCCTTCTTTTAAAAACCATTGCTTGTAACTGCCTTTTGCTTCGTTATAAAAAGCCAGCCACTTCACACTCGGTTTATCTTCATCTATGAATTGAAAACGTTTGGCTCTGTTCGGATTCATGACGCATCCTCGATATCACTATCCGCGTAAGAGGCCCCTTTAAGTGAACTACTCGAATTGTAACGTTCAACCAGTATTTCCTCTTCTTCTGTTAACTCTCTATAGGTAAAACGTGCTTGCAAGGCATCAATTAATTTTGCAGCGCTACCGGTCAACTCTTTTTCTGCTGATTGTAATCTAAAGTGAGTAAACACAATCGCCAGATCTGCCCCCTTATAAGCATATTCAGCAGAGCCCATAATACGCATAATGAACACTTCATCTTCAGCCAATGCTTGACGTCTATCATGATGTTTAGCCATAAGCGTTAATTCATCACCAACAAGCTTATAAACACCTGATTCTGGAGCGGCGGTAATGATTTTTAAACCTGAATGAGTATATTTAAAAATTACTTGTCCGCTAGTGGAAATAGCCCCCTCTTTTAAGGCTAATTGATTATACTCACTAGGGTTTATATCAAACGCTATATCGGAATATTCTAATAAATGAAATAAAAATAATGGCACGGTTTTATAACAAAAATCGGACATATTTGTCATCGCACTGATCCCTGTGATCCGAGGATTCAGCTCACCTAAATACAAATCACCTGTATCCAAATCAATGAGGTAATCGACTTCAAAATAACCTTTATATCCCCTCTCATAGAGTGTATTGCCTAAGTTCTCAGTCATTTGTTGTGCTTGATGACGAATGGAATCAGAAAAGGCCTCTTGATAGAGCTCATTGCCACACCAACCTCCTTGGTAAGGCGTTAGGGCTGATAAACCGACTAATTCCGTCATTAAAGGGCCCACAAATGTCCCTGCTCGTGTTGCACAAGCCTCTATGGCCGTTCCAGCACAGCGGATCTGCTTCATTATTTTGACTTGTTCTTCAGATTCTATTTCTTCAGCAACCTTTTCATATTCAGACTCATTTGAGATAAAATAAGTCGTTTTACCTGAATCACCATAAGCACTTTGTACCACTAAACGCTCACCTAACTGATGCTCATCCGCAATAGCCCTTAACATCTCATAGCTACTGACTTTCTCTAATGCATTAGGCACACTCGCAACACCGGCTTGATTACCAATTTCTGTCGTCGTGATCTTATTATCTATTTTTTTCACTAAATGGTTCGGAGGCAGGCACACTTGTAAATCAAGTGAGCGACACGTTTCTTCCAACGTTCTATCAAAAAATAAAAATAATGCTTTCGCTTGAGGATCTTGTGTCTCTAACGCTTGCCAATTCGATTTATCTTTTTCAATTTGACTCACCACATCTTTATGACCCAATAAAAAATCATTCACTGACTCTATACTGTCAAAGACAGGTGTCCCCACTTTACTGGGTAACATGACGCTATCATTTGATTTATCATAACAGTCAATGAAGTTAATATTGGTCCAATGCTTCACCCATTGTTCTAAATTCATCAAATTAAAATTGGTTGAGCTAATAAAATAATGAGGTGTATCTAATGTAGCAAAATAGTTTTTAACGTCATCAATCGAACGGATCTTAGCATTAACACTCATACTTAACCTTTACTTCTAAAAAATATTATAGGGACTCGAGATAACCTTGAGTAAAGACTTTTAGTCCCACTGCAGGGTTGTAACCGTGAATTTCTTTTATTCGCATTTTTTGCAAATACAATAAAATATCGTAAGTGATCATTTGGCCAGGCACGAGAACAGGAAAACCGGGAGGATAAGGTGTCACAAAAGAGGCCGAAACTAACTTGCACTCATTCATAACTTGTTTAATCATATCGGTATCGACTGGAACAAATTCTATTTGTTGCTCATCAAAAGCGGCATAATAAGCGCGGCGCATATCGACAGTGGAAAAATGTTCCCCCGAATAAGGCACAAAAGCATCATGATAATCCCGATGTAAAGGTAAACTAATAACCTGCTCAGACTGAACCGAATCACTTGCTTGCCCGCTTAACTCAGAATCAGATAAACGATTGGCAATCTCACTTAATACTTTAATCAAATAATCAATGGTTGAATCATTAGCCCCAATATTAACAATAAAGAGAACCGTTTTTCTCGATGTTTTATTAACTTGAATATCATATTTATTGATCAATAATTCTCGAAAAATAGTGCCATCCATTCCCGTCTTACTAATATCAACCGTCACTTTAGTTGGATCAACAACAAAATCAGACTGCCCCCAAGTTTTAGGCATATCAGCATAGCGATAACAATGGCTCGTTATATCTTGAGATAAACGGCTATTATCAGCTTGCGGGCTCAGATCTCTATATTCCGTAGGAATAAGCGCATCATCGCCTAACACTGAAAAATATTGCTTTAATACAGTATGTTGAGATATTCTTTGTCGTAATTGAGTGGCCAGTCGAATAGCACGTTTGACTCTCTCATAGCCTTCTAAACTGACTTGACGTCTACCCGCATCGAGTGATGCGATAATTTGATAGTTAGGCGATGTGGACGTATGCATACGATATGCTTCAAGAAACAATTCTTTGTTATATTGTTCATCAAAAATATGCAACATTGACCCCTGCCTAAAAGACGTTAATGTTTTATGCGTTGATTGTGTCGAATACACTCTCACTTTAACCAATTCAGGATCAGGCATAAGAGGAATGTTGACTAATAAATCATGATCCTCCTCTTCATCACTCGCAAGAATATCACCATATTCTTTCAGCCATACTTGATACTCTCCTTGATAGTCAGCTTGATGTAATGAGGTTTTGAGAAAATTAGCCACACTCATTGCCGTTCGATGTTCATATAGGGGATTAAAATAAGCAAAAGCAAACCAAGCCTCATCCCAATGAAAAATAATATCTGGCTTAATGGCTAAAATATCCAACATATAACGTTTTGTATTATAAATAACCCCATCAAAAGTTGAATTTGTCAGGGTGATCTGTTTAACCCGGTGCAACTGTCCTTGCTTGCGTAAATCCAACAATACTTTTTTAATACGCTTTAAGGGGACGGCACCATATAAATCTAACTCATTAAGCGGATAGGTTTCTAAAAATAGTGGGTAGGCCCCAGACAGCATAATGGCGTAAGGAATTGACTTATGACAATCAGCCGCTGTTAAGACAATATCCCCAGGCTCTAAATTCGCCTGCATCACAATTTTATTCGACGTTGAAGTCCCATTAGTGACGAAGTAGGTTTCTTTTGATCGAAAGGCTCTCGACGCTTTAAAGTGAGCCTGTTTAATCGCTCCTTTAGGATCCAATAAAGAGTCCATTCCACCTTGAGTTGAAGACGTCTCAGCAAGAAACGTATTTGCACCATAAAAATGCAACATGTCAGTGATCCAATGAGAATCCTTTAACGACTGCCCTCTAGACAAAGGCAAAGCATGAAATACTCCCTTGGGTTTTTTACTGTACGTTCTTAACGCATCGAAAAAAGGCGTCGAATATCGATCTCTAATACCACTTAAAATAGTGTGATGTAATTCTTGAAAAGGCTCCACATGAAACAGTACGCGATCAAACTGCTCTCGGATCCTTGCATCGATACCAACAAGTGCCAGTTCACTGATCATATAATGAGACACTTCAGGCCTTAACGTTTGTAAAGCCGTTTTTAACCCCGTGAGCGGTTCTTCTAAAATCTTATTTAAATCAATATAGTGATTGATGAAGTCAGCATATTCTTCATTAAAAGTATCAAAAACACTATTTATTTGATAGCCGTACACGTATACACACGCTTGAATACTGGGGTTTGCTAAAATGGCTACCAGTGCATCTTCAGCGCTGCTAACAAGTAAAATATCATAAATGAACTCATCTCTTTCTGACTTATACATCGCTAAACTATTACGATAAATAGCTTCGTAATCAGCCGGATTAGGATGAATCACTAATACCTCGAAATAGGTTTTAGTGATTGAGCGACGACTCCCTTTCCCTTGTAATTCAGTATCATCAATAACAATGGGGCGATCGAGATCGGATAGATTCGTTTTAAAAGGCACAAAGCTCTGACGTCTATATTCTAATGTTTGTAATTGTCCATAAGTGTTATGACAAAGCTGATAGAACAATTCAAATTGGCGAGTATGAAAATAATGTTTCAACTGCAACATGACACCATAACCGGGATATGCCCAAAACCGTTCAATTTCAAAAAGATATGATAATACACTTTCTATACTCGTTAAATTTTCACAAGCATGAGATTGCTCGCAATATTCAGATAGACAATCCATTAATCGCCAGCTTTCAAGCCTTTTGGCTTCAATATCAAACGCCGTTAAACCATTATTTTCAATTTGATGACGCATAAAATATTATCACCCTTTAAACTGACTGATTTGAGACAAGACTTCTTTTGCAGAAACATTTTCAGGTTCAAGAACAAGTAATAAGGATAAAATCTCTTTTGTCTTTTTATAATCTTTTTGTTGAAACTTTAATAAACCATATTCAAGTAAAAAAGTCGTATCATCAGGGTAAACATCTAACATTTTCTTATCTATCTCTGCAGCAGTGTCGTATTTTTTATTCTGTCTTAATGCATAACTTAAATATAAATTTGCATAATAATTATATAAATCTTTTTTTATAATGGAATAACCTATTTCTTCAGTACTATCAAAGTATTCCTTTATATTTGATATTCTCATCATTCCTAGTTGAGGAGAGAATGCATCAGGATATATTTTTTTAGCTGCCAAATAATGGAACTTCGAATTGGCGAAGTTTCCTTGAAGATAATACAAATAACCAAACCTCAAATTTAAAATATAATCCTTTGGTGATTTATTATAAAGTGTACTCAAACTATTTATCGCATTCTTATAATCCCCTACCCTCTCATAGCTATAGGATTTAAAATAAGACAACTTTTGAGATTCATCATTAGCAGCATTAGCTGCATTAGCAGCATTAGCAGCATTAGCAGCATTAGCAGCATTAGCAGCATTAGCAGCATTAGCAGCATTAGCAGCATTAGCAGCATTAGCATTAAAACTTAAAAACAATAAGATTATTGCCGTTGAGATACAGCGTACATATTTCATTTTTAAAATATCCTAGAACGTTAATTAATAATTAGACTGACGTTTCAACTCTATATTATCGACTTTCACTGACTTGAATTTCAAATAAGCATCAAGCTCTATTTTTGTTGTATTTTTTATTTTGAAAAAATCATTATAAACACAACCTTCTATTTGTGTTTCAGAAACAAATTTATAATGGGCTTTAGTCGATATTTTTGAAGGACTAAATGCATTTAAAAACGCACTCAAGCCACCATTAAAGTAGCCGAGGAAAGTCATGTTAGATATATTATCACTCCAACATAGTTTACGTTGATAAGTCAGTGGAACAGACGGTAGTGCAAGATAAATACACTTCAAATAAGGATCATTCCCCTCCAAATGATAGATAAAGAAAGTCCCTGCATATTTTCCAAAATATAACTTAGCATCGCCTCTAGAGAAATAAAAAGTACTATCCGGTGCCATTCTGACAACAAAAGTCACTTCATCTATTTTTTCGCCATCCTTATACACGCTATAAGTTAATGTCTCATCCAAAATAAAAGTCGTTAATTGTTCATGAAAAGCTGTCGGTAAGACCGAACTCACCAAAGCCGATTCATCAGGTAAGCCATGAGCATGGTATTGATCTTCTTTTCGATAGTGAACAAAAGTGAAAGGTAATGTCTCTGAACCCATAAAGGCCGTCGCTTGCACCTGAAGATGTATATGAGGTTGAGGTGAATATCCTGAGTTACCACATGAACCTAAGTGAGCCCCAGGTTCAACCCACTGACCTTCAAACACAATAATACTCTCTTTTGCAAAATGTGATATTTCAACAAAATAACCGCGCTCATCATGAATAATAATCAAGTTTCCCCAATTATTAATGGTATCAACAGCGCCTATTGGATTATCCATTAAGTGTGTCACCACTTTAATCACTCGCCCACGAACAGGTGATAATACCGGTTGACCAAAAGCATAATAATCTTCTAATCGAGTGCCCTTATTTTTATAGGTATTATTAGCCTCATCAGTAATGACAAAATCATAAGCATAACGCCAAAAACCTTGATGTGTCCACTGTCCGTTAAACCCTTGCCAAACAGACCAAACTCCAGAAAAAGGCAAAGATAAGGTAATAAAAGTATTTGCAAAACGATCTTTAGCCGTTAAGTAATGATCTAATGTTTCTTCTGGGCTGGAACGAAATACAGTAGGTCTTAGAGGGTAACCCACAACGCCTAATACATAGACAAAAGATAACGTGATAAGCGTAAAGGGTAAGGTAAAAACAGGGATCCCATATTGAGCCCAAAACACATTGACAGCATTGATTAATAATGTCGATAAGGCGACACCAATAGCCGCCAAAATTAAACTTTTAGGTGATGGGATATTAAAGACACAACCAATGGCGATCGCTATAAGAATATAGTTAAAGTTATTCATATTATTTAATGATTGTTCCCATGAACCATTAAATAATGAGTTTATTCCACAACCTAATAAAAACCCTAATATAGCCAACATCAATACCAGCCGAGATTTAAATAATATCAACCCTGAAATTAGTACTCCCGTAATAACATTAGGCATAAACACAATAGATCCCATAGATTTAAAAAATGCATTAACAAACCCAGGTAAAAAAACAAAGTCATTATAAATTGTACTAGTGTATAGCCCTTTTACATATAGATTACTCAATCTTGCACTTGCTAGATAGACTAAACTACTAATAATGACAAAAGGAATACTAAGAACTTGGAGGCCTAAATAATGATAAAATATATTAGCAAGAAAAACTGTTAATAAAAATGATAAAATACTGGCCATCGCAATGATACTTAATGTCAGTATATTTATCTCAAACAAGTATCCGATAGCCAAACCAGATAATAAAGGATTGTAAGTATAAAAGCCGGACTTCAAATACTCTTTATTGAATCCAATAAAGTAAGCAAATGCATAAGCAACAATAATAGAAAACAACCCCGACAATGCAGTATTGTAATTAATGAGCCCCACAATAAAAAGCAATATTCCAGATGCTTTTCCTCGAATAAAAAAAACATCAGAATAACTATTCAACATCGAGTCCATATAAGCAGGCAAACGCCATTTTTTAATATCAATAGTTATCATTTTGTTTCTTTATCATCTCGAATAACTTCTTTTCAGAATATTAAGAAGGCTAAATATAATGCAGAGACAATATTCCTTATAGAAGTGATTCTCAATATCAATTAAGTAAAGCAAAAAAAACTAACGTCAAGAACCGTCAAGCCTATCGGAAGAGTTTAAATGATTGTTTTTTATTATTATAAATTAGGATTATTAAGTTAATTAAATACTGTAACTGTACTTTTAATTTCAAAATAATTATACAGTTACCATCCAAATTAATAACCCTCACAATTCCCATATCCTCATGAAAAAAAAGAATTTTAACTGAAAATTAAAGTCACTTTTTGATATCTTTTTACTTTTATGATAATCGAGATTAAATTACGGCCAACCAGAGTTAAGTCAAATTAAATATCTAAGCGCCTCATTTAAAACCCATTCACTTCCTGCTGAGTGCTGGCATTATTGTCGATATAAAGAGGAGAACTCTTAGTAATAGCCTGCTATTACTAAGAATTCCAGCACACAGATAAGGGCAAAAATAGTGGGATTAAGCGACGCGACTTAAACTGAGTTCAGATTATTTATACAAGGCAGAGCTTTTGAAGTGTCTTTGTTCTCGACTTAGGTTCAAACGTCGTTCTACCTTCCCCATTATCCATGGGGTCGGCGATGACGCAGTAAAAAAATAGCCATAAATACTTTCGATATAGAATCACTATTAACGTCAAACATCCGCGAACCACCAAGCTTTTAATCCCAGCTGAATCCTGCATCTTGAAGTATCACGGCTATATCAGGATCGATTGCTGTAAGCGATAGACTTTTCTTTTTGTTGTAGGCCACTGCCCTGCGTAACCTTAGCCAGATCAAAACCAAGTTAACGCAATACTAATAATGAAGCCTGAAATAATTAACTGCATCAAACAAAACCCCATAATATCTCGAGCCTTTAAGCCCGCAATCGCTAGAATAGGTAATGCCCAGAAAGGTTGGATCATATTAGTCCAAGCATCCCCCCAAGCCACTCCCATCGCTACCCGCGCAATATCGGCATTAAGCAATTTCGCTACTGGCAACACAACCGGGGCTTGCACAGCCCACTGACCCCCGCCAGAGGGAACAAACATATTCACAACCCCAGCACTTAAAAAACTCCAAAAAGGTAACGTCTCCGCATCAGCAATAGCGACAAATCCTTGAGAAATACTGACGGCCAACCCAGAGTGGGTCATAACAGCCATAATGCCAGCATAAAAAGGAAATTGTATAATGATCCCCGCGCCCCCTTTTACAGCTTCATTAAGGCTATCCAACAAACTTCTGGGTGTTTTATGTAAAATAATCGCAACAGAAAGAAATAAGAAATTAATAATATTTAAATTAATCCCTCCTCCCTGAAAAAAAAAGTAATAACCCAAATAAACCAACCCCGCAGCACCGATTAAATAAGCCAATACTCGACTATTTTCTAAGCGTTCCGCAGGACGAGTGATATCCACAGGTGTGATATCTTTCTCTATCAGTTTATCTTCATCGATAAAAAAGCAGTCTTCTTCCTTAGGCATCATCCCACGATTAACCAAAGGAACAACAATAAATAAAATGCCCACTAATGCTAAATTAAAACCAGAAAAAATAGTCTCACTGGTACTGATGATCCCAATTGATGATTCGGAAAAATTCCCCGGCGTAGCAATCGTTAACGGAATAGACCCCGACAAGCCCCCGTGCCAAACTAAAAACCCAGAATATACGCTCGCGATAAGCAATCGATAATCTACTTTCACTTTACGAGCAAGGGCTTTAGCAAATAAAACACCGACAACAAGTCCAAACCCCCAATTAATCCAACTCGCAAACAAAGAAACAAAAGTGACTAAGAGTATGGCTTGAGGTGCTGTCTTCGCTAAACAAGCAATACCATTGAGCCCTTTTTTTATCAATGGGCTACTCGCTAAAATAAAACCAACAATGAGCACTAGGAGCATTTGCATTGAAAACGTCAACAAGCCCCAAAAACCATTACCCCAATATTCAATCACTTCAATTAGGGATTTTTGTTCAAAAACAATAGCGGCTATAATCACAACTAGACTAAGAATTAACACAAAAATATACGGATCAGGTAAATAGCGATCGACCAGTTTTACTAGTGGTCTAGCTGCATTAGTTAACATAGTTATCCCCAGTGAAGAGTAATTAACACTCGCAAAGTCAGAAAGAGTGACTTATGATTTTCACTCAATATTGATATGAAAAACAGCCAAAAAAAAGCTAACACTGCTCATCATGTCAATTTTAAAAATAAAATCCCCCATTGGATACAGGCTCAAAAAGAGACTTATACACAAGCGAACAAAAATGACATCGATCAAAAATAGAGAGCGGATAAAGACACGAGATAAAAATAGCCCCCCCCCTCATTGACGGTGCAGGATCCAGGTGGAAATGGTCCACTTAAAAGACGCAGAATTGATTTTACAAATCAAAATATTTTCTTCACACTTTAAAATGCCATAAAGAAAATATGAGTCAGGATGTAGTGACAATTTAATGCTTAAGCATGAATCAATGTATCCATTATTGCTTTGAAAAATCCTCTGCAAAACGGTTAACTTGCTCCCAATCAGTAAATTCAAACGTCCCTTTTGTATCGGTCGGACCCTTTGTCACCTTCATGATGAACCGGATCATAAATCGATCAAAAAAACCGTACTTTGGATAATCAATTTTACCCGCAAAAACGCCTAATAAGCGGGGTCTCCATGAAGACAACTGCAAAAATTTAATCATGTATGGATTAGTCTCTGGGGTATTTTTACCCGGCTTTCTCGCGACGACATTGACTGTAAAGAAGCCACTGACTTTACTGGCTAATACTTCATAATTTTCATCAATAAATGAATAAAGCTCAGCTCTATGCTTACCATAGCGAATACTGGCACCAATGAGTATTTTATCAAAATCATTTAATATCATCTTTTTGGCTTCAGTAAGAGGAACTAAAGTCACATCATGTCCCATTTGAACATTAATCTCTTTTATTTTCTGACAAATAGCCTTGGTTTGACCATCAACAGTAGAATAAATAACGAGTGTTTGACTCATAAATAAACCTATATTTTATTAGTTACGCCAAAATGTGGGCGTAAACAACACCAGTAAAGTAAAGACCTCTAACCGCCCAAATAGCATCGCCACGATCAAAACCCACTTAGAACCATCATTAATACTCGCATAATTGCTTGCCACCTCTCCAAGCCCTGGACCTAAGTTATTCAAACAAGCTGCCGTCGCACTAAAAGCTGTCACATTATCGAGCCCTAACCCCATTAAAATCAGCATACACACGACGAAGACTAATGCATAAGCTGAAAAGAATCCCCAAATGGCATCGATGACTCTATCTGGCAGTGCTTTACCGCTCAATTTAATCGAAAAAAGTCCCCTTGGATGCACTAGACGCTTTAACTCCCTAGAGCCTTGTAATAATAATAAAACAACTCGGATCACTTTGATCCCACCCGCAGTAGATCCCCCGCTCCCACCAATAAAACTAGAAAAAATAAGCAGGATCGGTAAAAAAAGCGGCCACACATGAAAGCTTTCAATGCTAAAGCCTGCCGTGGTTGAAATTGAAACCGCCTGAAAAACGGCATAATCTAACGTTTCTTCCTTTGAATCATACAATCCACTTTTCATCAGGGTAATGAATGTTATCGCAACCAGAAACAACTGTATTAATATCAAAGCCTTAAACTCTGCATCCTTAAAGTAAACGCGCAAATTCATTCCGCGACGAGAAAAAGCAGCAAAATGTAAACTAAAATTTAATGCTGCAATCAATAAAAACACCACACAGGTCATGTTCACAGCCGTACTATTGTAATAGCCAATACTGGCATCATGAGTAGAAAATCCGCCAATAGCAATGGTCGAAAATGAGTGACAAATAGCATCAAACATATCCATTCCTGCGAACCGATAACATAATGCACACGCTATCGTTAATGACACATAGATATACCATAGGGCTTTTGCTGTTTCGGCAATTCTTGGGGTCATTTTATTATCTTTTACAGGACCGGGCATTTCGGCTCGATACAACTGCATTCCACCAACGCCCAAAATCGGCAGGATCGCAACGGCTAAAACAATGATCCCCATCCCTCCTAACCATTGTAATAAATGCCGATAAAATAAAATGGCTTTAGGTAATACGTCGAGCCCCACGATCACTGTCGCCCCCGTCGTCGTTAATGCTGAGAATGATTCAAAAAAACTATCAGTGAGACTTAAATTAGGTTGACTCGTAAAAATAAAGGGCACCGCCCCTATAGATCCTAGCACCACCCAAAAAAGTACTACCAGTAAGAACCCCTCTCTGGTTTTCAATTCTTTCTTATAGTGACGATTGGGATACCAAAGTATAAAACCAAAGATAATGCTAAGCATAAAGGCCTTAATAAATGCCATTCCGCCACCATCTTTATAAATAACGGCAACACATGCTGAAGGGAGCAAAGACAAAGAAAAGAGTCCGATGAGCAAGCCTGTGATTCTTATAATTGTTCTATATTGCATTCATTCTGTTTTCTTATATTAATGAGAAAAATCCGCAACCAAACTACCTTGGCTTATAGTCGCCAAATCGCGATTAAGATCATGTTTAAACGCTTTCGCAATCGCAAACGATACTTTTACTTTATCAGTAAACTGCTTATCTTCGATAACGGCATCATATTGTGATAAAAAATATTCCACATCGATTAATTGTCCATACTCACACTCTAGAAAAGCGGGGTAACGTAATTGCTTTGTCATCGTTTCAATGGTCTTTAATCCTTGCCTAACACCTGAACTATAAGCACGAACAAGGCCACCTACCCCCAATTTTGTTCCACCAAAATAACGTACCACAATGGCACCCACTTCCCCAATATTACAACCTTGGAGATGGGCAAGCATGGGTTTTCCAGCACTGCCAGACGGCTCCCCATCATCACTAAATCCTGAAGATAAAGTCGATTTAGGCTCACCACAAACAAATGCATAACAGTAATGGTTTGCCCCCGGATAGAGGTGTTTAATGCTTGCCAATTGGGTTTTCATCATTTGAGGCTCTGGGCAATGAAATAAGATTGAAATGAACCGGCTATGTTTAATTTCTTCTTCCACAACACACTCTACAGACGGGATTAAATAACGCTCACTCACATTGTCACCTAAGTCATGACGAGAAAATAAAAGCCATTTCGACTTTATCGTTGAAAATGGCCATGTATGCCCAAGTGATCTAAAAATTCAAGACCCTGCTAATGTGAGTATATAACGCAATGGATTAGAATATAAGATTAATTCAAACCCAACTCTCGGGTCATATTCTCATTACAGTCCCGATGAACAATAACATTGTCTTCTATGCGTATTCCGCCAAAATCACGCAATAGTGCAATGAAATCCCAATTCACCTGAGACTGGCGCTTATCTTGCTTTAATTCAGACAATAATGAATCAATAATATATAAACCCGGTTCAATAGTTAGCACTTGATTGACGGCTAATGTGCGTGTACAACGTAAAAATGGATGCGCAGAAGGAGAGGCTATATGTGTCCCGATATCATCACTTAAAAAACCACCCACATCATGAACTTGAAGTCCCAACATATGACCTAACCCATGTGGGAAGAAAGCCCGTGTAATCCCCTGTTCGATTAAGCCTTGTTTATCGCCCGATGCCAACTTGAAATCAAGTAATAGTTGAGCGATTTTATCATGACAAGCTAAATGTAAATCCACATAATTAACTCCCGGCGCCATCATATCCACAATAGCTCGCTGAAGGTGATCCATTTGTTCCACAAGCTCTTCAAATATATTCTTTTCAAAAGAATAGCTACGCGTAATATCAGATGCGTACCCATGAAATTGTGCACCAGCATCAATTAAAAAAGAATGTCGATGATCAGGATTTTGGCGAGCAAGTCCAGTGTAGTGTAAAATAGCGGCATTTTCATTTAAGGCAATAATATTGCCATAAGGCATTTCATTTTCTGTTTTCCCGACTGCAGATAAATACTCTTGCTGGATTTCAAACTCTGAAGCACCATGATAAAAGGCATTTTTGGCCGCCAGATGTCCTGTCACCGCAATACGGTTCGCTTCACGCATGCATACGAGTTCATATTCCGTTTTGACCGTGCGATGGTAATGTAGATAATTCATCACCGCACTAGGGTTATGTGATGTCATACCCAGCTCTGAAGCAACATCGATATGTTCACCAATATAGGACCACGACTTACGATTTTTTGGCAATAAAGCATCTACATCACCAACTTTTGTCAGCACCTGTATATCAAAATGTTCACACCAAAATGCATCGGGTAAATCCGCCACCTTATGCCAAAAATCCACAGGTCGATAAAAAATGAGTGTCGGTTTATCAGTACCATTAACCACCAACCAGCAATGAGGGTTATCAATAATAGGTAACCATGCTTTAAAGTGAGGATTTACTTTAAAAGGATAATCCATATCATCTAAAAATTGACGCTGTGGGCAACCAGAATGGATCACTAACCCCGCAATAGCCTCCCTTGAAACAATCTCTGCCACTCTTTGATTCAATAATTTCACATGTTCAGGGTAGTACTGGGCGAGTAAATTCATAATTATTATCCTATTTTAACCAATGTAATATAAAAAATTGAGTACAGCGTGATCCCTAAACTTAACGCGTAAAGGTAAGCAACCATCAGTTTAACACGGAGATCGATTTTTATTTACAAACAAGCATGTAAAGCTCAATATCTTGATCATCAGAGTGATGAGTTACATAGGTAATATTTCATTTAAATAGGACTCAGTCACATCATTAAACAAATCTCTCTGCATTCTAAAACGATCGTTGAAAAATGTTTGAGAAATTTGTTGATCGATAATATGCCTCGCTAACAAACTGAGCGCTTCATCTTCAGAATATCTCGATTCGGAATAAATAATTTGATCTTCACCTAATGCACCCACAGTAGGCTTTTCATCAAGTAATCGAGAAAAATAACTATAGCTTAGCTCCCCATATCGAGGTTGATGAGAAGCACAAACAACCACTTTTAATGCAGACCAATCCGTTGCAGACATATTTTTTTTCCATTGACTCACATATTGGTGCATCAAATCTAATTGGCTCTTTGCAGCCAATAAAAAAGACGCCTCTAGTGCCGTTCTCATTGATTGAATATAAGAGAGTAACCCATGAAGATTGTATAACTTATCATTGAGCAATGAATTCAGGTAATTTAAAGATTGTTCAAGTATTCTAACCTGAAAATCTAACTTAATTTCAGGCTGAAAATCTTTATATGCCCTTTCAATTTCCTCTTTCTTAGATTGAATAGACTGCAATATTTCAGTAGATAACGGTCCTTCCTTTAAACGACTTAAAAACACATAAAGGCCTAACACCATATGATCAACGGCTTTGATTTCATGGTATAAATCAGGTACCACCTTAACTTGACGTCTAATACCTTGAAAATAGAAAGTAAGATAACCACTCGACATAATCATAACGGGTATTTTTCCCGCTTTGATTTGGGCAACCTCAGCGATGACAGCTTGATTATAGGCTTGGTGAAATTGCACATTGAGGATACTTAATGGCCCCGTGAAAGGCGCGAATTGCTTTTCTTTTTGAACAGCCTCTTTTTTTCCAGTTAGTACATCAGTATCAGCAACCCCCATCAAACTTAGGGTCATCAAAGACACTAGCAATATCAATCTATACATAAAAACGTCCTGATTTTTGTATCTAAATATTGCTAAGAAGTATAGATGAACATCAATAAGCTATATGTAAAAAACCGTGAAATGGGTCAATCGAATAAGCATGGAAATTTCACTTCACAGACATAAATCAAACATACGTTTAAATTGGGTGTTGTATTTTTTTCTTTTTTTAAGCACACTGGAGGGAAGTGGTCAAATGATGGCCGAAGCTGCTGTGAGATAGAAGATCATTCCCACAATTAAATGAATCTAATATGCGGGAGTGGCTCTAAAGCAAAAAGGAAGCAAGCAATGATCTACCAAAGTCCTACAATTCAAGTTGAGTTACTTGAGGGTAATATCGCACACCTGTGCTTTGATGCACCAGGCTCGGTAAACAAATTCGATAAAGAAACACTCGAATCATTTGATGCAGCACTCGATAGCATCATGCAACATTCAAACATTCAGGCACTGTACTTGAGCTCAGCTAAACAGACTTTTATTGTCGGTGCTGATATCACAGAGTTTCTAAGCTTATTCGCCCAAGATGACGCCAACATTATTGCTTGGCTTGAAAAAACCAACGCCATTTTTAATAAATTAGAAGATCTTCCTTTTCCAACCATCTCAGCGATCAATGGCTTCGCATTAGGTGGCGGATGTGAAACCATCCTCGCTACCGATTTCCGTATAGCCGATACCAATGCCCGTATTGGCTTACCCGAAACTAAATTAGGGCTTATTCCAGGATTTGGTGGTACTGTTCGCTTACCGCGTCTTATTGGTGCCGATAATGCATTAGAATGGATCACCACAGGTAAAGAGCACCGCCCTGAGGCAGCACTCAGTGTGGGTGCTATTGATGCTATCGTAGCCCCAGAGCAACTTAAAACAGCTGCGCTTCAAATGCTACAAGATGCCTTAGCAGAAAAACTCGACTGGCAAGCTCGCCGAGCTAAAAAACAAGTCGCACTCAATCTCCCAAAATTAGAAGCGATAATGTCATTTACCACCGCTAAAGGCATGGTGTTTAAAGTGGCAGGTAAGCATTATCCAGCGCCAATGGCAGCCGTTAATGTGGTTGAGCAAGCCTCGAAAAGTAACCGTGCTGATGCACTAAAAATAGAACATCACGCTTTCTTGCAACTGGCTAAAACCGATGTCGCTAACTCACTGATTGGTATTTTCTTAAATGACCAATTTGTTAAAGGCAAAGCAAAGAAAGCAGGAAAACTAGCAAAAAACATTAATCAGGCTGCAGTATTAGGTGCAGGGATCATGGGGGGCGGTATCGCCTATCAAAGTGCGAGTAAAGGCACCCCCATTATCATGAAAGATATCGCTCAACCCGCCTTAAATCTAGGTTTAAATGAAGCCTCTAAGCTGTTAACGACTCAAATAAAACGTGGTCGTTCAACGCCAGAAAAAATGGCTAAAGTACTCAATAACATTACACCAACCCTCGATTATGCAGCTGTAAAAGGCGTTGATGTTATTGTTGAAGCGGTTGTTGAACATCCAAAAGTTAAAGCCGCTGTGTTAGCCGAAGTAGAGCAACACGTGGCAGATGACACTATTTTGACATCAAACACTTCAACAATTTCAATTAATTTACTGGCCAAAAACCTTAAAAAACCAGAACGCTTCTGCGGCATGCACTTCTTTAATCCAGTGCACAAAATGCCATTAGTCGAAGTCATTCGTGGTGAAAACAGTTGTGAAAAAACAATCGCTTCAGTCGTCGCCTACGCCAGTAAAATGGGTAAGACCCCGATTGTGGTTAATGACTGCCCCGGGTTCTTCGTTAACCGGGTACTTTTCCCTTACTTTGCCGGCTTTAATGGCTTATTAGCCGATGGTGCAGATTTTAGCGCTATCGATAAAGTCATGGAAAAACAATTCGGCTGGCCAATGGGTCCTGCTTATTTACTGGATGTTGTCGGTTTAGATACAGCGCATCATGCTCAAGCTGTTATGGCTGAAGGCTTCCCCGATCGTATGGCGAAAACAGGCACCGATGCGGTTGATGTTTTATTTAATAACAATCGTCTAGGGCAGAAAAATACCAAAGGCTTCTATGCTTATTCAGTCGATCGCCGTGGTAAACCGAAGAAAGACGTTGATCCAAGCAGTTATGAATTATTAAACGCTGCGTTTGGTGATACTAAAACATTTGAGAATGATGAAATTATTGCCCGTACTATGATCCCAATGATCATCGAGACGGTACGTTGTTTAGAAGAAGGTATTATCGCTTCACCCGCTGAAGCGGACATGGGTCTAGTCTATGGCGTTGGCTTCCCTCCTTTTAGAGGAGGTGTCTTCCGTTATCTTGATACTATAGGTGTTGCCAACTTTGTCGCATTGGCAGATAAATACGCTCACTTAGGTGGCCTCTATCAGGTCACAGACGCTATGCGTGAATTGGCAGCCAATAACGGTAGCTATTACCAAGCCTAATAAGTGGGAAGGAATAAAATAATGAAACAAGCCGTTATAGTAGATTGCATTCGTACTCCCATGGGCCGCTCAAAGGCCGGAGTTTTTAGACATGTTCGCGCAGAAACGTTATCTGCTGAATTGATGAAAGCTTTGTTGGTGCGTAACCCACAACTCGATCCTAATGCCATTGAAGATGTCATCTGGGGTTGTGTACAACAAACATTAGAACAAGGTTTTAATATTGCCCGTAACGCCGCTTTGTTAGCTGGGATCCCTAAACAAGCAGGCGCCGTCACCGTTAATCGCCTTTGTGGTTCGTCAATGGAAGCGATGCATCAAGCCGCTCGCGCCATAATGACAGGCATGGGCGACACATTTATCGTCGGTGGTGTTGAGCATATGGGTCATGTTCCTATGAGCCACGGTGTGGATTTTCACCCCGGTCTTGCCAACAATGTCGCTAAAGCCTCAGGCATGATGGGACTCACTGCTGAAATGCTCGGTAAAATGCATGGGATCAGCCGTCAAATGCAAGATGAGTTTGCAGTCCGTTCTCATCAACGGGCTCATGCTGCAACCATCGAAGGTCGATTTAACAATGAGATCCATGCCATTGAAGGCCATGATGCAATAGGTGCACTCATTAAAGTACAGCATGATGAAGTGATCCGCCCAGAAACAACAATGGAGTCTCTATCAGGTTTACGCCCTGCGTTTGACCCTATTAACGGCACCGTCACTGCGGGCAGTTCATCGGCATTATCCGATGGCGCTTCAGCGATGCTCGTCATGGAAGAGTCTAAAGCTCGTGCACTCGGTTTGCCGATAAGAGCGCGTATTCGCTCTATGTCTGTTGCCGGTTGTGATGCGGCAATCATGGGTTACGGCCCGGTTCCAGCAACACAAAAAGCCTTAGCCCGTGCCGGTATCACCATTGGCGATCTCGATGTGATTGAGCTCAATGAAGCGTTTGCCGCGCAATCTTTACCTTGCGTTAAAGATCTTGGCTTAATGGATGTGGTTGATGAAAAAATTAACCTTAATGGTGGCGCTATAGCACTCGGTCATCCATTGGGGTGTTCTGGTACGCGTATTTCTACGACGCTCATCAACCTGATGGAAAGCAAAGATGCAACATTAGGCTTGGCCACCATGTGTATTGGTCTAGGCCAAGGTATTGCCACTGTATTTGAAAGAGTATAACTCACCATATTAAGCCTCCATTAGAACCGTAAGCCAATCTAAATCAGATTGGCTTTATTTTAATATCAGCCCAACTCATTCTTCATCGCAGTTCAGAAATCGTTACAGCACACCTCTTCCCTCTTATCATTTCACCTATTGGCATTATCCAATAAATATGGAACATTTAACTAACACTCAATAATAATAATAATGAAATGAACTACCCTGAATATCTTAAAATCAATGAACTGCTAACACTGCAACAGCCCAAATCGGAAGAACATGATGAGATGCTGTTTATTCTTATTCATCAAACTTACGAGCTGTGGTTTAAACAAATATTACATGAATTAGATTTCCTCAAACAAAGTTTGGTAAAAGGTAACATTCCTAAAACATTACACACCTTAAAACGTACCTTAACTATTTTAAAAACCTTGGTTGGTCAAGTAGATATTTTAGAAACCATGACCCCTATGGAGTTTAAAAGTTTTCGCAATAGACTCGATACCGCCAGTGGCTTTGAAAGCGCTCAATTTAGAGAGATTGAATTTATTCTTGGCTATAAACGTGAAAATTTAATCCACATTCATGATGAAGAGAGCAAACAAAAACTGCTTAAAAGATTAGAAGAACCTTCCGTTTGGAGTGACTTTTTATCTTTATTGGCAACCGAAAATTATAAAATCAATCCCAATTGGCAAATCGCCCCCAGTATTCAAGACGATGAATTAGAATCTCTTCTTATTGAAATATATCAATATAACTTCCCTCTTTCACAAGTCTGCGAATTGTTAGTCGATCTCGATGAGGGATTACAAGAATGGCGCTACCGCCATGTCAAAATGGTACAAAGAACCATTGGCTCAAAAATGGGAACTGGCGGCTCTAGTGGTGCTGAGTATCTTACCAAAACCTTATTTAAACCTCTTTTCCCCAGTCTTTGGAACATCCGCGTCAAACTTTAATGAGTCGATAGCCTTATGCTTAATAATAAAGCCCGATTGCCATCCAGCAATCTATTACAACCCCACTACTCTGACTTTAACGTTGAGAGTCGCATCTTGTTATCGGGCCATTCTCATCAAGCTTGGCCTAATGTCGCTAAGCAAGGGTTACTGGCCAGCTTTGACGATGCCGCCTTACACATCGATGATAAATGGCAAACAGCCTTTAAAAAAGCTGACAGAGTAAAAGATTTCTACCTTAACTTGCTCGGCGAGCCTAATGGAGAAATAACCTTAGCCGCCTCGACGCATGAGCTCATTTTACGATTTTTGTCAGACTTAGCTCAATTAAAAGTAAAAAAACCACACAGACCGATTAAAATTATCACCACTGATGGTGAGTTTCATTCGATGCGTCGGCAACTCGATAGACTGCAAGATATTCATTTTATCATTGAAAAAGTCTCCGTAATCCCAAGTAAAACACTGGCAACCCGCATCATCGAACGACTCGACAAGACAACGGATGCCGTCATGCTTTCTGCGGTATTTTTTTCAAACAGTGAAGTTTTTAATAATATTGGTCAAGTGGCTCAGGCTGCCGACAGCCTATCAATTCCTTGCTTAGTCGATGCATATCACGCTCTCAATGTCATTCCATTTAACCTCAATGATTGGCAGTTAAATTCGGCTTTTGTCATTGGTGGCGGCTATAAATATTGCCAAGCAGGTGAAGGTAATTGCTTCATGCGGATCCCAAAAAACTATCATGGTAGTCCACTTATTACGGGCTGGTTCGCTGAATTTGAAAGCTTAGATAAACAATCCTCCTCCGTCGGTTATAGTATGGGACAAGCTGCTTTTTCTGGCTCGACCTACGATCCCGCCAGTCACTATCGCGCCGCGGCCGTATTTGATTTTTTTGCAGACCAAGCCTTAACCGACTTAACCCTGCAGCAAATCAATCAAGTGCAA
This sequence comes from Shewanella surugensis, assembly GCF_023284005.1. Lineage (GTDB taxonomy): Bacteria > Pseudomonadota > Gammaproteobacteria > Enterobacterales > Shewanellaceae > Shewanella > Shewanella surugensis. The sequence goes on from NZ_JAKIKS010000046.1 coordinate 23,418, forward strand.
GTCAATACGCTTTATACTGGTATACAATCGATAAACCCAAATGTCCTTGCCTTGCCGCAACACGGCATTGAAAATAACGCCGGGTTTTTATCTCTCACCACACCTCAAGCACAAACTTGGGTCGCTGAACTGGCTAAACATGATATTTTATGCGACAGCCGTAGCAATCAGCTTAGACTCGGTCCCGCCCCTTATGTGAGTAACGCTCAACTGGATAAAACATTGGAAATGATTGAGTATATCGATAATAAAATGCGATCCCACTCGGTAAGCAAAGCAGGTTGACAACACAGTGCATAAGTTAAGCTCTGTGGATACTGGTTATAACCAACAAAAAATAGTAAGCACTAACTTACATCTAAATTATTAATGATTAATATAATTTTTACGATAATGTTTAGGTGTCACTCCCATCCAACGTTTAAAGGCTTTATAAAACGCCGCGGGAGTTGAAAACCCCAACAGATAAGCGATTTCACTGAATGCCAGAGTCGTTTCACGCACATAACTTAATGCGACATCCCGTCTGGTTATATCCATTAAGGTTTGATAATTGGTGGATTCTTGATATAAACGTCGTCTTAATGTCCAAGGTGTAATGCCTAGTAATGTAGCCACTTCATCAATGCTTGGCATTCTGCCCACCAAATGCTGACTAATGGTATCGGCCACTTTAACTTGCCAGCTTTGATTACCGACTAATCGACATTTTTCAGTATCACACAGCGCTTTAGCCAATAAAAAACTGGCATCACAGGCGTCTCTTAATGGGAGAGTTAAGTATTTCTTTTTGAAAACGAATCCATTGAAGCTAGAGCCAAATAGCACCGGACATCGAAAGAATTGCTCATAAACAGCGTAATTAATGGGTTTAGGGTATTCAATATGGATAGTTTTCACAAACTGACACAGCTCACCTTCGGCAAATAAATAACGAAAACGAGACTTGAATAAACAATACCAACTGGCTAATACGGAATCAACGACAAAAAAATTGTACTGATTATAAGGTGCAATCGAATAAAAAGATAAAGTGGCGGTTGACACATTAAAATGGGACTGACCATGAATGTTATGACTCAATAAAATTTCATATTCAGCAAATAGACTGGCCATATCAGCCAAGTTTTTAGCCGCCATACTGGCAAACCCCAACATGCCATAATAATGAAAGCCACTGCAAAGTCCCATTTTAAGCCCTAAATCGGTGTGCTGAGTCAGTTTAATGGCATCAAAGCCTATCCGCATATATTTAGGTATAGCAATCCTGCCGTTATGGGCCGCAAGCGATTCAATATATACATTATATTTATCTAAAATAGGGCTTAAATCAAAGCCTAACTGAGTCACAGTAAACACCATTTGCTGTAAAAAATTAACCGAAATATCACCCAAACCGATTTTAATCTCGCTCACAAATACTTACCTCAAACACGTTTAAATTAACAATAGAAAAAACAAAAATGCTAACTAAAGATAATAAATTGTAGCTAGACTATCTTGTTTGAATGTTTTTTTCTCGCTAAATTAAGTAAAAATAATAAACAGATTATCGAGTGAAGCATGTCCACAACCAGTCCTTATCCACATTTACTTACCCCGCTAGATCTCGGGTTTACACAATTAAAAAATCGCGTCTTGATGGGTTCAATGCATACCGGCTTAGAAGAAATCCCCAATGGCTTCACTCGTATGGCGGCATACTTTGCTGAGCGAGCCACAGGTGGCGTCGGCCTTATTGTTACTGGCGGAATAGGTCCTAATCCAGAGGGCGCGGTGTTTCAAGGCGGCGCCAAGATGGACTCCATAACGGAAGCTGAAAAACATAAACAAGTCACCCAAGCGGTGCATGAGGCTGGCGGTAAGATTTGTATGCAAATTTTACATGCTGGCCGTTACGCTTACAGTAAAGAGCCCGTTGCCCCCTCAGCTATTCAAGCGCCTATCAATCCGGCTAAACCGCGTGCACTCACTGGCGAGGAAGTGCATAAACAAATTAGCGATTTTGTTCATTGCGCCAGTCTTGCCCAATATGCCCATTATGATGGCGTCGAGATCATGGGCTCTGAAGGTTACTTAATTAATCAATTTATCGTTGAGCGTACCAATCAGCGAGATGATGAATGGGGCGGCAGTTTTGAAAACAGGATCCGCTTCCCCGTTGAAATTGTGCGTCAAGTCAGAGAAAAAGTTGGTCCGAACTTTATCATTATTTACCGCCTCTCGATGCTGGATCTCATCGAAAAAGGCAGCAGTTGGCAAGAAGTGGTTCAACTTGCTAAAGCCATAGAGCAAGCAGGCGCCACCATTATTAACACCGGTATTGGCTGGCATGAAGCCAGAATCCCCACTATTGTCACCAAAGTGCCCCGAGCTGCTTTCACGCAAGTGACTCAAAAGCTCAAAGGTGAAGTCTCTATCCCATTAATCACCACTAATCGTATTAATACACCTGAAATTGCCGAATCGGTCTTAGCACAAGGTCATGCCGATATGGTCTCAATGGCCCGCCCATTTTTAGCCGATCCTGAATTTGTCAATAAAGCCGCCACGAATAAATCCGATGAAATCAACACCTGTATAGGCTGTAATCAGGCCTGTTTAGATCATACTTTTAGTATGAAACTCACCACCTGTTTGGTGAACCCTAGAGCTTGTCATGAAACCGAACTCGTTTACATCAAAGCACCTGTCAGTAAGCGGATCGCTGTAGTGGGAGCAGGGCCCGCAGGACTGGCTTTTGCCACCGTTGCTGCTCAGCGTGGCCACAGTGTGAGCTTATTTGATGACAAAACTGAAGTGGGTGGTCAATTTAATATCGCCAAACAAATACCGGGTAAAGAAGAGTTTTTTGAAACCTTACGTTATTTCAAAACCATGACAACCAAACTGAATGTTGAAACAGTACTGAATAAACGCGTCACTGCAAAAGAGCTCATTGAGCAAGGCTACGATGATATTGTACTGGCAACAGGTATTCAACCTCGCACGCCCGACATAGAAGGGATCAATCATTCAAAAGTGATTAATTATCTTGATGTTTTGCAACATAAAAAAGTCGTAGGACAAAAAGTCGCTATCATAGGCGCAGGCGGGATAGGCTTTGATGTCGCAGAATATTTAACCCACGACCATGATACTGCCACATCCGCCAGCTTAAATATCGATACTTTTATGCGTGAGTGGGGCGTCGATTTAAAAATGGAACATCGAGGCGGCTTAATACCTGCAAAACCTGCAACTACCCGTCGTGATGTTTATCTATTGCAACGCAAACCCACCAAAGTCGGCGCAGGCCTTGGAAAAACCTCGGGCTGGGTGCATAGAGCGGGACTCGCCGCTAAAAAAGTGAACATGCTCAATAGTGTTGAATATCAAAAAATCGATGATGCAGGCCTTCATATTAACATTGCAGGTGGATCACAAGTACTCGATGTCGACAATGTGATCATTTGTGCAGGCCAAGAGCCTTTAAGAGAGCTGCAAAACCAATTAGAAAACGCCAAGCAAAGTGTTCACTTAATTGGCGGCGCTGATGTGGCTGCAGAGCTTGATGCCAAACGTGCCATTAAACAAGGCAGTGAATTGGCAGCAAGACTATAGCAATACAAATATTCACCATGTCGACTTTAAAGACATGGTGAATAAAACCATTAATTCACTGTATTTAAACTATGGAACATGTTATCCCTTAGTGTCCCTTATTAAAAATAAGTCCCATAAATGGAATTACACTTACTCGCGGATAAAGCTGAATATATCCCTAAAATAGCAAAATGGTACAGTGACGAGTGGGGGGATATAGGTGAAAGCCGCAGCACAAAGGCATTGGAACTCAAATTAACAGATTACCTTAATCGAAATAAACTCCCTATGATTGTGCTTGCGATGGAAAAGGACAAACTCTTAGGCGCGGCGCAACTTAAATTTCATGAAATGAGCATTTATCCTGACAAAGAACATTGGTTAGGCGGTGTTTATATTGATAAACCTTATCGAGGCCAAGGCATCGCTAAACAGCTCATCGATAAGGTGATAGCGCTCGCAAAACACTACCAAGTATCCCATTTATACCTTCAAACAGAAGATCATAGCGGTGGCCTTTATGCACAATCAGGCTGGCAGTCTATTGAGCGAGTCAACTATAAAAATGTCGATGTACTTGTGATGAAAAAGGTATTATGACCCCCGCCATCAATTTATTAAAAAAGAAAAATATCTCTTTTAAGCTGCATGAATACCAACGCAGTCCCAATAGCCAGTCCTATGGTTTAGACGCCGCTGAAAAAATCGGTGTTGAGCCACAATATGTATTTAAAACCTTAGTGGCTCAAATTGATCATGCCGCATTAGTCGTCGCCATCATTCCCGTCAACTCAACACTCAACTTAAAACAACTCGCCAAAGCCGCTAACACCAAAAAAGCCCATATGGCCAAACCACAAGATGTACTGCGCAGCACTGGTTATGTATTAGGTGGCGTTAGCCCTATCAGCCAAAAAAAATCATTAGCAACCTTTATCGACAGTACAGCCTGCCAACTCAGTAGCATCTATATTAGTGGTGGGCGCAGAGGGCTCGATATTGAACTTAGCCCAAATGACTTATACGGTGTCACTCAAGCTAAATGGGCAATATTGACATTATAATCCATATTCACTAAGTGTTTACTCTGCAATAATATCGGCATTAATCAAATCCATATAGACAGGCAATGTCGAAGGCAAATGATGATTTAAGTAAGTGCGCCCTTCAAGGCTAGAGCCCTGTACTGATATATTTTTTGCGCGCAGGCACCATTGAAAAAAGCTCAAGCCGGATATAAAACCTAGCTCTTCCATATTCACCTTATACCAATATCAAATGATGGCATGAGATAACCCCTTTTAGTCTCATGTCATTGTAGCTGTCGTCACTCAATAACCTGAATTCAGATGCAATTTTTAGATAAAAGGATTACATCTGATTTTTACAGATCCCATCATCATCTAAAAAGTAATGACCCGTTAATGAGAATTTTTTATCATATTCATAACTACCGAATTTTCTCTGACCTTGCAGCGCTTCTATCTCATACTCAATCACATTTTCAGCCAATAAATCATGATGATTACTCACTAACACAGCACGAATTTTTTCTTTTTGTCCCTTAGGAACCAGCACAGAATGAAAATCATTAAAGGTTAACGGCCCCCACACATGTGCTTCATAAATCGCTTTCAGCTCATCATATTCAGCATTTCTCAAATACTCAATCGAACTCGTCTGTTTCCCTTCTGTTAAGTTCCCTGAAAGTGTCATTGTCGCTCGTTGAAATACCGCGTCTTTTAACACTAAGCCAATGCTGCCAAAATCCCCTCTCATTAAATAAGGACCTCGACATGAAAACACCCTAAAGTACTTGGGATACAAGCTATTAATTTTGTCCTGTAAACGCTGCTCATCTTGAGAAATTAGGTTTTGATATTCATCACAGCTTTGAAAAATAGGCTTTGGTAATGTGAGTCCAGCGGCAGCCATTTCGGTATCAATTCGCTTTTGTTGCATTGCACCACAGCGGCTGCCTAAGCCTTTTTGCAAATCTAACTCAATAAAATTTTTGAACACTGGATCATTTGAATTTGATTTCACCAAGGTATTCAAAAAAAGATCTTCATTGAAAAAACTGACCAATGAAATTTTCTCCCCTAAATCGGCAAAGGACTGTGTAGGCTGATTTTGCCAATATTGCTTTTTTACAAATCGAGAAATGGCCCGAGATAACCATTGGGTTGGACAGGCCGCTATCTGTGCTTTATCAATTTCTTGATTATCCATCACTTCGGAGTAACTACAGGTTTCTGGCAAAGCGTAAACAAAGGAACTAGAAAACAATGTCACGAACAACAGTGACAAAAAGAATGTGATAGATTTAATATTGGAGATATGCATATTATTTTTGATGAAACTTACAAAACGCGAGATTTTATATAGAACACGGGTAAATAAAAAGCATTTCATCACAAATAATACAGAAAACAACAAAATAACGATAAGTATGGAGTGTTGATGTTTAAAATCAGAACTTAAAGTTAATCAAATGAGCGTCAGAAATGCAATATGCATTATAAATTAAACATTTCACACTTAATTTATCGACTCATAAGAAACACAAATGTTCCACGTGGAACACTACTATCCCCATCTCACCCAGTCCCAAACCCAAACCCATTCGAAATAAAACCAACACTAAGAAGGCTAACCTGATCGCAACTTTATTATCAATACTTGGAAAAAACATCCAGCTAGCGTAAAATCTTCCCTTCAATTGATTTAGGCGATAAATACACGATGAGTGACACCTTCAAGACAGCGCAACATCAACTCGATGCATTGGGACTTCGTTGCCCAGAGCCCGTTATGATGCTAAGAAAATCTGTGCGTCGCCTGAGTAATGGAGAAACGTTACTAGTCATAGCTGATGATCCTGCAACCACACGTGATATTCCCAGTTTTTGTGAGTTTATGGACCACACCCTCATTGCTAGCGACACATCAGTATTACCCTACCGTTACCTCATTAAAAAAGGCAGCGTGTAAACTTTTTCACTGGTAGTCCAACGTTAGGCTACCATCGAATGAATGAGTAACCGCTCAATATTAAATTTCTCTTCTCATTTCGTTTTCTTGACTAAAAATACCTATTTTCAATAAATCAATCCCCCCCCCCTCTTTTATAAAAAATAAAATAGCACAATTCCTCATCATTATCCCGCAGATGCTAAACCAACAGTTTTTCCTTCATCCAAATAAATTGAAACAATTCTTGGGTATTAATGTTAAGGGTTTTATGCGATAAATAACCTCAAACAAACAAGTTGTCACGATGGTTTTTATGATAAAAAAAAGATTGGCTCCCATAAGTCTCGCAATCGCATTCAGTCTACAACTCGGTATCCATACTCCCAGTTTTGCCGATGAAGAAGAAACAACAAAATGGCAGGTTAACGCACCAGAAAACGCTCCCTTAGAACACATCAAGATCAATGTTGATGAAGGCACTTGGATGAATGTCAGTGTCAGTCCAGAGGGTCAAAACATCGTTTTTGACTTACTCGGTGACATATACCAAATTCCGATCACTGGCGGGAAAGCCAAAGTCCTCGCCAGCGGTATCGCCTGGCAAATGCAGCCCACTTATAGCCCTGATGGAAAGTGGATAGCCTTCACTTCTGATGAAGATGGTGGTGACAATATTTGGCTAATGAAAGCCGATGGTAGCGACAAACACCCTGTTACGACTGAAACCTTTCAATTGCTCAATAGCCCCGCTTGGAGCCCAGATTCAAAGTACCTTGTTGCCCGCAAACACTTTACTGGCAGTCGCAGTTTAGGAGCGGGTGAAGTCTGGCTTTATCATGTAGCCGGTGGCGATGGAGTAAAACTCACAGAGCGACCTAATGAACAAAAAGACTTAGGTGAACCCGCTTATTCACCTGATGGACGCTACATCTACTTCAGTCAAGACGCCACACCAGGTAAAACATTTCACTATTCTAAAGATTCAGTGAAAGGCGTTTATAAAATCAAACGCTATGATACCCAAACCGGTGATATTGATATTCTCATTGAAGGCACTGGTGGCGCTATACGCCCAACACCTAGCCCTGATGGCAAGAAGCTTGCCTATATCAAACGCGATGGCTTTCAATCATCCTTATATTTACTCGATTTAGCGTCGGGAAAAACTGATAACCTATATGATAAGCTCGACCGAGATATGCAAGAGACTTGGGCCATTCATGGTGTCTATCCTCACATGAGCTGGACGCCCGATAACAACCATCTCGTGTTTTGGGCTAACGGTAAAATCAATCAATTAGCCATTGATTCAGGTAAGACTCAAATTATCCCCTTTCGTGTTGAAGCTGAGCGTGCGATTCAACCCGCTGTACGCTTCGAGCAAAATATCGATGTAGATGAATTTGATGTAAAAATGCTACGCATGGCACAGATATCGCCGGATGGAAAACAAGTGATATTTGAAGCTTTAGGTAAAATTTGGCTAAAAGATCTCGGCAATGGCAAGCAGTCTCGACTCACCATATTTGATGACAAATTTAAACAGGATGAAAAATTAACAGAGCTTTATCCTCAATGGTCCAGAGACGGTAAAAAAATTGTCTTCACCACTTGGGATGATCAACAGCAAGGCAAGATCCATCTACTTAATCTACACATGCAAAAAATCACCACATTGACCCAAGAACCGGGGAAATATGTTGAACCCACTTTCGCACCCAATGGTGAGTTCATTGTCTATCGTAAAGTAAAAGGAGGTCACCTTACCTCGCCGATGTGGTCACAAAACACCGGACTTTATCGTCTCGATATCAGCACCAAACAAGCCAAAAAAATCATCACTCAAGGTCATCAACCTCAATTTGGGGCCAGCTCAGATAGGGTCTATTTTATGGACTCAACGGGGGAGACACCTGAGTTTTCTTCAATAAACTTAGACGGTTTTGATAAAAAGGTGCATTACACCAGTAAACATGCCACCGAATTTAGAATATCACCGAACGGTAAAGAGCTAGCATTTGCCGAACGCTTTAAAGTCTGGATCACCCCTTTTGCAAAACATGCCGAAACCATCGACATCGGCCCCAAAGCGACCAACCTTCCGGTAAGACAATTAAGTATACGAGCAGGTGAAAGGATTAGCTGGAGTAGCAATAACCAGCAAGTCTACTGGACCCTTGGCCCCGAGCTATACCAAGTCAATGTTGATCATCGCTACACTAAGCCTGATGCCGATGCTAAGCCGATAGAACCGACGATTACAGCATTAGGTTTCACGCAAAAAGCCGATGTTCCACGTGGAACAATTGCCTTTGTCGGTGGGAAAATAATAACCATGCAGGGTGACAAGGTCATCGAAAATGGCACCGTTATCGTTAAAGGCAATCATATTGTTGAAGTGGGTAAAGCCCGTAATATCGACATTCCAAGTGATGCACAGGTTATCGATATTAGCGGGAAAACCTTAATGCCAGGCTTATTTGATGCTCATGCTCATGGCGCTCAAGCAGAAGATGAAATCATTCCTCAACAAAATTGGCAGCAATATTCAAACTTATCTTTGGGGGTCACGACCATACATGACCCATCCAATGACACCACTGAAATATTTGCCGCATCAGAACAACAAAAAGCAGGCTTAATTACAGCCCCCCGCATTTTCTCAACCGGTACTATTCTCTATGGCGCAAACTTGCCCGGCTACACCTCGCATGTTGATTCACTCGATGATGCTAAGTTTCATCTCGAGCGCTTGAAGAAAGTCGGCGCCTTTAGTGTCAAAAGCTACAACCAACCCAGACGCGATCAGCGCCAACAAATCATTGCTGCAGCACGCGAGCTTGAAATGATGGTGGTGCCAGAAGGAGGGAGCTTATTACAACATAACCTGACGATGGTCGCCGACGGCCATACCACGGTTGAACACTCTCTACCCGTTGCCAAAATTTATCAAGATATTGAGCAATTTTGGAGCCAAACTAAAGTGGGATACACCCCAACATTAGTGGTAGCCTACGGCGGTATTTCAGGTGAGCATTATTGGTATGATAAAACCGATGTCTGGAGTCACCCTAGACTATCTCAATATGTGCCAGCAGAGATTCTTAATGCTCGCTCTATGCGCCGTACAAAAGCACCCGATGAACATTACAATCACTTTGCTGTCGCGAAAGTTGCTAAACAGCTAAGTGATGTCGGCATTCACCCTAATATCGGCGCACATGGGCAGCGTGAAGGCTTAGCAGCCCATTGGGAAATGTGGATGTTTGCCCAAGGCGGTATGGATAACCTCGATGTACTGAAAACGGCCACGATTAATCCTGCAAAGACTTTTGGTATGGATAAACAAATTGGCTCTATTGAAACTGGTAAGCTGGCTGATGTGATTGTGATTGATGGCGATCCCCTCAAAAATATCCGTACCACCGATAAAGTGATTTACACCATGGTTAATGGCAAACTATATAACAGTGAAACCATGAACCAAATTAATAAAGATAATGAAGTGCAACGTCAGCCTTTCTATTTCGAGAAATAAACACGCAGTAATCAATGAGGACTTTCTCTAACAACAGTTAGAGGTGAAGCCCCTAAAAAAAGCGGATGTTCCACGTGGAACATCCGCTTTTTTATACCCATATTCAGGATATGAATAAACGTGTCAAACTAGCCTTCGCTATAACAAAAACAATCTAAGGTGTGATCGTTCACCATCCCCACTGCTTGCATAAAGGCATAACAAATCGTTGGACCGACAAAATTAAAGCCCAGTTTCTTTAATGCCTTAGACATGGCCTCTGACTCATTGGTTTGCGCAGGAATTTCAGAGCCGTGAACAAAGGCATTGTGTCTCACCTCACCCCCGACAAAATCCCATAAAAAAGTTGAAAAGTCATTCCCCCCACCAGTGAATGCCATATAAGCACGGGCATTTTTTATAATTGAATTCACTTTTAAACGATTACGGATAATGCCTGAGTTTTGCATTAAAGCTTCTACTTTTACTTCATCAAATAAGGCAATTTTAGCGGGGTCAAACTGAGCAAATGCTGCTTCATAGTTGGCTTGTTTTTTTAAAACCGTCAACCAAGATAATCCCGCTTGCTGGCCGTCTAAACACAATTTTGCAAATAATTCCTGACTATCATAAACCTGTCGCCCCCAAACCTTGTCATGATATTCTAGATATTGTGGATCTTGACTGACCCATAGACACCGTTGCACATCCATTCTTTGCTCCTGATTAAAAATACCGAGTATTAAAGTAGCAAAAATTGAAGGTAACCTAAATGGTGAAAAATAAAAAGGAAGGCTTAGAGATAAAAGGTGAAAAGACAAACTAAAAAAGAGATAAAAAAGTCCCCTGAACAATACACAGTAACAAGAAACTTGAAACCTTACGGCAAAATAAGCTCCTTAAAACGTTGAGTCGTTTAATCTGGTATTTCATTGCCACGGCCTACATGTTCATCGCTTTTTTCTTTTTCTTTTTCTTTTTCTTTTTCTTTTTCTTTTTCTTTTTCTACAGGTTGCTCATCAGCATTCAACTCCTGAGGAAGATTAAATAATTCGGTAAAAGCATCATTGCCATACATCAATTTGTTTTTAGATAAAAACCACTTATGCTTACAGCAATACTTATTAACTCTGCTCATTGCCTTGATGAACTTACAACACTTAAAACTAAACATAATGGTTATACCTTGCATCACTAACCATACCTTAATTATAGAAGGTTCATGAGGTTTATAGAGTAACTTTAAGTTCTAATGAAAGGGATTTATATGCAATCTGTAAGCCTTATCGAATATGAGCCTTTACACTCCTCGATAATGTTAAAGCATCAATGAAACTTTTGAGTCAATATTCCATTTAAATAGCCCACCTTCATATCTGGTAAAAAATAACCGACATAGGGTATAATCAGTGCCATTTTCTCTTAAGGCCTGGCGCAGCAACAATGACGACCAAACACGACGTAAAAACATTTCAGGGCTTTATTCTTACCCTGCAAGAATATTGGGCGCAACAAGGTTGCGCAATAGTACAACCCTTAGACATGGAAGTAGGCGCAGGTACATTCCACCCTCAAACGTTCTTACGTTCATTAGGCCCAGAACCAATGAGCAGCGCTTACGTCCAGCCGTGTCGTCGCCCAACAGATGGCCGTTATGGTGAAAACCCAAATCGCTTACAGCATTATTATCAATTTCAAGTGGTGTTAAAACCGTCGCCAGATAATATTCAAGAACTGTACCTAGGCTCACTCGAAGCCCTAGGCGTTGATACACAAGTTCATGATATTCGCTTTGTCGAAGATAACTGGGAATCCCCTACCCTAGGCGCATGGGGCTTAGGCTGGGAAGTCTGGCTCAATGGCATGGAAGTCTCTCAATTTACTTACTTCCAACAAGTTGGCGGCATAGAATGTAGCCCTGTTACCGGTGAAATCACCTATGGCTTAGAACGCCTTGCCATGTATATTCAAGAAGTCGACAGTGTGTACGATCTTGTGTGGACTGATGGCCCAATGGGACGCGTCACTTACGGGGATATTTTCCATCAAAATGAAGTCGAACAATCGACTTATAACTTTGAACATGCCGATGTCGAGGTGTTATTCCGCACTTTTGATGACTGTGAAAAAGCCTGCCAAAAATTGTTAGCACTGGAAAAACCACTGCCACTGCCCGCTTATGAGCAAGTAATGAAAGCCTCTCACGCCTTTAACTTACTCGATGCCCGCCATGCTATTTCAGTCACCGAACGCCAACGTTATATTTTACGTGTCCGCGCATTGGCTAAAGGTGTTGCAGAGTCTTATTATCAAGCCCGAGAAGCCCTAGGCTTCCCAATGTGTAAGTAGAGGTCACATAAATGAACATTCAAAACTTACTCATTGAGGTAGGAACAGAAGAACTCCCCCCAAAGGCACTGCGCAAATTAGCCAGCGCTTTTTTGGATAACTTCAAAGAAGAACTGGACAAAGCCCAATTAAGCTTTGAATCAAGCCAATGGTACGCCGCCCCGCGCCGTCTCGCTTTCTCTATTCAAGGTTTAGCCACGGCGCAACAAGATAAAGTGGTTGAAAAACGAGGTCCCGCTATCGCACAAGCCTTTGACAGCGAAGGTAATCCAACCAAAGCGGCACAAGGTTGGGCGCGTGGTAATAGCATTAGCGTTGAGCAAGCCGAGCGGCTTGTGACTAACAAAGGTGAATGGCTATTACATAAAGCCTCAATCGTCGGCGTTGAAACAAAGTCCCTCGTACCAGCGATGGCCCAGCGCGCACTCGATAAATTGCCTATTCCTAAGCCTATGCGCTGGGGCAGTAATAAGACGCAATTTATTCGTCCAGTGCACACGGTCACCATGCTACTTGGCAGTGATATCATTGAAGGCGAGCTATTAGGCATACAATCTAATCGCGTCATTCGTGGTCATCGCTTCATGGGACAATCCAGCTTTGAACTCGATCATGCAGATAACTACCTGCATGCCCTAAAAGAGCAAGGTAAAGTCCTCGCCGATTATGAAGTCCGTAAACAGATCATTAAAACCGATGCCCAAGCCGCCGCTTTAAAAATCAATGGTGTGGCCGATCTTGAAGATGACTTACTCGAAGAAGTCACCTCACTGGTAGAATGGCCGGTGGTATTAACGGCAAACTTCGAAGCAAAATTCTTAGACGTCCCCACCGAAGCCTTAGTTTATACCATGAAAGGCGATCAAAAGTATTTCCCTGTTTTTAATGACAAAGGGACACTTTTACCCCACTTTATCTTTGTGACTAATATCGAGTCGAAAGATCCACAACAAATTATTTCAGGTAATGAAAAAGTGGTTCGCCCTCGTTTAGCCGATGCCGAATTTTTCTTTGAGACAGACAAAAAGCAAACCCTTGAGTCACGTCTGGCAAGTTTAGAAAACGTGGTATTCCAAAAGCAACTGGGCAGCTTAAAACAACGAGTCGAACGTATATCTGCGCTGGCAGGTTTTATTGCGCCGCTCATTAATGCCAATGAAACAGACGCCGCTCGTGCCGGATTACTGTCAAAATCGGATTTAATGAGTAACATGGTTATGGAGTTCACCGATATTCAAGGCACCATGGGCATGCACTATGCTCGCCTCGATGGTGAAACAGAAGCCGTCGCCGAGGCAATTGAAGCCCAGTACAAGCCTAAGTTCTCAGGCGATACAGTGCCAACGAGCCCCGTTAGCATTGCGTTAGCGCTAGCTGAAAAGTTCGATACCTTAGTGGGCATTTTCGGTATTGGTCAAGCCCCTAAAGGCGCCGCCGATCCGTTCGCACTTCGCCGGGCCGCCATCGGTATTTTACGCATTATTGTCGATAATAAGTTACCGCTGGATTTAGTAACGCTCATAGCCAAAGCGCAAGCGCTACATGGCACAAACCTCAGTAATGACAAAACCAGCGATCAAGTCCTTGAATTCTTTATGGCACGTTTCCGAGCTTGGTATCAAGATAAAGGCATCAATGTTGATGTCATTTTATCAGTACTGGCTCGCAGCCCCAGCAAACCCACCGATTTCGATAGTCGTATTCAAGCTGTTACGCACTTTAGAGCCTTAGAGCAAGCCGCCTCTCTCGCTGCAGCGAATAAACGGGTGTCTAATATCTTGGCGAAAGCCGAAGGCGTTGTATCGACGGTTATTGACTCAAGTCTGCTCACAGAAGCAGCTGAAATTGAGCTAGCAAAACAGCTTGCGACATTACAACCACAGCTAACGCCTTTGTTTGCCGCGGGTGATTACCAACAAGCCTTAAGCTTACTAGCAGGCCTTCGCGACAGCGTCGACACCTTCTTTGAAGATGTCATGGTAATGTCAGATGACATCGCGCTAAAAAATAACCGTCTAGCCTTACTGACTCAGCTACGCAATGAGTTTTTACACGTCGCCGATATCTCCCTACTGCAGGGCTGATAAAGAGTAAGGTTAATCAGTAGCAGGACTCGCTTTTAATCATAAAAAACGAGCCCTCAGCGTGTAAATAGAGAGCCTCTGCGTATTAATAGAAAGAACCAAAGCCCAGATAATCATCTGGGCTTTTTTATTATGTCACTGATATAAAACCATGCTGAAGAAAACTAAACGAAGTAAATGAACTAGACAAATAACAGACCAACCGTTTTCATCGAAATAAACATTCTGACACGACCATTGATTTCACAAAGGATCTCGAAACCATATTTTGCGTAAAATGACTCTGCTTGTTCAGTTAAACAATCAACAACAATGGCATAAGCCCTCATATGAGCGTTAATTTCCCAAAGATATTCCAATGCTTTAATTAAACTGACTTTTCCTAGTCCACTTCCATGAAACACTTTATGAACGGCAAGTTGAGCTAAAAGAAAAACAGGAATGGGATAACGTGGTAATTTTTTAGCCATCGATTGTGGCAAGGTATCGCGACTAATTGAACTTGGCGCAATAGTATAAAACGAGCAGATTGGGTATTTTTGATTCGGTAATGGCACAGAAGCGGGTAAAACCCCAAACCCACAACATAACGTACGGCTAATACCTGCTTGCATATGTTTTGCGGCTTGAGTGTGAATAAAATCGTTTAGCTCTTTTTCGCCACAGTCAAATAATGCTCTATCATGCTGTGATTTATCCAACTCTTCGAAAACCTTGGAATAACTCACTTAAACTCGGCCAGTTTAGTAAAGGATGTCGCGTCAAGCAACGCCTTATTCGGTGATTTAGCGTCGTCACATGCCGCCATAAATTGATCGAATACATTGGCTTCAACCGTAATACTTTCATACTCAGCAATAACCTGAGTTGCATCTTCGTCCATGAGACGAACAACATATTCAGTTAAGCTTTTTAACCCCAGTAAAGCCGACGCTTTCTCCGCTTTCGCTTTAATTTCTTCATCCAAACGGATGTCCAGTCTTGCCGTTGCCATAAAACCTCCAATCGTACGGAGTAGTTCCGTAATCAACTTGAGTATATATTTTAAACAACCAAAGATCAAATCGTACGGAACAAGTACGGATGTGATTTATAACTTTACCTGATTACCGACAAGTCTCAGCCATAAGCTACTAAAACTGAACTATAGTTAAAGTAAGGCTTTGAGTGGAGAAATGGTTATGGCTAAAAGTAAAGTTCAACACCAGTTTGGATATAGTTTATTAGCATTGTTCAAAAACTATGGCACTGAAGAGCAATGTATCGAAGCTCTTTTTAATTGGAAATGGTCTACAGGTTTTATTTGCCCTGAATGCTCTTCACAAAGCTATTGCTCCTTAAAGTCGAGAAAAATTTACCAGTGTAATCGTTGTCACCATCAAACATCGCTGACAACAAATACAATATTTGAACATTCAAAATTGCCATTAACCATCTGGTTTTTAAGTGTTCATTTAATTACTCAATCAAAAGTCGGTATTTCAGCATTATCACTGAAAC
>NZ_JAKIKS010000047.1 GCF_023284005.1 Shewanella surugensis
TACCGCTTCAAGAAAAAGACGATTATCTTTTGCGGTGACTCCACAATCAGTGGCTTTTCCTGGAAGCAGTGAATGAATTCGTCGCCACTGCTTATCGCTAATCATTTTACGGGACATATGAATTTCAAAGAGAAAAATTGTATCTTAATCAGCTAATCATGGCCAATTGTCAACGCCCCCTAGGGGCTGTTGATCTTTGGTGATGGAATTATGTCCAGAATAAACGTGTTTTAATCGAGGCGTAGAGGATGTAGCCTAGGATTCTAAGTAAATTCTTTACAACAAAGAGTAAAACACGTTTAGCTGGATCCTATGGACAGCGTCTGTGGCTCCTTTTTACTGCGTTATCGCTTATTTATGTAGAATAACTACATCACATAAGCTCTGCCTTGTATAAAGAAGCCACAGTCTGCTGCAGAATATAGTCACCAAAGATCAACAGCCCCTAGTCTTGATGTTGGTAATGCAATATTTTCCCTTTAAAGGGATGAGATAAATAGTGACTATTTTTAGGTAGGTGTTGGGTGTGAGAATAATTAAGCAGGGTCATTTGTTTACTAAAGGCGGCATGATTACCTCGGCCAGGATCGACAATAATGACTTCACAATGCGGATTAGCATGTCGATGAATAAATGCTGATAGCAATGTGATATGTTCTTTTTCATAGAGGAGGTCGCTGCCAATGATGAGATCAAAGGTGCCCAATGTGTCTTTTTGATTATTCCAATTTGTGCGTAAGAAAGGGATGTCGCCACTTTGGTTGAGTTTTATATTTTCCTGAAGAAAACGTTCTGCCTCTGGGTGATAATCGGTTGCGGTAATATTGGCATTGAGTCTTTTTAATAAGACACTGGATAGGGCTATGCCACAACCTACTTCTAAAATACGTTTGTTATGAATGGAAAAGTGTTCCATTTCATGTGCCAATATTTGAGATGAGTCCCAAATAACCCCGAATAAAGGCCATTGGGCAGAAGATATCCCTAGGGCTTTTGCTTCGCCTTGAGGATCATCAAATTGATTTCTGTCTTTTAACGTGCGTAAGTGTATGTCTATATTATCAAATTCAAGTGTTTGGTAGCGTAGGCTGCATGCGGTCATATTGTCTCTCGATATGTGAGAATGGGCAAGGCTGCAAACGTGAGGGAGTTCTTGCTATTTCAACTATTAATAATAGAGGGATATTGAATAACTTCCAAATCCTTTGGGGATCCAGTTGTATTTAAGAGTGTGAAGACTATGCTTAATTGAATAGTTTGTATTTTATTCGGGTACGATTTTTTTATGATGAAGTAAGTTTGCGGATTACTCTTCTTTGTGATGTTTTCAGCCTCTTCTCTTGCTGAATGTCCCCTTTCCGATTTTGATAAACCAGCCATTGTGTTGGGGATGTCAACTGCATTGAGTGGGCCTGCACAATATTTAGGCGAGTCGATGCGAGATGGCGTTCAAGCTTATTTTAATAAAATTAATTGTTTAGGTGGAGTCCAAGGGCGAGAGATTAAACTCATTATTCGAGATGATGGTTATCAATCTAATGCGGCATTAATGAATGTTAAAAAACTGATACTCGGCACTAAAACTGGACACTCAATTAAACGACTTTTTGCTGTTCATAATTTAGTGGGCTTTGATACCCAATTGCACTATGCCTTCTTGTTCGATTATAACCAACTTCAATGTATTCGAAGACAGCATGATGCATCTCGTCATGAGTCATTATGGGTTCATATTGGATAGCTTCAACTTTGAGTGAAGGGAAGAAACTCTCAGCAACAGCGTTGACGCTCCTATGTCAACACCCGTCGAGAATTAGCGAGATTTCGACATATAATCGGAAATAATTCTCTGACAATATATCGTTTCAAACATCGCTGAATTTCTTTAACCGTTAGCCCTTCTGTTGTTCTTTTCTCTGTATATTGTATCGTTCGAGCATGAATTCAAAACGTGCTATTTTTGATTTTTCGCGAAATAGGTGGTCGCCTTTTTTAATATAGCTAAATCCTCTGCTTGCTCCGAAAGTTGACGTTTAAGCTTAGCGACTTCGGCGGCAAGCTGGGCTTCCCTCTGGCTAGTGCTTGCTTTCACGCCAGCTATAGATTTGTGATTCATGAATACCCCGTTCTTTTGCGGCTTTGGGAACCCCGTTTCTTTCAGCTAAAGCAAGTGCTTCTTTCTTGAACTCATCTGTGTGGATTTTGCGTATTGTCTTTAATCATCATATTATACCTCGGTTAGTGATTTTACTCACTTAGCCGAGTGTCCGAAAGTACTGCTAGGGATCAGTTATTTATGTTTACTTTAATGGTTTTTTGGTGATTCCTTTCATTTTTTGACGACTTTATTTTTATTTTTTCTTAAATTTTATCCATAAAGGGGAAATTAAAATGAGACTTAGGTTATGATTACATCATGATCTTTTTGCCCATGATTTTTTATGTTATCCATTCAACATTTGATTAGTGATTTAACGCCTTTACTTCAGCAATATGGTTATTTATTACTGGGACTCGCTATTGCGGCAGAAGGGATGGGGATACCTGCACCCGGTCAGTCTTTATTAGTGGTGGCGAGTATTTTATCTTCATCGGGGCAAATGTCCTTATCTTTAACATTAACGGTTGCAGGCAGTGGTGCATTTTTGGGTAATGCCTGTGGTTATTGGATTGGACAGCAATGTGAGCATATATTGATTAGAAGAAAGTGGCTGTCCGATAAAACGCTACAAAAGAGCCATAATTTCATTGAACGATATGGTATTTGGGGCTTACTCATGAGCCGATTTATTGAGGGGTTTAAGCAGATCATGCCACTCGCTTGTGGTATTGCTAAAATGCCTTTCAAAGAATTTTTAGTGGGTAATGTTTTAGCGGTAGCCATATGGCTCACTGCATTTGGTGTGGCGCCAGCCTACCTTTATGAGAAGCGAGGATCCCTGCTTGCATTTTATCATCACTATGCCGTTATCACGTGGTTTGTTGTTACTGGAGCTATTATTGCGAGTATATTGATCTTTATTCGTTTATACCAAAAAAAAGCCATGAAAGAGAGTAACTGATGCATGAATGTGTTATTAAACGGTTTGGGATCACAGTTTTTTTAATGGATGGGGAATATATTTCTGTTGGCAAGCTCCGCAGCGCTGACGTAGCGGGTTGTGCTGAAGCAAGGTGATGTTTATGGGGGTTTCACAGTCTGAGCACAAACCATATAGGCCCATTTCTAATTGACACCAAGCCGCATCCAGTTGAATTAACTTTTGATAAAGAGGATGCGTGTCATTTAACGTTTCAGCCATCAATGGGATAAGTCGGCTTAAGGTGTGGGTTTGTAAATTGAAATGGGCCACATTGTGGGGCAAAAAACGTTGTGCTTGGGTTTTTAAGCCAATTTCTATCGCTGCTAGTGTGTCTGCAATATTATCTGCCATATTTACCTCATATTTTTAAATCAGTACGCATAGGAGTCAGTGTACGGGGTTAAAAAAATCAGGTTATGACTGAGATCAATTCTCAGTCATGTTTTTATTATGATTCGAGTGCTCGGTGAGCTTGCTCTAATGCACTAACGATATCGGTTGTGGTTTTATGGACTCTAAGTTGGCGAAAAAGCTGATCGGCTTCATGATATTGTCGATTGAGATAGGTAAACCATTGTTTAATTCGGCCTGGGTAATAATCACTCTTTCTTCCCGCTAACTCTTTTTTTGTATATTCAAGCATTAATTGTAAGCTTTGTTTCCAATGATATGGGGCTTCATTATGTTTTATACTTGCGGCTAAATTGGGTAATGAAATAGCGCCACGCCCAACCATAATATTGTTGCAATTGGTGACTTGCATGCATTTTAGTGCATCTTCACGATTCCATATTTCTCCATTAGCAATAATAGGAATGGGTAATTCTCGATTGATTTGAGTGATATATTCCCAATAGGCTGGTGGTTTATAGCCATCGGCTTTACTTCTTGCATGTACGGCGATTTCTGTTGCCCCAGCTTCATAAATGGCATGGGCATTTTCCAAATAAAGTGATTTGTCTTCATAGCCTAAACGTATTTTTGCCGTCACAGGATGTCCAATAGGCACGGCTTGTCTCATGGCTTTTACGATACGATAAAGTTGTTCTGGGTATTGTAATAGTACAGCGCCGCCTTTACTTCGATTAACGGTTTTAGCGGGGCAACCAAAATTAGCATCAACGCCATGGGAGCCTAATTCAATGGCTTTAATGGCATTTTCGGCCATCCAGTTTGGCTCTTGACCTAATAACTGCACTCTTATTGGGGTACCAGATAACGTTTTACCCTCATTGAGCAGTTCGGGGCATAAACGGTGAAAGACCTTATCGGGTAATTGTTGATCGATAATTCGAATGAACTCAGTGACCATCAAATCATATGGATTAATCGCGGACAAGATTTCACGCATTAAATTATCTACGACACCTTCCATCGGCGCTAAAATGACACGCGGTGTATTGGTTACTGCATTCACTATTAATCCGCTTAAATAAGAAATAAAACGGCGGCATTCTACCTTAACTTGTTGTCGATCCCCAAGCACCTTTCTGTCACTTGGGGATCTCGGTGTCATATAGAAGTGCTTTAGTAAGTAACATTTGCGCCTTAAAAGTTGCGTAATATTGTTTTATAAGCCATAAGTGAAATACTGGTGAAAACATTGAAATTTTATTGTAAGTTGTAGGGTCTCTTAACGTAAGCCGACATTATTTGGCCGTTGGTTACCTAAAAAATTGCTATTACTCAATGGAAAGGAATGGATTATGAAATTAGCTAAAAAGACTGCTGTCACTCTTGCTGTAGGTTCTGTCGTGATTGGAGCCGCTCTCGTGTCCACAGCTAACGCGAATATATTTGGTTTTAATGAATTGAAATCAGGTTATCAAATTGCTGCTGATGAAGGTGAAGGAAGTATTAAAGCTGAAGCTCAAGACCAAGCCGAAGCTGAAGCTGAAGCGCAAGGTGCGCCAATGCCTGCGCCTGATGCTAAAAACAGCAAGGAAGGTAAGTGTGGTGAAGGTAAATGTGGCGAAGATAAGAGCAAAGCTAAAAGCAAAGCTAAAAGCAAAGAAGGCTCATGTGGCGGCGATAAGGTTAAGGGTAAAGAAGGCAAATGTGGCAGCGATAAAGCTAAGGGTAAAGAGGGTTCATGTGGCAGCGACAAGACTAAGGGCAAAGAAGGATCATGTGGTGAAAACATGTAGTCGTGTTTAATCGTTGACTGTAACAAGATCAGTGTTAACTGATCTTGTTTGTTTTAAGGACTAAAGAGGTATTGAATAATGCTCACTGATGCCAAGGTTGGACTCGGGCTAAGACGAGAAATGCTGGATGAATTTAATCACTTTGTACCTGATGATATTCATTTTTTTGAAGTGGCACCTGAAAATTGGATGAAATTAGGGGGGCAGTTTCAAAAGCCGTTTCGGGCGTTGACTGAGCGATACGAGTTTTATACTCATGGTTTATCTTTGTCTATTGGTGGTCCTGAAAAATTGGATGTTGCTTTTGTTAAAGAGGTCAAACAATTTTTAGATTTACATCAGATAAAGATTTATTCAGAGCACTTAAGCTATTGCTCTGGTCTTGGGCATTTATATGATTTGATGCCGATCCCTTTTACTCAAGAAGCCGTCTTTCATGTGGTCGAACGAGTAAAGCAAGTACAGGATATTATTGAGCGTCCGCTTATTCTTGAAAATGTGTCTTTTTATGCCGCTCCCAGTGCCGAAATGACAGAACTCGACTTTATTAAAGCCGTATTAGCGGAAGCTGATTGCCAATTATTACTCGATATTAATAATATTTATGTGAATTCAGTGAACCACGGTTATGATGCGCGTGAGTTTTTAAAGGCGATCCCTCATCGTTACATTGCCTATTTACATATTGCCGGCCATTACCAACAAGAAGAAGATCTGATCATCGATACTCATGGTGCCAATATAACGGATCCTGTTTGGACATTGTTGAAAGAATGCTATGACATTCACGGTGTCTTTCCGACCTTGCTTGAGCGTGATTTTAATATCCCTAAGACTGAAGAGTTATTAATAGAGATCAAAAAAATCAAGCAATATCAAAATGCAGGGATTGACTTTCATCACTTATCCAGGAGTGCTTAATGTCATTTATCGAAGTACAACAAACGTTTATGGATTACATTCGTGATCCCTCAAGTCCGTTACCGGATGGGGTTAAGATTGAGCGAATGGGAGTATATAGAGAACTCTTTTTTAATAATATTAGTAGTTTTGTTTCCAATGCTTTCCCTGTTTTAAAAAGTTTATATTCTGAGTCTCAATGGCTTGAATTAGTGCAATATTTTTTTAAATATCATGATTGTCAGTCTCCCTTATTTACTGAAATAGCACACGAATTTTTATTATTTTTACAACATGAATACGTGTTGGAGAAGACTGACCCTCCTTTTATTTTGGAATTGGCCCATTATGAATGGCTTGAGTTAGTTGTCTCTATTGAGCCTGATAACCCTGACCAAAGATTAGTTGGTCATGATCAAATTGCTTCCGCTCATTTGTGTTTATCCGCGTCGGCTAAAGTGGCGCAGTATGCTTATGATGTCCAGCATATTAGCCCTGATTATCAACCAGTGAGCCCTGCTCATCATCCTCAATTTTTTTGCGTTTACCGTGACGAAAATAATGAGGTTAACTTTTTTGAATTAACGCCATTAACCGCTCAATTGTTAGGCTATTTATCTCAGTTCGAAAGTTTAACCATTCAGGCGCTTTATGTTTGGTTAACACAGACTTTTACTATGATGGATCCTGAAACATTGCGAGAAGGTTGCCTCGACATGTTAATGCAATTAAGGAGTAAAGGGATCATTTGTGAGTATACTGGCGATATCTAAGCCCATTGAAAACGGGCACTTTCAATGGGTTTGGGTATAACACTTTCTATCTATGTCACTAGCCTTTATAATGCATACAAAAATTGATCTAGATCAATCTCTAGGCGTGTATCAATGTAGAGGATGTTATGGAAAAGCCTTTTAAAGATCCCTTCAATATATTTCACTTTATTGGATTTATTTTAGTGTTGCTGATCCCAACACTCCCTGCCAGTTTATCTTGGTTAAAAATGAACGGATTCCTATAATCTTATTATAGGAATAAGCGTTAAAGGTTAATGGCCACTCAATTTGAGTGGCTTTTTTATTGTCAGTAACCCATGATTTATAGAATAGTGTTAATATCAGTTTTGTTTATTTTGGGATTGACTCAGGATTGGATTTAGCAATTGGGGGTAATATGGGCATCACTCGTGGATTCTTTTTAATTATAGGTTTGTTAAGCTTATTACTTGGGATGATAGGGATTGTTTTACCTTTACTGCCAACGGTTCCTTTTATTTTATTGTCGGCTTATTGTTTCGCCCGCTCGAGCCAACGCTTACACCAATGGTTGATGACACACCCTTGGTTTTCAGATGCACTGGTTAATTGGCAAGAAAATAAAGCGATCCGTAAGGGGTTAAAGAAAAAAGCGTATATTGTGAGTCTATTGAGTTTTAGTGTGAGCATTTTCTTAGCGCCTATTTTATGGGTGAAAATCTTTTTGTTTTTTATTGCTATTTGTTTGTTTTACTATTTAAAAAGTGTGCCAGAAATAGAAGATGAGGCTTGAAAAGGAGAGGATTATTAGCATTTTTTTATGTTGCTTGGTTGCAACGAGCGGCAAAGGAGCTTAAGCTTTCCTCTGATTTTACACTTTAATGACATTTGTGTGAGTGGATTTTGATCTATTTCACTTTTTGAATGCGTTAATCTTAGTTAAGAAAAGAAATCGATTCATGAATACTGAAAGTTTAGCGGTTATAAAAAACAGCATTAAAACCATTCCTGATTATCCAAAACCCGGCATTTTGTTTAGAGATGTAACTAGCTTATTGGAAGATCCTGTTGCATATCAAGCCACAATGGCTTACTTAGTTGATCTGTATCAAGATCAAGGTTTTACTAAAGTCATTGGCACTGAAGCCCGTGGTTTCTTATTTGGAGCGCCGCTTGCGTTAGCCTTAGGCATTGGTTTTGTTCCTGTACGTAAGCCGGGTAAATTGCCTCGTGAGACTATTTCTGAAAGCTATGAATTAGAATATGGACAAGATGTGCTTGAAATCCATACTGATGCCATTAATGCTGATGATAAAGTGCTCGTGATCGACGATTTGTTGGCCACTGGTGGAACGATCGAAGCGACCGTTAAACTCATTCGTCGTTTAGGGGGTCAAGTGGCTCATGCTGCTTTTGTTATTTCTCTTCCTGATCTGGGTGGTGAAAAACGTCTCGAAGCGATGGGATTAGAACTCGTTAAGCTGTGTGAGTTTGAAGGCGAGTAAACACTTTTTATTCGTGACTGAGTGATCTTGATGAGTGGTTTTTAAAAACCACTCTTTTTCATTGGACTTAAGAATACTCAACTTCAGTCCAATTAGGAGTCGTCAAGTGATTTGGGTGTAGTAACTCTATGCCTTGCATGCTATTGTCGCATTATGTGAGGAGCCTGCTCCTAAAATCGATGACGTTAGATAGTAGGAAGTTTCATGTCATACCAGGTGTTAGCCCGAAAGTGGCGCCCTGCCAAATTTGAGCAAGTCGTTGGTCAGTCTCATGTTTTGCATGCGCTAACGAATGCTTTAACTCAGCAAAGATTACATCATGCATACCTATTTTCCGGTACTCGGGGAGTCGGTAAAACCAGTTTAGCACGATTATTTGCTAAAGGACTCAATTGTGAACAAGGTGTCACTGCTGAACCTTGTGGCGTGTGTGGCAGTTGTGTTGAAATCGCTCAAGGGCGATTTGTTGATTTAATCGAAGTGGATGCCGCATCAAGAACCAAAGTCGATGATACCCGTGAATTACTGGATAATGTGCAATACAGGCCGAGTCGTGGCCGCTATAAAGTTTACCTGATCGATGAAGTGCATATGCTCTCTCGGAGTAGTTTTAATGCATTATTAAAAACGCTGGAAGAGCCCCCTGAACACGTTAAATTTTTATTAGCGACAACCGATCCTCAAAAATTACCCATAACAGTACTGTCCCGTTGTTTGCAGTTTAATTTAAAAAGCATTGCGCATGCGGACATTGTCACGCAACTGACGCATATTTTAACGGAAGAGTCTTTAGCCTTTGAAGAACAAGCATTAACATTAATCGCGAAGTCGGCTAATGGCAGTATGCGTGATGCGCTCAGTTTAACAGATCAAGCGATTGCTTTTGGTGCTGGGCAAGTCATGTTGTCGCAAGTGCAAACGATGTTAGGCAGTATTGATGAACATCATGTCATCAATTTATTGAGTGCATTGATCAGTGGTGATATCGCTCAAGTGATGCAAGTGACTCATGATGTCCTGTCTTTTGGCGCCGATGCCGATGAAGTCCTGAGAGGATTACTTGAATTACTTCATCAGATCACTTTAACGCAATTTGCGCCCGCTGCGGCGCAGTTATCGTTAAATAGCGATAAAATTCTTACTTTTTCAAATGAACTCAATGCTGAACAGGTTCAGCTTTATTATCAAGTCTTGCTGACGGGTCGTAAAGATCTCACTCATGCACCGGATCCTAAGTCAGGTTTAGAGATGGCACTATTACGTGCCGTTACTTTTGTCCCTGATTCGCCCATTACACGTTGGGAAGGGAGTCAGGATAGTAGCAAAGCGGATAAACCCAGTGTGCTAGAGAGGCGAACCGATCCCAGAGACACGGCGTCAAAAGGCATCGGTTCAAATGGTATCAGTTCGAAAAATATCAGTCCCAAAGAGGCTTCTTCTCAAGATGTTAATTCAAATGAAGTCAGCTTAAAAGATGTGTCAATATTCCCTCCGGAGGTCATGTCAGTTCAAGAGCTTGGATCAAATCTAAGGGGACCTCAGCTCAACGGAGATGTGAAAGATCTACTTTCTCTTGAGACTGACTCTTCACTTGAAGATGACACGGCTCATACTGAAGATGCTTTAGAAGCTATGCCGGCTGATTTACATGCTGAAATGGCATTAATAGTGAGTCAAGCGCAGAGTCAGGGGGCCGATTTTGATTTGATCCCTATTGAAGCGATCCAAGAGTCTATTCAAGAGACATCGGCAGAAGATATTCAGGCTTTTTCTGATGTTGACAGCCTTGAGGCTATCAACAGCCCTGAGCTTATCAATTACCCTGAGCCTATCAAGAGTGCTGATTATATTGAGAGTGAACAAGCTCATTTGCATGCTGAAGTGCGCGAGATTATTCAAGAGCAAGCACAAGAGGACTCGTTAGTGTCATCGCTTCCTTCATCAGCTATGAAAATGACGGGGGTGGGGTCTCCAGAACGTCATGTAGAACAGCCTGCTTTAAGTGAAACGCGTCCTATTATTGGTGATGATATTTTAGATGCTGTTCTGGCCGCCAGAGAATCATTATTAGCCTCTTCTGAAAAAGAAAAGGCGGCTAAAGAGACTGGAAAAAAGCCTAATTTAGCACGAACGATACCTCAGAAAAAGAGTGGCAGAAAAAGAGAACTTGAGGCGAGTGAAGCCTTAACGAAAGCTCAAGATGTAGGGATGTCATCATCAAGAGAAGCCTCTATGGCGGGTACTCACCTTGTGACAGCTCCATCTGTAGCAGTCGAAATGGCATCGGTTGACATTCATCATATTGAGTCGTCTAACGGGCAGGACTTAGGCATGACTACGTGTCTGCAGCGTTCTGATGATAGACCTCCGTGGGAGTCGCCGACAGTTGATGAACTCAAATCACCAGCGCAGAGCTCACCGATGATTGTGCCAAGTCAGGTGTCAGACGCTTCTGGAAGCAGCGAACCAGTGCCTTCTTCTGTTGTGATTCAAGAGCCGCGTCAAGCGATCCCCATTGAAGTGGCCCGTATGGCCACGCCTCTGAGTGGCGATCGCCGAGATTTGTTATGGTATAAATTTATGGCGTTACTGGATGTAGGGGGACGAGTGAGACAATTAGCCGTTAATTCAGTGTGTCATCAATTTAGCACGCTTATTCATTTACAGTTAAAACCCGATCAGAAGCATTTGTGCGCCGATGTAGCGATTACACAACTAGAAGAGGCTATCGCCAAGATTTTAGGTTGCCGTGTGCCGTTATCTGTTGAGATCGGTATTGATCCGACGAGAGAAACGCCGCTTGAAGTACGCAAGCGTTTTCATCAAGAGTTGCTGAACGATGCCCAACAAGATTTAATTTATGATGAGAATATTCAGTGGTTAATTAATAATATGCAGGCGCAGCTTCAACTCGATACGTTGGCTTATTCG
The DNA here is from genome assembly GCF_023284005.1 of Shewanella surugensis. Taxonomy (GTDB): domain Bacteria; phylum Pseudomonadota; class Gammaproteobacteria; order Enterobacterales; family Shewanellaceae; genus Shewanella; species Shewanella surugensis. Next base: position 11,322 of record NZ_JAKIKS010000047.1, read on the forward strand.
CCGCCGTTATTAACCGAAAAAAGCAATAGTATTGAATTATTGACCCTTGAGAATTTTGATAAGTTGTCAGTCGCGTAATGATGATAGTGAATGTGTTATTGCTAATCAGGCTTATTTCAGTAAAATTGATCCACTTTATCCGGTTGTTCGCAACCTTTAATTGAAGAGAAAATACGTATGTTAGGAAAAGGCGGTATGGGCAACTTGATGAAGCAAGCCCAAATGATGCAAGATAAAATGGCCAAAGTGCAAGAAGAGATTGCACGTATGGAAGTGACGGGTGAAGCAGGAGCAGGCCTCGTTAAAGTGACCATGACAGGTTCACATAACGTGCGTAAAGTCGATATTGACCCCAGTTTGTTTGAAGATGATAAAGATATGCTAGAAGATCTGATTGCCGCGGCTTGTAATGATGCTGTTCGTCGTGTTGATGATAATCAAAAAGAAAAAATGGCTGCCGTTACCGGAGGCATGCAGTTGCCACCGGGCATGAAAATGCCATTTTAATTAGCCGATGAAATTTAGCCCATTGGTTGATGAACTAATCCAATCATTGCGTTGTTTACCTGGCATTGGACCAAAGTCTGCTCAACGTATGGCTTTCCAGTTATTAGAGCGTGATAGAGTTGCGGGGACAAAGTTAGCCAACACGTTGGCACAAGCCATGCTTGATGTGGGACATTGTCAGTCTTGCCGAACTTTTACTGAAGATGCATTATGCCCGATTTGTGTGAGTCATAAACGTGGCCATGCGAATGTGCTTTGTGTGGTGGAAACCCCTGCAGATGTGCTGGCCATTGAAGCCGGTGGCCATTTTAATGGGCGTTATTTTGTCTTATTAGGCCATTTATCTCCGCTTGATGGTGTTGGACCTGAAGAGCTAGGTTTGAACTTACTTGAAAAGCAATTAGCGGACGGGGGAATATCAGAGCTTATTTTAGCGACGAATCCCACGGTTGAAGGGGATGCGACTGCACATTTTATTGCTGATATTGCGAGACACTATCAGGTTTCAGTGAGTCGTATTGCCCATGGTGTTCCCGTGGGAGGTGAGCTTGAATATGTCGATAGTACTACTTTAGCGTTGTCTTTTAATGGCCGATTACCGCTGTAGTTGAGATTAAGCTTTATTAATCCACCCAACTAGTTTGGTATTGAGATTGCTTTATATTTTGATATATATCGCCTTTGACAGCTAGAACGAGATTAAAAAATCCAGTAATGCACGGCATTACTGGATTTTTTTTGCCAATTAGCCTTGGATTTACTTTTACCCCTTGAAATGCTTTTTTATAACCCCATCTTTAATGTCATAACATACTTTATATTCGTTTAGCGATTTAACCGGAGCATTTCATGTCTCAACAAGAAACCCATGGCTTTCAAACTGAAGTCAAACAATTACTCCATTTGATGATCCATTCTTTATATTCCAATAAAGAAATTTTCTTACGTGAATTGGTCTCTAATGCAGCCGATGCTGCAGATAAGTTACGCTATGAAGCGTTGACTCAAGATGATCTTTACGAAGGTGACGGTGAATTGCGTGTGCGTATTAGCACGGATAAAGAAGCGGGTACCATGACCATTGAAGATAATGGTATTGGTATGACACGCGATGATGTGATTGAACATTTAGGCACGATTGCTAAATCAGGTACGGCGGATTTTTTCAAAAATCTTTCAGGTGATGAGTCGAAAGATACCCAACTTATTGGTCAGTTTGGTGTCGGTTTTTATTCCTCATTTATAGTCGCTGATAAAGTGACCGTTCGCACGCGCGCAGCGGGTCACAGTGCGAGTGAAGGCGTGTTGTGGGAGTCGGCGGGTGAAGGTGACTTTACTGTTGAGACCATTGAAAAAGCCAGTCGCGGAACCGTAATTACCTTGCATTTACGTGAAGAAGAAAAAGAGTTCGCCGATGATTATCGTTTGCGCTCTATTATCACTAAGTATTCCGATCATATCTCAGTGCCGGTAGAAATGTATAAAGAAGGCACGCCTGAGCAAGAAGGTCCTGATGGTCCTGAAGGTGAAAAAATCCCTGCGGTAGAAGGTGCTTGGGAACCGATGAACAAAGCCACCGCGCTTTGGACTCGTAATAAAAGTGATATTACGGATGAAGAATATCAAGAATTTTATAAGCATATTTCTCATGATTATAGCGATCCATTAAAGTGGAGTCATAATCGTGTTGAAGGTAAGCAAGAGTACACTAGCTTGCTTTATTTGCCAGCGAAAGCCCCTTTTGACATGTGGAATCGCGATCGTAAACATGGCTTAAAATTATTTGTACAGCGTGTGTTTGTCATGGACGATGCCGAGCAATTTATGCCGAGCTATTTACGTTTTGTACAAGGTTTGATTGATTCAAATGATTTACCGCTTAATGTGTCACGTGAAATTTTACAAGATAATAAAGTGACCACGTCACTGCGCACCGCCGTCACGAAACGTGTATTGGGTATGCTTGAGAAATTGGCCAAAAATGATGCTGAAAAATATCAAAGCTTCTGGGGTGAATTTGGCCAAGTGCTAAAAGAAGGCCCAGCGGAAGATTTTGCCAATAAAGAGCGTGTTGCCGCGTTATTACGTTTTGCATCGACTGAAGGCAAAGGTTCAGCTGAAACGGTTTCACTCACCGATTATGTCAGTCGGATGCAAGAAGGTCAGGACAAGATTTATTATATTGTTGCTGATAGCTATGATGCTGCCGCCAATAGCCCTCATTTAGAATTACTGCGTAAAAAAGGCATCGAAGTGTTATTGATGTCAGAGCGTATTGATGAGTGGTTAGTGAGTCATTTAACTGAGTTTGATGGTAAGAAACTTCACTCTGTGACGCGTGGTGATCTTGAGCTGGGCTCACTTGAAGATGAAAATGAAAAAGAAGCGCAAGAAAAGCTAGAGACTGAATCTGCACCGTTAATTGAGCGCGTAAAAACGGCATTAGGCGATAAAGTGTCTGGTGTTAAAGTGACAACACGCTTGACTGACACACCTGCGTGTGTCGTTGCCGCTGAAGATGATATGTCAACGCAAATGATGAAGATGATGCAAGCTGCTGGACAGGCTGTACCTGAGTCTAAGCCAGTATTTGAGCTTAATCCTGAGCATCCATTAGTGGCTCGTCTTAATGAGGAACAGGCTGAAGATGTGTTTGTTCAATGGTCAGAGCTATTGTTGCAACAAGCTTTATTATCTGAGAAAGGCAGTCTTGCTGATCCCTCCGCTTTCATCAAATTGATGAATGGAATGTTAATGGCTAACCTGAAATAGTCACTGAATTGAGGCAGATAATCTGCCTCTTTTTTGTTTATCGATAGCTAAGTAACTTAGTGATAAATTAGGTTTTCTGGGTATAATCGTTAATATGAAAAATAGTGATGGTATTGTTCTATCGCCTATTTTAACACGAAGAAAAGATGTAAGCGTAAAGGAAGAATATGGATACTGTTCTGGAATTGACCAAAGAGAATATACAAGAAATTGTTGATGCTTCAATGCAGCAGGTTGTGGTGTTGGGGTTTTGGGCCGAACAGAGTCCTGAAAGTGTCGATTTAGGACAAGTGTTAACGCACATTGCGCAGCAACAAGCAGGGCGATTTATTCTTGCAAGGATCAATTGTGAAATTGAAATTGAAATTGCCAATTATTTTCAAGTTCAGAATTTACCTACTACGCTCATTTTGCATGAAGGAAAGCCAGTCGATGGTTTTTCGGGAGTCAAAGACACTGCAGAAATTTTACAGTTGTTGGATCAGCATTTACCGCCGCAGTGGCAATTAGCGTTAAATGAAGCTAAAACCTTATTGGCTGAACAAGATTGGCACAATGCGCTTCCTTTATTAAAACGGGCTTTTGATGAAAACCCGATTGCAGAAGTGTCATTGGTTTATTGTGATGCACAATTAATGGCTGGGGAGCTTATTGAGGCTGAAAGTTTATTAGATTCTGTAGGGCTTGCTGATCAAGATGGTTATTATCAAAGTTTGAAAGCCAAGCTAGCACTGGCTTTAGAAGCGGCTGATACGCCAGAAATTCGTCTATTGCAGAGTGCATTCGATAACAATCCCGATAATATAGAAGCCATCATTAGCTTAGTCAAAGCCTTGCATCAAGCCAGTCGTAATGAAGAGGCGTTAGCCTTGATTTTTGAGCCGCTTAAAAAAGACGTCAATGCTGGAAATGGTGACGTTAAACACGTTTTTCTTGAAATATTAACGGCATTAGGTCAAGGTCATCTTTTAGCGAATCAATATCGACGTAGACTGTATACTTTACTTTATTGATACGCATTTTTATCTGTATCTTGAATGATTGAACCCAATAAAAGCGCTTCATAATTGTCGCCAATTATGCGAAGATCGTGTTCCATAATCACAATGTGCAATGCAGAGGAAGAGTTTAAATGCGTATTATGCTGTTAGGTGCCCCAGGTGCAGGTAAAGGTACTCAAGCCCAATTTATCATGGAAAAGTACGGTATTCCTCAGATCTCGACGGGTGATATGTTACGTGCAGCGGTAAAAGCCGGTACTCCATTGGGCTTAGAAGCAAAAAAAGTCATGGATGCGGGTCAATTAGTCTCTGATGATTTGATTATTGGTTTAGTCAAAGAGCGCGTCGCTCAAGATGATTGTGATAAAGGTTTTCTACTTGATGGATTTCCTCGCACCATTCCTCAAGCAGATGCGATGGCTGAAAGTGGTATTGCATTAGATCATGTGATTGAAATCGACGTGCCTGATGAAGATATCGTCGCACGAATGGGGGGACGTCGCGTGCATCCGGGCTCTGGCCGTGTATATCATGTTGTTTTTAACCCTTCTAAAGTTGAAGGACAAGATGATGTGACGGGTGAAGCGTTAGCTATTCGTCCCGATGATGAAGAAACAACGGTACGTAAACGTCTTGCTATTTATCATGAGCAAACAAAGCCACTGGTTGAATACTACACCCAAGTTGCGGCGAATAGCCATGTGACTTATGACAAGTTTGACGGCAGTCAATCGGTTGCACAGGTGAGTGAACAAATAGTGACTGCACTCAGTTAACCTGTCGGGTTATTGTTTACGCTAGCTTTCTCAATTTTTGATCAGGCTCACTTTTTGTGAGCCTGATTTTTTATATCCACATATTTAGTCAGACTATTTTCTTGCTAATATAAGCGATAGTTGACCGTGGTAATAAAATGCGTCAATCTCGATATCGATCCCTGTCGTTAGCGAGTGATTTTTTGATAAGTTAAACGGTAAAATACTGATGTGTAAATTTGAGTATTTGTTTTAAGCAAATTTTTCTAATGACCTTTAGCAAGGAAGCTGAATAAAGAGAGCTCTATATGAAGTTTCCTGGTAAACGTAAGTCTAAGCACTACTTTCCTGTTAATAATCGTGATCCCATATTGGCTCAGCTGATCCAACAGCCTAGACATTTTTCGACTTATATTGCTGGGATCGATCAAACTTTGGTTGATATTGAAGCCAAAGTCGAAGATGAATTATTACAGCGCTATAGCTTGGTTAAAGGGAACTCAACCCTGATTGATGATGATACGGCTCATGCTTTGTACACTGAGTTAAAACAAAAAGCGCTGATCAGCGATGAATTTGCAGGGGGAACGATAGGTAATACGGTGCATAATTATTCGATATTGGCTGATGATAGATCGGTATTATTTGGCGTTATGAGCAAGAATATCGAAATTGGTAGTTATGCGTATCGTTATTTATGTAATACCTCATCAAAAGTTGATTTAAATTACTTACAGCCTGTTGATGGGCCCATTGGCCGCTGTTTTACGCTGATCTCTGAATGTGGAGAACGCACTTTTGCTATCAGTAAAGGTGCAATGGATAAATTAACGCCAGATTATATCGATAAAGATATCGTACAAGGTAGCTCAGCGTTAATTTTGACAGCCTATCTCATGCGGGCTAGCGGCGAAGATCAAATTACTCAAGCGGCAATAAAAGCCATCGAATATGCGAAGGCGGCGGATGTGCCTGTGGTGTTAACATTAGGGACTCGCTTTTTAATCGAAGAAGATCCAGCGTGGTGGCAAAATTTTATTACTGAACATGTGACTATCTTGGCCATGAACGAAGATGAAGGTGAAGCCTTAACGGGCTTTAAAGATCCTTTATTAGCCAGCGAGGCGGCGTTAAATTGGTGTGATATGGTGCTAACCACAGCGGGTCCATTGGGTCTTTATACCGCGGGTTATACCGAAGAATCAGAAAAACGAGAAACGGGTCATTCATTATTGCCTGGTGCCATTCCTGAGTTCAATCGTTATGAGTTTTCAAGACCTAAATTAAAACAAGATTGTGAAACACCCATGAAAGTGTATGCGCATATCTCACCTTATATGGGCGGACCTGAAAAAATTCGTAATACTAATGGTGCTGGCGATGGCGCGTTGGCGGCATTGTTACATGACTTGTCATCCAATACCTTTCATCGTCAAATTGTCCCAGGTTCGAGTAAGCATACTCGAGATGGCTTATGTTATTCTTCTTTTTCTCAAATTTGTAAGTATGCGAATCGAGTGGCTTATGAGGTGCTGGCGCAACATAGTCCAAGACTCTCTAGAGGCTTACCCGAAAAAGAGGACAGTTTAGAAGAGAGCTACTGGGGACGTTGATCTTATTTGAATAACATGACGTCGAAGCGACACTTATTTTCATTCAAGAATAAAAAAGCGTCCCAATGGGACGCTTTTTTATTGCGTTGAATAAGCCGTTATATGGAGCTTATTCAAACAGGCTACTTATCTTTATCGTGAACATGAATTTGTTCCTGGAAGCTCTTAGCAGGATGCCCTGCTATAGGTGAATTAAACACCTCTTCATTAAATTCATTTTCAGACTTAGCAATCACAATTGTCGCCACAGTGTCACCGGTGACATTGACTGCTGTACGAACCATATCCAGTAATCTATCGACGCCGATAATAAGGGCAATCCCTTCAACGGGTAGACCGACTTGATTGAGTACCATGGCGAGCATGATAAGCCCAACACCGGGGACACCCGCTGTTCCAATAGAGGCTAATGTCGCTGTGATAACCACCATCGCATAATCAGTAATGCTTAAATCAATACCGAATACTTGAGCAATAAAGACTGTTGCGACGCCTTGCATAATCGCCGTACCATCCATATTAATGGTGGCACCTAATGGTAAGGTAAATGACGCGACTTTATTATGTACGCCTAATCGGTGCTCAGCGGTCTCAATGGTCACGGGTAAGGTGGCATTTGAACTGGCTGTACTGAAGGCAAATAGTTGTACATCGCGCATTTTTCGGATGAAAGTGATGGGGCTTAAGCCTGAGAAAACTTTTAGAAGTGTCGGGTAAACAACAAAGCCATGGATAAGAAGGACGAGCAATACAACAAAGAAATATTGAATGACACTCCTAAAATCCTCTAAGCCTAATGTGAGAGCAAGTTTTGCCATTAAGGCAAATACACCATAAGGAGCAAGTTGCATGATTAAGGTTACCACTCGCATGATGACTTCATTTAAATCTTCAAACAAAGCGACGACACGTTTACCTCGCTCACCAATATGAGAAATGGCGAAGCCGAAGATGACTGCAAAGATAATAATCTGCAGCATATTGCCTTCACTCATGGCTCTAATGGGGTTTGTTGGTACAATATTAATAATAACTTGAGATAAACTTGGCGCTTGTCTTACGTCAAAATGCATACCTTCAGCGACTAAGCTGGCATTACCAGGATGGATCACAATGGCAATGAGTATGGCCATACATAAAGCAATGGCGGTGGTGAAGAGATAAAAAGCGATGGTTTTACCGCCTAGGCGGCCTAATTTAGAGGGTTCGCTTAATGAGCAGGTACCGCAAACCAGAGAAATAAAGACCAGAGGAACAACGAGCATTTTTAGACCAGAAATGAAGATAGTTCCGATGACATTTAAGAAGCCATCAGTCATATATTCTTTAATGAAATCACTTTCTGGGAATAGATTTCGTAGCAGGAGTCCAAGGGCAATCCCAGTCACCATGCCAAGCAGTATCTTACTGGTCAGGCCGAGCTTTCTTGTTTTAGTCGTAGCCATATTGCTTCCTTTATAATTTTTATGGAGCTAATTGTGCATGCCTTTTAAATGTAGCGTTAAAGCCTAACAAGAAAGCGCTGAGGATGAAACGTTTAGTAAGCTTACAGTCAGCTTCAAAGAATAGAAAAGTTAAATAATTACGCGTTTATCATATTGATAAGCTTTATAGTTGCCAAAGTGTTATTTAAAGGTTAGATTTTGTAGTTGAATTGGTTGTTCGACGGTTGTTCGACGGTTGTTCGACGGTTGTTCCAAAGTTGTTCTTAAGTTGTTTGTATTGTGATCAAACTAACAAAGGAGCTGACAATGAAGTCAGTTATACACTTGTTTATTGCCGTATTTTATTGCTTTTTTATACTGGGTTGTGGCGGGGGAGGCAGCTATGAAGAAGAGTCAGATGATCCTACCGCTGAAGAAATTTATAGTATCTCTGTGTCTATTTCCCAGCAAGACATTTCAGCGGCAATCCCTGCGACCGTCACTGCAACGGTGAGTAGTTCAAAAAGAGGCTTGCTTGAAAATGAACTAGTCACATTTAGTTTAAATGAGCTGACATTAGGCTCGTTTGAACCGGTAACCGGCACGGCGATTACCGATGCCAATGGTCAAGCACAGGTCCAGTTGTTGACTTCTAATATACAAGGATCAGGTTTGGTCTCTGCCAGTATCTACAGTCAACTTGGTGTTAATGCGACTCAAAGCTTTACTATGCTCGGAGACGGGGGAGTGGTAGGAGAAACTCAAATTGTTGCCAGTTTGGTGGATGCTGCTGGCAATCTCCTTGAGAGTATTTCAACCAAGCAAGCAGGAAAATTAACAGCGGTGGTGACAGGCAGCACAGAGCCGGTGATCGTGTATTTCACCACTGGAAAAGGCGAGATTCCCATTGGTACTGCAGTGACTGTCGATGGCGTCGCCATGGTTGATATTTATGCAGGCGCTGATTTGGGCGCAGGCTATGCTAGGGCTAGCATTAATGAAAATGTATATGATGAGGTTATTGTGGTGGTTGGCGCAACCAATGTATTCATGGGTTCTGGAGATTCTTTTACTGAAGGTGAGGCATTTGTGAGCCTTGATACGCTTGCGGCGGGTGGTACGGCGACAGTCAGTGTTGATATTATTGATGATGAAGGTAACGCTTTTACCGAGCCAGTAGAAGTGTCCTTTTCATCAGTGTGCAGCAGTTTCTCATCACCTAAGGCTGAGCTCAGTAGCCCTGTGATTGCCGTTAGTGGTAAAGCATCCAGTACTTATTTAGCTCAAGGCTGTGTCGGGGAAGATCCGATTAATGTCACCGCGAATGCGGGCGGACTCAATCTTGCTGCTAATGCAAGTATTTCAGTGCTAGCAGCGGCTAAAGGCAGTATTGTATTTGTGGGATTTGGAGATAATGGAGATGGAGATGGAGATGGAGATGGAGATGAAGATGAAGATGAAGAACCAAAATATCTTGCGATAAAAAATACTGGAGGAGCGGAATCTCTCGCGGTGGCGTTTCAGGTATTTGATGTCACTGGTTTGCCCATGAGTAATCAAGAGATCAGCTTTTTATTAAATACGGCTGTGGGGGGGATTTCCTTGTATCCAGTTACAGCGATGACAAATGGGGAAGGGATAGTCCAAACGACGCTCACCTCTGGTACCGTTGCGACGTCGATTAGGGTGACCGCTTATTTTGAAGATTATGATATTTCGGCTCAATCCAGCGAGTTAGTGATCACCACAGGAATTGCCGATCAAGACAGTTTTTCATTGAGTGCGTCTAATTACTCTCCTGAGGGCTGGAGCATCGACGGCATTGAAGTGAAAGTCACCGCTCGATTGGCTGATGCTTTTAATAATCCGGTACCAGATGGTACAGCAGTAACCTTTCGCTCTGAGGGTGGCTCCATTGATGATGCTTGTTTTACCACAAATGGCATGTGTTTTTTTGTGACATGGCGAAGTCAAGATGTGCGGCCTGATGGTGCATATTGGGGAGATCCGGTTCACCCAGCAGACAGTAATGGCTATTATGATGTTCAAGAATATTATGCTGATACTGATTTTGGTCAACCTATGGGGGGGAGAGTCACTATTACCGCTTTTACCATAGGTGAAGAGTCTTTTGCTGATACCAATGGTAATGGCCGCTTCGATGAAGATGAATATGATTTGTTCATTGATGGGCCCAATATTCAAGGTGACCCTTTTGATATGGCTGAGGCTTTTGAGGATTTCAATGAAGATGATGTTTTTAATCCGGAACAATCTGGTGGTGAAGATGGTGGGGAGTTAGAAGAATTGATTGATTTTAATAGTGATGGTTCATTTACTTTAGCTGATGGTTTGTATAATGGTGTGCTCTGTGCTTTAGAAGGTAATTCTTATTGTGGCTCGATTGCAGAGGGCACGGCATCTATTCATGTGAGAAAAAATATCGTTCTGGTGATGTCAGGCAGTACCGCTTATGCGTCAGAGCCCGTGATCACGGATAGTAACAGTGTACTTGATACTGGATCGCAAATTATGGATATTTATGCTGAGGAGATTGCCAGTTTACAGATGATAGTGTCCGATTTACATAATCAAACTCTGCCATCAGGATCTGTAATTAGCGTGAGTAGCTCTGTCGGTACATTAGCAACAGATAGTTCCATTATCGTGCAGGATAGAGGGCAGAATGGCACTGTGATTAATGCTTCTGTTACAGGAAGCATTTATGATGAATCAGGTAAGCTAGAGATAAAAGTGACCACACCAGAAAAAGTGGTCACTCAAGTGGCGAGTATCACGGTCAATATTACCCAAATACCAGCGCCCTAAATGGGTTAATGAAAGGCTTCAGCGTTAAGGTAAATAGCCTGTTTTGCTTAATGCTGACTATAAATATTTAACGCTGGAATTGATAAACACTGCCCAAATTCATAATTTGTGTGAGTTCATCCAGTGCGGTACGCGATTCAATAATCAGCTGCGGATCGGCTAAATCGTTAATGCTGAGTCGGTCACGATAATGCTTGTCGACCCAGATATTAAGTGTGGTAAATAAGCTGTCATTCATGAGTGTATTAGGATTGACCGCCGCCACTTCCACCGCATTCATCGCCACGCGTAAACGCAAACATGCCGGCCCACCGCCATTTTGCATGCTTTGCTTTACATCAAAATAATGCACCTGTTTAATCGGTGTACCTAATGTCACGACTTCATCTAAATAGGCTTTGACTGCGGGGTTTTCTGCACAATTTGTGGGGGCAATAATGGCCATTTCACCAGAGGGTAAGGTGATAATTTGCGTGTTAAAAAGGTAAGTACTCACTGCGTCTTGAATACTGACTTTATCGGTGGGAACTTCAATAAAGTGCAGTGGTCTATTACATGTTTGAGTAAACTTTTGTTGAATTTCAGCTAGCTTTTCTTGGGTGTTTAAAAAGGCTTGCTCATGATAGAAAAGTACATTTTGGTTGCCGACGGCAATCACATCATTGTGGAATACCCCTTGATCGATTACAGCGGGATTTTGTTGGATGAATATGGTTTGTGCGTCGTTAAGGCCGTGAGAGCGAGCAATGGCTTGAGACGCTTCTAAGGTCTGCCGTGCGGGGTACTTTTTAGGTTGTATACTGTTTGGGTTGGTGGCTTCACGGCCATAAACAAACAGCTCTAATCCTTTATGACCATAGTCGCCACAAAGGCGGGTATGGTTAGCCGCGCCCTCATCACCAAAACTGGCATGTTCGGGCAGATGTTGATGATGGCTGAAATAGCGGCTATCGTTAAAGGTAGCAGTAAGGATATGGCTGGTGGTGATAGGCTCAATACTACGATGTAATTTATCGACTAAATTTGCTGGGGTAAAATGCAGTTTATTGTCGAATGTGTCGCTACTAGGTGATACGGTGGCGGCATTGGCCGTCCACATGCTAGAAGCGCTACAGCAAGCATTGAGTAATAAAGGCGCTTGTTTGGCGGCTTTGGCAAGGACATCGGCATCTGAGCCACTAAAACCCATTCTGCGGAGTGTATAGAGATCGGGTCGTTCTTGAGGGGCAAGCATACCTTGAACTAAACCCAGTTGACCGATAGCCTTGGCTTTTTCTAACCCTTGCTTAGCGGCAGCTTTAGGATTAGAGCTGGCATCGGCATTGTTTAATGAGGCCACATTGCCAAATGACAAACCAGCATAGTTGTGAGTTGGACCAACAAGTCCATCAAAGTTCGCTTCAAAATGATCCATTGTATATCCTTTATTCTGCAGAGGCGGCTTTATATTTACCTAAGTGATCTTGCAATGAGCATGATCAGATCATGGCAGTATAGGCAGAAAACACGCTTAATAGCGCACAATATACACAAGGCGCTTAGGTTACAAGTTTGATAAATGTTACAGAAAAGGGCAATCTGAATTGAAATGCACTAAGAAGCCTCGCTTAATGACTAATCATGGAATATTAGTTTTTAAATACGCAGTATTATTTTTCATTATTTTTTGTGAAACGGTTAAAAAATGTTTCACTGATGCAAATAAAACAGGGTTCCACTTGAAAGTGTCTGCACAACACTCTATATATGGAGCCAATTTTCATGTTATTGAAACTGGTTGGCGCAAATTAATCTATGGGTAAATCGCTAGTTATTGTCGAATCACCGGCAAAAGCCAAGACTATTAACAAATATCTAGGCAAAGAATTCATCGTTAAGTCGAGTGTTGGACATATTCGGGACTTACCGACTTCTGCTAATACTGATACAAAAGTAGCCAGTAAATCACCTGCTGAAGTGAAAAAAATGTCAGCGGAAGATAAGGCAGAATATAAGAAAATCAAGGCACAGCAAGCTTTGATTGCACGCATGGGTGTGGATCCTAATAATAGCTGGAAAGCAAATTATCAGACGCTACCGGGTAAAGAAAAGGTGGTTAAAGAGTTACAAACATTAGCCGAATCTGCCGATCACATCTATCTCGCGACCGATTTGGATAGAGAGGGAGAGGCGATTGCTTGGCACTTGAAAGAAGTGATAGGCGGTGATGAATCACGTTATCAACGTGTTGTATTTAACGAAATCACAAAATCGGCTATTCAAGATGCGTTTAGTCAACCATCGACACTTAATACTAATATGGTTAATGCGCAGCAAGCGCGTCGATTTCTTGATCGTGTGGTCGGTTTTATGGCCTCACCTTTGCTTTGGAAGAAAGTCGCCAGAGGGCTTTCTGCGGGTCGAGTTCAATCGGTTGCAGTACGCTTAGTCGTTGAGCGAGAAAGTGAAATTAAAGCTTTTGTGCCGGAAGAGTTTTGGGATGTCCACGCTGATGTCCAAACACCTAAGCAAAAAATGTTAACAATGCAGGTCATGAAGTGCCAAGATAAGGCCTTTAGACCCGTCAATGAAGCAGAAGCACAAGCGGCAGTATCAGCGTTGTCTCAATCGTCATTTATCATTACTGCAAAAGAAGATCGAGCAACGCAAAGTAAGCCTTCAGCCCCCTTTATAACGTCCACCTTGCAACAAGCCGCGAGTACGCGCTTAGGTTTTGGGGTGAAGAAAACCATGATGATGGCGCAGCGTTTATATGAAGCGGGTCATATCACTTATATGAGAACCGATTCGACCAATCTTAGCCAAGAAGCACTCGATAATGTGCGTGAAATGATAGCTAAAGAATTCGGCGATAAATATCTACCCGATGCACCTTTGCGCTACGGCAGTAAAGAAGGGGCACAAGAGGCTCATGAAGCGATCCGTCCGTCTAACGTGAAAGTGGAATCTGCTTTGTTGTCGGATATGGAAAGAGATGCGCAGCGATTATATGAATTGATCTGGCGTCAATTTGTTGCTTGTCAAATGACACCTGCTCAGTACGATGCGACGCGTTTAACAGCAATGGCAGGCGATTATGAGCTTAAAGCGACGGGGCGCATATTGAAGTTCGATGGTTGGACTCGCGTACAAACGGCAATAAAGAAGAAAAATGAAGAAGATAACACCTTGCCTGCGGTGAATAAAGGTGATGTGTTGAACCTACAAGAGTTACTACCGAAACAACATTTTACTAAACCGTCTGCGCGTTTTAGTGAAGCATCTTTAGTGAAGGAACTTGAAAAAAGAGGCATTGGTCGTCCTTCCACTTATGCGACTATTATTTCGACTATTCAAGATAGAGGTTATGTCAAAGTTGAAAACCGTCGCTTTTATGCTGAGAAGATGGGGGAAATTGTCAGTGACAGTTTAGTGGGTAGTTTCCAAGAGTTGATGAGTTATGATTTTACCGCCAGTATGGAGCAAACATTGGATGATGTGGCTCAAGGTAAGCGGGAATGGAAACATGTACTGGATGGCTTCTATGAAGATTTTACCCAACAAGTAGAAAAAGCGGAACTGCCACCAGAAGAAGGCGGCATGCGTCCCAATGAGATGGTCTTGACAGATATTGAGTGTCCGACATGTTCACGTCAAATGGGGATCCGCACGGGTACCACAGGCGTATTTTTAGGCTGTTCGGGCTATGCCTTACCGCCAAAAGAGCGCTGCAAGACCACGCTAAATTTAACACCCGGTGAAGAAGCTATTAGTGAAAACAGTGAAGATGCTGAAACCGATGCATTAAGGGCTAAGCATCGATGCGGTATTTGTGGCACGGCGATGGACAGTTACCTTATCGATGAAAAGCGCAAATTGCATATCTGTGGTAACAACCCCACCTGTTCGGGTTATGAAGCCGAGCAGGGACAATTTAAAATTAAAGGCTATGAAGGCCCTATTTTAGAATGTGATCGCTGTGGACATGATATGGAGCTTAAAAACGGGCGTTTTGGTAAATACTTTGGCTGTACCAACAGCGACTGTAAGAATACACGTAAGTTACTTAAGAGCGGAGAAGCGGCGCCGCCAAAAGAAGATCCTATTCACTTACCTGATCTCAAATGCACTAAATCTGATGCGTATTTCGTGTTGAGAGATGGTGCGGCGGGTATATTTTTAGCGGCCAGTACTTTTCCCAAATCACGGGAAACTCGCGGTCCCTCGGTTGAAGAGCTCATTCAATACCGTGATCTGCTTTGGCCTAAGTATCAATACTTAGCCGATGCGCCAACACAGGATGATGACGGTAATTTAGCGACAGTACGTTTTAGCCGTAAGACAAAAGAGCAATACGTGGCAACTGATGTGGAGGGAAAGGCCACTGGTTGGATGGCAAAGTATATTGAAGGTAAATGGGTTGCAGAAGCGAAGAAAAAAGCCAAACCTAAAGCGAAGGCGAAAACCAAAGAATAGTTTTTGCTGAGTGTCTACCTGTTATGAAGCCCTCATCGCTTTTATGCGTTGAGGGTTTTTTATTGGAAGTCATAAGATCACGCTTTGAACACATTTTTTAATGTCAATTTTAGTGATTAGTGGGAATGACTCTGAGCTCGGATAGAGGTGGTTTTTATCTTCATTGTCGATAATTAATGCCAATCAATTTTCGTTTATTCATTTTTTATTCAACTTTCATATATCATTTTGTCATAAATAAACGGTTCTTAAAAACTGAAAAGACAGTGGGGTTAACCGTACTCCATCGCTCGATTAGTGTTCTTTATCGTAAAAGGTAGATGATTAATTACGCAGTGAGTTTGTTGGTTTTAGCCATTTCATCTTATTTTATGCGGGTTATTTTTTCACTGAGAGTCTTGTTACTTTTTAACTTCAAACTGTTAACTTTTTGTTTTGTAACAAAGGAGGAAAATTTATATTAGTGTATGAACACCCGCTGTTTTTCCTATTTATTAGGGTTTGTTTTTTATCCTGAATGACGGGCAATCGTTGAGTTTGTGTCCTTTATAGGTTGTGGTGTGAAACCCGCTTATTGTGTTTTTTATGTTAACAAGAAATTGGTATGTCGAAGAAGGAACTGCCAAATAAATTACTTTTCATTTCATATTTGTTCAAATTACCCCCTTGCGCACGATTTCTATGCTCTAACTTGGCTTTTTACTAGTTTTCTCCCCGCTCAAATGTTGACACAGGTTAACAGTTTGTGGAATGATGCGTGACAGTCTACATCCTATCTTATATAGGAATTGAGAAAATAATAATTAACAATCATAATAGAAATACAGGCTTAGATACAGGAGTCAAATACAATAAAAATGCCTGTTATCGTTAAGTTAACAAATTTTTCATCACTTTAAATTGGTTGGGAACTATGTCCAAGGTAAGCAATAAAACAACAATCGCTAAGGCGCTTATAGGCGCATTAGCCTTAGCCGGTAGCCCACTCGTGATGGCCGACCCTCTTTCAAATGTCCAAAATGCTGACAGCAAAATTCATGCTGCTTCAGCGACGTCTCAAAAGAAAGTTGATAAGTATTTTGATCAAGCTCAAGATATGGTCTTTGAGTATGGTTCAGTCGCCGATGAGCGCGAGTCTACTAAAGCCTATAATGATTATTTAGCGGGTTTGGTCGCGGATCAAGAAGCGACCATGAAATCCATTCAAGATGATATCAATGGGATTGATACTTTACGTCAAGGTGTTGTACCACTCATGTTTAAAATGGTGGATACACTGGATCAGTTCGTTCAACTTGATCTGCCATTCAACACAGAGACACGTACCGAGCGTGTTGCTAACTTAAAAAGCTTATTAAATAGCGCCGAAGTGACGTTGGCTGAAAAATATCGCCTCATTCTTGATGCTTATAGCATTGAGCGTGAATACGGTAACTTTGTGGCAGTGGATACCGGTAAATTAAACCTTGATGGGAAAGACATGCTGGTTGATTTCTTCCGTTTAGGCCGTGTTGCCTTATATGCGCAAAGTTTAGATCAAAAATCGGCATGGATGTATAACGCTGAAACGAAGGGTTGGGAAACGCTGGATGACAGCTACTTACGCGATATCACCAAGGGTATCCGTATTGCACGTAAACAAGGTGCACCCGATCTCTTTGCGTTACCCATTCCAGCTGCGGAGGCTGCACAATAATGAAGAAGTTAATCAAAACAGCAATCCTTGCTTCTACTCTGTCGCTAATGTCAGGCATGGCCAGTGCAGCTGATGCACCTAAGTCCATTGACCAACTTTTAAAGCAAGTACAGTCAGAACGCGCCACCGATGCGAGAGTGAATAAGAAGCGTGAGCAAGAGTTTAGAAATGAGCGTGGTGATAAAGCGGCGTTATTAAAGCGTGAGAAACAAGCGTTAGCAGCTGAAAAGCAACGTGGTAAAGATCTCAATCAAGCGTTTTTAGATAACGAGCGTAAAATTGCCCAGTTAGAAGAAGACTTAAAAACGGCTCAAGGTGATTTAGGTGAAATGTTTGGTGTCGTTAAAGGCGATGCAGGCGATTTTGCTGGAAAACTTGCAGCTTCTAATATCAGCGCGCAGTACCCTGGTCGTAATACTTTTATTGAAGAGTTAGCCGCACGTAAGCAGCTGCCTAAAATTGAAGAGTTACACAAGTTCTGGGAAGCGCAGTTATTTGAAATGGCTGAGTCGGGTAAAGTCGTGACCTTTGATGGTTCTGTTACCGACATCGATGGCAGTGTTCAAAACACGAAAATTACCCGTGTAGGGACGTTTAACCTGTTAGCGAACAATGAATATGTTGTTTACAACTCAGACTTAAACCTGATTCAGGAGTTATCTCAGCAACCTGACGGTTATCAAGTTAGCCCTATCAAGAAGTTTGAAGCGACAACCTCGGGTTACGCCAAGCTGTATATTGATCCAGTTCGTGGTGTACTGTTGAATATTTTCACTCAAAAAGCGACCATCGAAGAGCGTATTGAAGCCGGTGGAACCATTGGTTACATCATTATTGCACTGCTTATCTTAGGTGCCTTAATTTCAATTGAGCGTTTAGTCACTTTAGGCGTAGTAGGCGCGAAAGTGAAGAGTCAGCGTAAGAACCTAGACAAACCGGGTAACAATGCATTGGGTCGTGTGCTTAAGGTTTATGATGACAACAAAGATGTTGATGTTGAAACATTAGAACTTAAGCTTGATGAAGCCATCTTAAAAGAAACACCGGCACTTGAAGCGCGTATTTCAATCATTAAAGTCCTTGCTGCTATTGCTCCGATGATGGGTCTATTAGGGACTGTAACCGGTATGATTGCGACGTTCCAAAGTATCCAGTTATTTGGTACAGGTGATCCAAAACTGATGGCTGGCGGTATTTCTATGGCGCTGATGACAACGGTTCAAGGTCTTGTCGCGGCGTTACCATTGATGTTAATGCATGCGGTTGTTGTTGCACGTAGTAAAACAATCGTACAGGTACTTGAAGAGCAAAGTGCAGGTATTATTGCTTCGCACGCTGAGAAGAGGAACGCCTAATGATGTTATACCTGATGGACTTATGGGATTCCGTCAGGGGCTTCATGGCCTCCGGAGGCGACGTCCTCTGGCTTGTAGCGGCTGTGCTGTTCGCTATGTGGGTATTAATGCTTGAGCGATACTGGTATCTAAAATGGGTATCGCCAAAACAACATCAAGCTATCATTCACACATGGGACGAAAGAGAGGATTCTACCTCTTGGTATGCACACCGGATCCGTGAAGCTTGGATATCCCAAGCGAAGCAAGATTTGACGGCTCGCATGCTGATCATAAAAACCTTAGTCGCCATCTGTCCTATGATAGGGCTACTTGGGACCGTAACCGGTATGATTTCAGTATTCGAGGTGATGGCAGTTCATGGGACGAGTAATGCTCGTATGATGGCAGCTGGTATTTCAATGGCAACCATGCCAACAATGGCAGGTATGGTCGCCGCATTATCAGGGGTATTTTTCAGTACTCGTCTGGATGCGCAAATGAAAATCAGTATCGAAAAGCTAAAAGACAGCATGCCGCACCACTAGAGAGAGATTGAACATGGCACGTAAAAAGCATTCCAGCGTGGAAGAGGAAGCGCAAATTGATATGACACCGATGTTAGACATCGTGTTTATCATGTTGATCTTCTTTATTGTAACAACATCGTTTGTGAAACCATCAGGTCTAGATTATAACAAGCCTGAAGCGTCTCAAGCGACCAAGAAACCCTCGGCTAACATTTTTATTGGCGTCAGTAAGACCGGCGTCATTATGATGGAAAACCGTCAAGTGGATATCGAGCGTGTAACGGCAAATGTGGAACGCATGTTAGCCGAATCACCCGAAGCCGCAGTGCTTATTCAAGCGGATAAAGAGGCCAAACATGGCTTAGTCATCAAAGTCTTGGATAACGTTAAAAAAGCGGGTATCGATAAAATCTCGGTTTCAGCGGGGAAAGATTAATATGCTAAGAGTAATAGTATCATTGATAGTTGGTGGTGCTGTGACTTTTGCTCTATTCGTTTTTATGGCCTTTTTGGTAGGTGGCGGTCCAACCCGTCACGCTGCCTCAACAGAATCGCCAGTGATCGAAATCACCATGAGCAAAGATGATGCCACAGCGACGAAGAAGCCTAGGGTAAAACCTAAGCCGCCTACGCCACCCGAGCAGCCGCCTAAGCCCGATGTGACACCACCTGATAGTTCAACTGATATTGATACCAATATTTCGTTTAATATGAATGGTGTCAATGCAGATATTACTGACTCAGGTTTCAAAATGGGCAGTATGATGACTCGGGATGGCGATGCAACACCGATTGTTCGTATTGAACCTCAATACCCGATTGCTGCCGCTCGTGATGGGAAAGAAGGTTGGGTACAGCTGAGCTTTACCATTAACGAAATTGGTGGTGTGGAAGATGTTAAAGTCATTAAAGCTGATCCTAAACGTGTCTTTGATAAAGAAGCTCGTAAAGCACTGCGTAAATGGAAGTACAAGCCTAAAATTGTTGATGGTAAAGCCATTAAACAATCAGGGCTGACAGTACAACTTGACTTTAAACTGGATAAAGGAGGTCAATAATGATGCGTAATATGAATTCAATCGCTGCTGCACTTGTTCTTTCTTTCGCCAGTGGTAGTGCTTTTATTGGCAGTGCTTATGCTGCCGATAAGTGTCCTATCGAAAAGCGTCAATCTAAAGCCGTTGGGCAAAGTGTCGCTAAAAAAGTACAGAAGTCGTTTGCGGCATACACTGAAGGTCATTTAGATGAGGCAATCAACATTTTGTTGGAAGCCAATGCTAAAAAGACCTTTGATAAAGCGTATGTTGCAAGGATGCTGGGTAACTTTTATGCTGAAAAATCTCAAATGGGTAAGGCGCTTAAGTATCTAAAAGAAGCGGTTGATGCCAATGTATTAGGCGGTGTTGATCACGCGGGTACATTACGCTTATATGCTGATTTGTTATTGCAAGAGAAAAAGTTTAAACAAGCTATTCCTTATTATTATGAATGGATGACTTTTACTTGTAAGCAAGATGCGCAAATTTATCGCCGCATTGGTATTGCCTATTCTGAAGAAAAAAACTGGAATAAAGTCCTTGAAGTTGTTGATAAAGGGATAGCACTCAGTGAGAAGCCTGATAAAGGGCTTTATCAGATGAAATTGACCGCTTACTTTAACAAAAAGCAGTATAAAAATTCCGTTAAAGTACTTGAAGTCATGGTGCCTTTGTTCCAAGACGACAAACGTCTTTGGGTACAACTCGCCCAGTTTTATTTGATGACTGAAGATTATACTAAATCACTGGCGACTTATGATTTGGCTTATAAGAATGGCTTTTTGGAAACGGCTGGCAATGTGACCCGTTTAACGCAATTGTTGGCGCAAAAAGGCTCGCCTTACCGCGCCGCTAACGTGTTCGAAAAAGGCATTAAATCTGGCTTGATTGAAACCAATGAGAAAAACTTAGGGACACTTGCCGGTTTTTATCATAATGCGAAAGAGCTAAAAGAAGCAGCCAGTTATTACGGCAAAGCAGCCGCGATTGATAATGATGGCGAACTTTATTTAAAGCAAGGTCGAATTTTGTCGCTTGATGGTAAGTATAAACCTGCAGTTTCTGCCTTGAAAAAAGCAATATCTGCTGGTATTAAAAATCCGGGTAAAGCGCAATTTGAACTGGCTTTGGCTTATTTGAGCTTGAAGGATTACAAACAAGCTTATAAGCGTGCTCAGTTAGCGGCTAATGATAAGAAAACGAAACGCAGTGCGACCAGTTATCTTTCTTATATTGAAGAAAAAGCACGAATACATAATGTGAGTCTGTAATCGACTGATTCTATATGTTGTTAAAAGCCCCATCATGGGGCTTTTTTATTGGCTAAATAACAGCAAGGTTGTTATAGCTGGGTGATCACCGTTACCTTATTGGTAGAACAATTAATCTCATTACTGACTTGCTCTATTTTTTCAAATAGGGATTCAATGCGAAGGGTATTGTTTGGCTTACAGATACACGCAGCCAAGGAAAAATCAATATGCGTTGAGTGCTGTTGACTAAATTCATGATTAAAATCCATGATGGTATTTTCAATGCGATTAATGATCACTTGGGTGACGGCGGGTGTGACTGAGAAAACTGCAATAGCAAAACGATGAGGATCAAGTCGTCCGAATAAATCGCTGTTTCTGAGTGTTGATTGAACATGACTTATTAACGATTTCAACAAATAAGGTTGTGTTACTGTTTCATGAATGTTCGGGCAGAGATACAATAACATCAGTCCTTGGTTTTCTTTAATATGGCGTTTCCATTCATGATGGAAGGACTCCATAAAATAGGTGTGATTATAAATTCCTGTTTCAGGATCGCGTACATCGGATTGATGAAAATCATAAATCATAATCAACTCCATTGACTGCCTTCCTTTAAGTATAGGAAATAAATAGCGGTCTATTGATAAGGTAGAATAATAATGAAAAAAGCAGTATTAGCAATATGGATCGGATTGGCTTTAGGCGTCAGTGGTTGCTCTCAAAATGAACCCAAAGAAGCAACGTCAACAGTTGATACACAAGTGACGAAGAGTGATGCTCAAGAGCAAGTCTATTTGACATTAGTCGATGATTATTTTAAGGATTTCTTACGCCTTGATCCTTTAGAAGCGACTTTTTCTGGCATTAATGATTATAATCATAAGTTTACCAATAAATTAACCGAAGACTATTTAGAGCGGCGTCATGGGTTAAACAGTCAATATTTAGCCAAGTTGAAAAAAATTGATCGTCAAGCATTATCACCTGCACTGCAGCTGAGTTACGATGTTTTTATGTATGATCGTAATATGGCATTGGCAAATGAAGCTTTTCCTCAATACTTCATGCCTATGGATCAATTTTCAAGTGATATCATTACCATGGTGCAACTGGGCAGTGGCGATAGTGCGCAGCCTTTTTATACCGTCGGCGATTATGAGAACTGGCTGGCAAGAGTCAAAGAGTTTATTCAGTGGTTGGGTGATGCGCAAGCGCGTATGAATGAAGGTATTGAGAGCCAAGTGGTGTTACCCAGAGTGTTAGTGGAGCGAATGATCCCACAATTACAAGCTCAACTCGTTGAAGATGTGACAAAGAGTGTGTTTTATCAGCCCATTACTCAGTTTCCTAATGATTTTTCAGAAACGGATCAGCAAGCGCTCACGACACAATACCGCGCGTTAATATTGGATGAGCTCATTCCAGCGTTATCCGGCTTTAAAACCTATTTAGAAACCCGATATTTGCCTGCAGCGCGCGGCAGTGATGGTTGGTGGGGATTGCCGAACGGTAAACTCTGGTATCAGCAGCTAGCGAATAAACACACCACAACGACGATGCCTGTTGATGACATTCATCAAATGGGTTTAACGGAAGTTGCGCGTATTCGCTCTGAAATGGACAAAGTGCGTGAGCAAGTGGGATTTAAAGGCGATTTGTCCGCTTTTTTCGGTGAATTATCATCTAATCCTCAGTATTTCTTTAAAAATAAAGAGGCCCTTATTCATGCTTATATGCAGCTCAAAGATAAAATAAATGCCAAGCTGCCAGAATATTTTGATGTGATGCCTAAGGCTGACTATGTTGTTAAACCAGTGGAAAGTTTTAGAGAGCAATCTGCTGCGGGTGCTTCTTATGAAGCCCCTGCGGTAGATGGTTCACGTCCGGGGGTGTTTTATATTAATACTTATAACCTCAAGGCGCAGCCTAAATGGGGCACAACAACCTTGTCGCTTCATGAAGCAGCGCCGGGACATCATTTCCAAATTGCGATTAAACAAGAGCTCACTGGGGTGCCTGAATTTCAGCGCTTTGGGAGTTATAATGCTTTTGAAGAAGGTTGGGCGCTTTATGCTGAGTACCTAGGGGTTGAAATGGGACTCTTTAGCGATCCTTATCAGTATTTCGGTAAGCTTGCAGATGAAATGCTCAGAGCGATGCGTTTAGTGGTCGATACGGGATTACACGCTAAAGGTTGGAGCCGTGAGCAAGCGATCCAATATATGAAAGACAATTCACCGATGGCTGAGTCTGATATTATTGCTGAGGTTGAGCGTTATATGGCCATTCCGGGTCAGGCCTTATCCTATAAAGTGGGCCAGTTGAAAATTTTAGCCTTAAGAGAAGAAACGCAGGCGGCATTGGGTGAACAATTTGACCTTCGAGCGTTTCATGATCAAGTGTTGACTTCAGGTGCTTTACCGATGGAAGTGTTAACCTTGAAAATTCAAAATTGGACAGCTTCTCAGTTAAAAAAGCAGAAATAAGCTCGATTAATGGGTTGTGAGGGGGGGGGCGACATGGATTATTACATATTTTAGTGGGTATTTTTAAGCAAAAAAGCGATAGTGCTTTTTAAAGTCGCTTTTTATTTTTATACTGTCAGAGTTTGTTGATGCCGATGTGTTGATTAAATCATCGGTTTACATTTATTTTTTGGAGTAACATTATGGTACAAGCCACAGCAAGACACCTTTTAGTAAGCACTGAAGATAAGTGTGCAGAGTTAAAGCAAGAGATTCTGGATGGTGCTGATTTTGGTGAAGTTGCTAAGGCAAACTCTTCATGCCCATCATCATCACAAGGTGGAGATTTAGGTTCATTTGGGCCTGGGATGATGGTAAAAGAGTTTGATGAGGTTGTATTCAATGCACCATTGAATGAAGTGCAAGGTCCGGTTAAGACTCAGTTTGGTTATCACTTGCTTGAAGTAACGAGTCGCAGTTAATGAGGTGCCCAAATCGATTGTCGGTATCGGATACTGCTATGGTGTGTTTACCGGTGATTTGGGCATAAGGTAAAAATGAGCATGAGTTCGCTTTTGCTCATTTTTATTCGCTTTCTTTTACTTCTTTTTACTGTTTTTTGATCCAGATCCATTTTTCCTGCTTATCATTCTTTTGATATCTTACTCTTCCTCTATACGCTGGGAAAGAAACCATTACATCTCTTTTCGCCACGTCAATGGACTTGGGGGAGCGGTCTATGCTATTTAAACGTCATCCTCATTCTTTAAAAAAAGGGCTTTAAACGGCCTCATTTGAGAGTTTCTTAAGCGTGCTTCTTCTGGTTATTGGGGGATAGGTATATAATATCGAGTAATGTGTCAATAAAAGGCGAGTCAGTGTGAGTAACGAAATTCCAGAATTAACCCTATCAGCAAGTGATGAATATATTGAGCTATATAAGATATTAAAAGTACAAGGAATGGTCAGTGGTGGTGGTGAAGCTAAGCACGTTATTTCTGAAGGTTTAGTATTGGTTAATGGTGAAGTCGAAACCCGTAAACGTAAGAAAGTGATGGCGGGTGAAGTCGTTGCTTTTAATGGTGAGTCGGTAAAAATCCTCGCGGCCCAATAAATCAGATTTTTAAAACGATACCCAATCCACCTGAATGCTGTATTTTTCAGTCGCTTGGGTATATCGGTCAATTAAAGTGTTAGTGGAGTAAGACATGCAATACCCTGATGATGATAATGGTAAAATGTTGACAGCAATGGCTGATGCGGGCATTGATTTATCAAAGGCGCTTGATATTGATTTCTTTTTAGTCTTTGATGATCAAAGAGATGCCGAATCGGCATTAGAAGGCATACAAACAACGGATTTGGACGGTGAAGTTGAGCTGTTATTGAATGATGAATCGGGAAAATGGGAGCTTATCGTTTGTCTTAATATGCTACCTGAGTATGATGCCTTGGTA
Organism: Shewanella surugensis; assembly: GCF_023284005.1. Classification (GTDB taxonomy): domain Bacteria; phylum Pseudomonadota; class Gammaproteobacteria; order Enterobacterales; family Shewanellaceae; genus Shewanella; species Shewanella surugensis. The sequence goes on from NZ_JAKIKS010000047.1 coordinate 36,456, forward strand.
TCACAAGAATCTCATTTGAATGATTTTTCGGGTGAATTTGGTGGCGTCAGTGATGGTTGGGGTGTGATGCAACATCAAGACGGTGATGATGAGTTTATGGATGATGATCATGAACATGGGACAGATTGTAAGCATTGATCTGCTTTAAGCAGATCAATACAGTTCAAGATCAAGTTGAGTGTCGCTTTTGATGCGACACTCAGTGTTATTTTCGGTTGTTATATTTTAACTGTTAGCTTTGTGCTGTTAAAGTATTCACTTCATCGTTATTAAAGTTAAGTGCTGAAGGTCTTCGGCATTTCATATTCGCTTCAGCATTTAAGTTTAGCCTTCTAATTAAAGTGTCCCCTTTTTTAATTAAGCTTCGTTTAATGACTATCGTTTTTTCATTTTCCTCACGGCAGCGCTAAGATCGTGAGTTCCCACTCACACAGGGGTAAAGAGGACTGCTCGTCCTTATCCTCTTTACAATCTCCATGACGCCCGACGGAGCATTTCACTTTAATTCTCGATATACAAAAATATCTACCGCCTCATATTCGCCATCCGTGGCTCAACTAAGGCTATTATCGACATCCTGTCTTAATCACAATATTTTTTCTCGAATAATTAAAGCTACTCCGATGGGAATATTAAAGCACCAGCAGTGGGTTTATTTGATATTGATAACATGTGTTTGGATTGCAATACGTTAGCCGTATTTATCGCTTGCAGCGGGGTTTTGTGTAAATACACAAATAACATGCCGTGAATATCTGACCTGCAGGGATAGCAGGAAATGCCTTTTATTGTTGGCTTTTGGGAATTTAGTATTGGTTGAGTGTATTGTTAGTCGAACCTTCATTGATATTTATTGCCTGCAGCAGGCTTCTGTGCAAACTCACTTGTGACACAGCGCAAGTATATCCCTATAGCTTCGGCCGTGACAAATAACATCCATGTTTAACAGCCAGATAAATGTCCTTATTTATCGTTCCAAGCGCTTTGCTATGCAAATCCTCACCTTGTCACGGACGGTCACAACCGTGTTTACACTGAGTTGAACAGCAAAAGCTGTGTGTTGCGTTGATTTGGGTTGTTGGTTTTAAAGTATGGATTAAGTCATGATCTGATAATTGTGAGCAGGATCAATTGTTTTTACTTTGCCGTCACTCTGCTTCAAACCTTTTGTTTACAAAAGTAATAGTGAGGTGGTATTTTTGCGGGCTAGTATTGGGAGCATAGCGAATTAGATCTTTTAGTTTAAAATATAGGCTAAAAAAATCATAAAATCATTTAGGTAGTAACATGAAAATAACGGTTTTACTTTTATTCGGCTTTATAGTTTCAGGGTGCAGTACCGTTAAGTACGTAGAGCCAAGTGAGGGGCCTACAGCAAAAGTCCGATTTAGCTCTGACTTAAAAGAAATAGTAGTTGTGCGCGCTTACGATGATAGTGGATGCTCTAATGAAAGGGAATGGATGAGGCTGAGGAAAGGATTTCTGTTTAATAGCGATCCAAGAATATTAGACATTCCATTAAGTGATGGAATTCATAAAAATGCTTTTAAAGAATTTTATATTACTTCCGGTGAAGAGCACGTTTTTATGTTTAAAGGAATCGTTGTTAGTAACGCGGTGATACATTCTTGTGGAGTACCGATAAAAGTTGTATTTGAGTCAGGCAAGATGTACGAAGTGAAGCTTATTGCTGAGATCTAGGAACTATAGTCAAAAATTCAGTATGTGTTCGGTTGATATTAATGAAATCGTAGAAATAAGTAAAAACCAGTTTGAGCGTAAGAACATTTCTCATCATAAAAACTCAGTTGAAGGTTTTGGACCAAGGTGTAAAGAAGTTTTCAGAAAAAAGATGTCTTTATATCTGGCTAAGTTACAAGGTCGCCAGTTCAGCTTCTATTGATTGGGCTAACAACGGTTGAGCGCCTGTTTTTAATCGTTTCTCTTAACGGACTTACTGGTGTATCAATGGAAATAACACTACCATTTTCAATCATTGCGATGTCTCTTTTGTTAATTGTTGATCCGCCAAGATCAATTAACAGGCTACATCGCAACGTTTCTTTCTCATACACCAGAAACGACTATAGCTCGGTGTTTTTTCGATTTGTGGTTATTTTTATATAGCTGCCTACATTCTAATTTGTGTTCATTTCCTGCAGCAGCTTTTTGTGCCGATACCTCAGTGAGACGCTGTGAAGCCATCCTTGGCCGCTTTACGGTTTCAAATAACTTCCTTGCCTAAATGCCAGCCAAATATCCTTATTTGTCGCTCATAGCGGTCATTGTTATGACCTTCGCCTTGAAACCGAAACTCACTGTTGCATCTACACTAGGTTTCAAAAGCAAAGTGAGCGTCCGGCGAACTACGCCTTGCTTAGATTAACATGCCAAGGTAAGAGACTATTGAGGTCGCAGTTGGGAGAGGATAATTGTTCCAAACAGTGTGCGATATAATCGAAGGGGATTAAGCCATTCGATTACATCGAACATTGCTTG
>NZ_JAKIKS010000048.1 GCF_023284005.1 Shewanella surugensis
ATCATTTTTAGTCATTGCGATGTTCCTTTTGTTAATTGTTGATCGGCCAAGATCAATTAACAGGTTACATCGCAATGCTTTATCCTCATACACCAGAAACGACTATAGCTCAATCACTTGTGGTATCAGTTTATCTTTATTACAAGCGGCCACATAATCTAAACTGGCAAAAAATTTCTGTAAAACTTGCTCTATATCCCGAGGCTGTAATTGGTTCTTATCAAAAATCTCGGCCATAAAAGGAAGGTTTTGTTGTTGCTGCTCGTTTTCAAACGGGTAAAGTTCAAGATGCTGATCTTTATACTGAGCAAAATCTAGTTCTTTGGCTAATAAATAATCGAACACTGATAATTCAGGCAAAGTGATTTTACGATGAAAAAATCGCCTCAAATAAGCCTCTGAATTAAATTCACTGCCATAAACCGCTTTAATGGAATGCTGTAGCACCTCAGTATCTGTTGCGACTAAAAAAACACAACCTTGGGTTTCAAAAAAGTGTTTAATGACCTCTAACATTTCTATCGCATAAGTAGGGCGACAGCGATCTAGCTCATCCACCAATACCACTATTGGCGTTTTCAGGCCATATAGTTCGCCTATCAACTTAGATAAAAAAGACAACTGTTCTTTAATCTGCTGCATCGCCTCGATACGATCAAAATATTCCTTTTTAACTGACTTAATTAATTGATTATTCATATCGTCAGCCGAACCTGTAATCACTTTACTTATTTGAGGAGACTGAATAGCAATTAAGGCAAATTCACCGCCTTGTGCAGCGGCAACCCATTGAGCTTGATTAAAAACCGCCGCTGCTGATTTAGTGAACTTTAAGCACAAACCTAATAAGTTAGAGACTTTCTTCAAACACTCCTGAGCATCATTCAGTAATGTGTCATCAGAAGGTGGGGCTTTAAAGATATTCCCTATTTGCTCAATTAATTCACTGCACACCACTGAAAGTGCATCATTTGAAAAATCGCTTTCCCATGCATCAATATAAACAACCGGATGCTCTTGCTCAGCGAGTTCTATGTATAAGCGCCTAAGTAACTCTGTTTTACCCGTCCCCCAACGCCCATCCATGTTAACCACTAAACTATCTGAGCTGTGGGTTAAAAATGAACATAAAAACTTGCCATATTCTTTGCGGTTAGCTTTGCAGGTATCCCAATTATATTTTTTAGACCAATCATTATATTTTTTAGCATGATGACGTTCAGACATCTTATTCCTTTAAGTTTGCAAGTTAACGCAACCATTATAATGATGTTATATAGATTTAAAGTAAATTTAAACAATAGATTGAACTAATTGTGATACACCGTAAAACTGTCAATTTTCGACATTCAACACGCTTGGGGTTTTCGTTCGAGTTTGCGCTGCAAAGTACGCCTATGCATACCTAACTGTCTTGCAGTGGCTGAGACATTACCATTATTACCATTGAGTACTTGTTGAAGATGCTCCCATTCAAGCCGTTTAGGATTAAGCGGCGCTTCATCGATAACTCTAGAGCTCAAAGGCCTCTCACTCTGTAGCAAAGCACTGAGTAACGTTTGGGTATCCACAGGTTTGGCCAAATAATTATCTGCGCCTTGACGAATGGCTTCAACGGCGGTGGCAATACTGGCATACCCCGTCAGTAATACCATCACCACTTGGGGTAAATATTGTCTTAACGGTGAGATCAGTTTGAGACCATTCTCATTTTCAAGCTTCATATCTAATAAAATATGAGTCGGTTTAAATTGACGTGCTTGCAATAGCCCTTGGCTAGCACTATTGCACGTTTGACATTCAAAGCCATGACTGCTTAAGCGACGCTTCAATATCGTCGCTAAAGAAACATCATCTTCTATGATCAATAATTTAGGCATCTCGCTTCGCTCAGTTTTTATTGTTAGCTCCATCTTCATCAAGAGCATTCTGATTTAACACCGACAGAATCGGGAGTTGTACTTCTGCTATCGCTCCACCATCAGCATGATTAGATAATAGCAATCTGCCCCCTAAGCGTTCTAAACTAGCATGACTCAAGAGTAAGGCAATTCCCATGCCGTCGGTACTTTCAAGAATTTGATGCCCTAACTGCTTAATTAAACTCAGAGGAATACCCGCACCATAGTCTCTAATCGCAATCGATAACGTTTGCCTTTTTTCTAAAAGGTGAATAGCGATCTTAACTTGCTGTCTATCAATGCTTTCTTGCACATTTTGGGTTGTAGATCTTGCCGCTAACGCATCGAATTGAGCCTGACTCGCATGAGCGGCATTTTCAACTAAGGCAATTAACACTGGCAATAAACAGGTATCGGCATTAATTTTATCATTGAGATCCACTTCATCATCTAGATCAAAACTGAGTGTAAGCTGAGGTAACCACAAGAGTAATTGTTGTTGTAATCTGTTTATCAACTCAGCCACACTGAATATCACCTGCTTTTGCTGACGGATCGATTCAGTGGCCAGTCTTAAGTCCGCTAATATATGCTCACAGCGTCCTAGTGCCACTTTCATGTCTTCAATAACAACGGGCTTACCAGGTAAAGCATCGCTCACTTCATCGGCCAACAAATGTAAACTCGACAGAGGCGTCGCTAACTGGTGAGCCATTTGCGCTGAAGCCACGCCTAAGGCTAACAATTTTTCTTGTCGTAACTGCGCTTCACGCATCACACCTAATTCGGCTTCTTTTCCACGGATCTTTTGCGCAATAAAAACCACACTAGTCGTTAATACCAGTGAGGAGATAACAAAATTAAACCACATACCGAGATAATGTGAACTCATATTCATAGCATTTTCGGGTTCAAAAAAAATCATCACGCTATAAGCCAAGGTTGACACAAAAGTCAGCCTCCAAGCTGCCCACTGAGGTAACAGTACGGCCGCGACAGCAATAGGCAGTAATAACAAAGAAATAAAGGCATTGGTCGCACCCCCTGAAAAATACAGCCAAGCAATCCAAAATAAGGTATCAAACAGCAAACTCAAGAAAATCGTTTTAGGCCTTAAGTCGTTTTCTTTTCTGAAAAGAAATTGACTTAATAAAAATAGAGTTTCAATCGATAGTACCCAAATTAATTCCGGCCTCTCTAACGATAAACCAAAAGTCTTTGCAGCAAAGAAAGTCAAGCCGATCTTCAGCATTAATCCTAAAGCTCTCAATATGATCAGTTGATCGAATACTTTATCGGGGTGTAATAACGGCCTTAAACTCACTGAAAAGTCCTATGTAATGAAGCGCAGGTGAATGTCACTCAATAACGCAAAGAATATCATTTGTAAGACAATAAATGAGGAAAATTTCAACAAATAGTGAACCATGCAGATATTTAACACTGTTAAGCTATAACTTATACACTAGCAACACGAATATATTACCGCTCGCACCCCGTATTCACCTCTAATTAAAATATGTTCTCGACTCGATAAGCTCGCTGTTCAAGCCTATCAATGGGGGGGAATGACACAGGAAATGATCCATGAAAGATTAGGCTCTGTTGAACTTTGGTGGTTGTTTTTATAGCCGTCTACTGGGTTATTCATATAAGACAGAGCTTGTGTGGTTAAATACCGTTCGAAACGATACCCATCCGTCTAGGTGTTATTGAACGGCTATAAACATCGCGAGAGGCAAAAGTGAAACTCAAACAACCCATAACAACACCCATAATAACATCAATTTTGTGCGATTATATGGAGGCACTGATGGAGCTAAAATAACCGACAATGACATCTGCTCAGAACAAGAACCGAATATCATTGATGCTCGGCATGACCATATTATTTACCAGAAAAGTAATAATCAGTGATCATATCAATTAAATATCATCATGATACTTATCAATTTCGACATCAATAATAAAACAAAAATACAACCAGAGCAAACCATTGGACCAACAAAGCCGTTACCACTTAAAAATAAACCTCACAAACATAAAACCCTTAAATATCATAAGGAAATAAATTAAAAACCTATTTATTGAATAGTTTGAAATGATTTGAAACACAAATCCACTTCTTATTTTTATCATTTTATTTTACTTTATCTCTTACCTTTGGAATAAGCCACCTTTAAGAGCATGAATAAAAAACATATATTAAACACCAATTATGGTGTCATTATAAAAAAATATAAATCTCCCTTACAAGAAGGGCTGTTTAGCCGCATTAATTTACTGAAAGGCTTTGATTTCGGCCCGGTGTTATACCATCAATCTCTTATCGGACTCTTTGAAGATGAAATTTTACCGCATCATAAGATCAGTTTTCATCCCTACCATAGACTTAAAAACAGTCAATATATTAATCATTCTGATAACCCGAGTTGTGTACTGTTTAAAAAAGGAAAAGTCATTCATCTCATCGCAGCAAAACCATTAAGTGAAAACGAAGAAATTACTTTAAACTTTCCTCAAGCCTGTGAGGTTAAAGGAATTCAAATTCCCAAAGAATATAACTACTTGCTTTTTCAAACCGCTAACACGGAAAAATAGCTATATTATAGAATACTCATAGCTACCGTTTAACATGATCTCTTGAACCTTCTCACGCTATCCCAAGTGCAACATTAAGCATAACTCAGAGCATGACGATTTCGTTTTGATACCTGTTTTTTTACTCTGCGGCTATACCATAAATAGAATCCCGTAAAGGCCAGAAATAACGGCATAGCGCCTAAAACAGACCAAAGAACACGAGAAGTTAACCCGGCAAACGTACCAAAATGTAAGTTAATAAAGCTATCTAAGGTTTTGGCCCCCAGACCTGAGCTGCGAATATCCCACTTCACCATAAACTCACCATTAGTACGATCGTAGCTGGCTCCACTGGAATAATCACTCATCAAAGGATTCGCTGTCGGTACCGCCCCTCTAAATGAAATATTCACTCCAGGCTTGTAAGGAAAAACGAGATAAGTTAGCTTAAAACCCTCAATACGCTGCATCGCATCAAGGTTGAGAGCATCAAACGAGATAGCCTGACTGTAACGATGACTTTGTATCACAAAACGCTCTTGTTCATGAGTCTGTGTCACCTCACCCACAAACTCAGCTAGATTCCAATAGCCCCCCGTAATGGCTAAAATAATGAGTACCGGGGATGCGGTGATCCCCACCATTTTATGAAAGTCACTGAAAAAAACCCGCATCTGTTTATCCCAGCGTAAGGTAAAAAAGCGCTTCCAAAATTGACGATAAATAATAATGCCTGAAATACCGAGAAACAATAAAATAACTGCCGAAAGCAAGCCCACAAAGACGCCAGCATCTTTCAATAAAAAGGTGTAATGTAGCTTCACCAACCAATCGGTAAAATAGTGATCGAGCACCACTGGCTGACTGAGCACTGCACCCGTATAAGGGTTTAAATACACTTTAAACCAATCAAACGAGCCTCGCTTGATGACATAGACGGCATCTGCCGTTTGTTTATCATCAAACACCTCCCAAGTCCCCAGTTCATAACCCGGTAATTGAGTATGAATACTGTCAATCAGACTATTCAAGCTTTGACGCTCAGAAGAGACTTGGGTTAATGTAACACTGTCTGGCATTAGCCAAGCATCAATTTCTGGCTTAAAGACAATTATACTGCCCGTAATACTGATCACTAAAATGGGGATCATAGCCAATAATGCGGACCATGAATGTAACTTAAAGAGCTTTTTTTTACTCATCTTACCCACCTCTGCGACTGCTTAACTTATCAGCTTAAAACCGTTCATCGAACGCAACATAACGTCACAATAAACACCCTCTCACAATGCAAAAAAGTGTCTAACAATAAACGTTAGACACCTTATGCTAGAAGCAAGAATCAAGTCATTGCTTTTATAACTTTTTACACTTCATCATACATCTTTAAAAAACGCTTTTAAAAATCATAAGTCAGAGTCGCGATCACCGTTCGACCTTGACCATAAAAACAATCTCCTCGGTTCATACAGGTGGTGATCACTTCTTTATCGGCCACATTTTTCACATTCAATGCAATACTGTAATCGTTATATTGATAACCGATCATAAAGTCAAATAAGGTATAGCTATCAGTCTGGTAAGGCACACCTTCATTGAACACTGGCGTAGTACGCTGTGCTAACGTTAAACCTGTATTCAAAGAATTCGTCACCATGGCATCGGTATCACGGGTTTGTAATAAAAACTCGGTATGACCCACATAACGTGCACCCGCACCAATTTTAAAGCCATCTAATTGCACAGGACGATAAGTCGCCCAAATTGAGGCTTGATTATCAGGGGTGGACTCCAACGGACGCCCGACTAATTCATCTGTGCCTTCTTTCACTTCAGAATCAGTAAAGGCGTAACTGGCATACACATCCACTTGTTCCCATGCAAGCTGGGCTTCTAATTCCACCCCTTTAATATTGACCTTACCAATTTGATCTTGCTGTGTCGGCGTCGCACCTGAAGCCGATGGCACAACATAGTTTTTCTGGTCAATATCATAGGCACTTAAGGTGATTAAATGCTCGGTGCCACGAGGTTGATATTTCACACCTACTTCATACTGCTCACCCTCTAATGGTTTAAGTGATAAACCATCAGGCCCACTACCATTAATCGGCTCAAAAGACTGGCTATAATTCACATAAGGTGAAATACCCACCTCAAACAGATACATTAAGCCTAATCGCCCTGTTACCGCTTCTTGATCGACCCAACCTACATAATCATTTTTCTGCTCGACATAGTCATAGCGCAGCGCACCTGACACAATAACGCGATCAGCAATTTTCATTGAATCTTGTAAGTACACGCCTGTTTGCTTTGCCTCATCTTTAGAGGCAATATCTTGATACCACCAAGTGATATCCGTCGCTGCATTAAAGGCGCTGTAATCTGGCGCATAAGGGTTAATCGTCCCCCCATAACCATAATCATAAACATTTTTATATTCAACATCTTGATAATCAAACCCAAAAACCACTTCATGCTCAATGACGCCAGTATCAAAAATGGCATACAAGCGCGTATCTGAAGTAAAAGCTGTTGCCGTCGCATCACTGGAATATGCCGTACGCGGTAAACTTACATTATCAATCGCTAATGCGGGTGTAAACAGTGAATACATGCTGTCATAATCGGCTTGACTGTCCATGTAACGCATGTTGGTTTGCAAACTCAATACATCATTAAACTCATGTTTAAACATCGCTGTTAATGAATAAGATTCCGTATCATAACGATCAAATTCTGGCTCACTGATAAAAGCGGTGCTGGACAAATCCCCCTGACTTGCAGCAAATGTTTGCCCCGCATACGTCACATCACTTACCGGTACGACGGTGCCTTCATGGGGGTAAAACTGACCTGTGGAACCGGTTTCTAATTTTTGATAATTACCTAACAACGTCATTTCGGTCGAATCTCCCATATAAAAGGTCATCGAAGGCGATAAAATCACAGCATCATCATCAACATAGTCAAATTGTGTGCCGCTATCGCGGATAAGCCCAATCATACGATAAAGCACCGAATCATCACTGTTTAAAGATCCTGTAACATCCGTGGCTAACTGATAACGATCGTTATTACCCACTTCAACATTAATCTGGCCACTGGTTTCAACTTCTGGTAATTTACTGGCTAAATTAATAATCCCGCCTGTTGTGCCTTGGCCATACAATACCGAAGCAGGCCCTTTTATGACTTCAATTCGGCTTAAGCTGTAAGGGTTCATACGCGTATTGTTATAATTACCAAACATAAGTTTTAAGCCATCAAGATAAGTCGTTGGCTCGGCACCTCGAATAGTCGACCAATCACCTCGACTATCATAGCCGTAAGTCCCATTATAAAGACCTGCCACATAACCTAAAGCATCTTGTACTGTCTGCGAACCCAAATCAGTCATCCTCTGCTCTGTAATAACAGAGACAGAAGCGGGTGTTTCAATAATAGGCACATCAGACTTCGAAGCCCCCGCACTATCATAGGCAATTAAACCCGTAGAATTTACGGTAATAATTTCAATTTCATCTTCTTTTTCTAGTGTTGACTCTTCAGCAAAAACACTGCTGCCAAAAAAAATACTCATTGCAATCATTAACTTGGTTAGTTTGACCCCATGATCTACTGCAGACATTTTCATATACCTTAAGTTTATTATTATTTGTGACATCACCAAAATTTCACAATAATAATATTACAAATGATAACTATTCGCAATAATATTAGCAACATTAATTAGACTTTGGTCGCAAACAACAACACAGAAGGAAACATTGAAGCAATATCAATAACCTTATCAATCAAGGTAAACTCATGTAAAAAAAGCATAGCGTTAATCGATACAAACCAGTTAACGCCTAAGTATCATGTCACGCTTTTGACTAACGAATGACGCACCAGCGTTAACCTATCTTTGCCATATTGAACCAAGAAGGTCGCCAGCATAAACACTGGAATGAGTGTCATAACACCTTGCATTGAAAAAGTTTGATAGCCGAATATCCCCATCCCCCAACAAATCAATACCCATTGAATAATGTACAGGGAAGTCACTCTTTTAGAGCAATATTGAAGCAGTGCGTAAAAACGATTGGGTCGAGTATGACGAATGATCCAATCTATCCCCCAATAAGCAAAAGCAGTAAAGCCCATTAAGTAAATTGCGCCACCAGGGCCTAAATGAAAGAAATCAGCAAAATGATAATCAACGTTATCAAAACATAAACCCGCACCAATGATCATCATGGCCACACCCGAATAGCCTAGGCTTCGATATAAAAAGGCTTGGTCATAGTTTTTTTCTTTATAAGCCATACCGATAAAGAGTCCAAAAAGTACACAAGACATCCAAGGGAAAAGCGGAAAATACACGTTATATTGATCGCCCCAAAGCAAATCTAACAAATAATCTACACCGGTAATATCTAGCCTAAAACCACTCACCCATTTACTGGTTGTGATCAGCAGCAAAGCCAGTGCAAAAATGCCCCATTTGTTTTTAATAACATGACCAATGATGGCAATAAAAATTAATGATAAACCCGCAAGCTGTAAAATGTCTCCAGTCAACAATAAATAATTAAATTGAGATAACGATAAAGGCGAAGACCATGAATACGCTTCGATGAAATTTTCAGGCATGGTATTAAAAACCGCTATCGGCACGACAAATTTAAGCCCATTCATCATGTAACCTAACCCTAAGGTATAAAGGCCTCGCTTGATGGTGCCGAGAACCGATTGATCTCTAGAAAGTACATAAGAGATCCCCATCGCCACTAAAAAGGCCGCCGTCCCCTTACCTAAAATATGAATGACAGTACCAAACACTGTCCCCCCTTGTGTGGCAACATCACCATACATCCATAACGTATGCACCATGATCATCACGATCACACTCAGTCCTCTCGCGACATCAATAGCCTGCAGCCTATTTGATTGATGTTCCATCATTGCTCCCCTTACTTTCTTAGGTCGTTAGTTTCACTATTCAATTAACGACTCTTATTATTTATTTCACTTTGACATTGCACCACTTACATTCAATGACACAACTTGATACAGATTTACACAGTAATTTACGACTATCCCTAAGCGCATTGTTAAATTAAAAAAGCCCTACAACATTTAAAATGGAAGTTTTTTAAAGAGATCACATCAAGAGAAATAACCAAATCCAAGCGCCAACATCAACTTAGTTCACGGATATAATGTGACTTTATTCGCTCCATCCGTATTGCCTTACACTGCTTTGAGCAAGTACGACAAAGATCATCAGGATCGCGTAAATAATGCATACAACAGGCAATACGATCGAGTCCTAAAATCTGTTGTTTGGCATTAATGTCGATTAGCATTAATTGGCTTTGTGAAGACAAACCTAATGCAGTAAGCCAAGACTCCGACCAGGCTAACACCTGCTGATTGGTGATTGGTAATATCGCCGTTAATCGACTTAACGCAGACAACACGCTATCGGCGATCAATCGATACGCATTCCGCCTAGGGACTTTGGCAATACTTGATAACGTTTGATAATAGCCTTCATACAAGGTTTTTAATCTTGCTGCCGCAGTTTGGATCAATTCATCTTGATGACCAACACCTACTTCATCACAGCTAAAAAAGTAACCATAAATACTGCCGTTCTGCGCATGTTGTACAAGGTTCCCCAACATGGGGGCCATCTTTAATCCATGCACACAAAGCACACTCAGAAACACCGGTTGCCAATACATTAAGCTCCAAGTCCGCGTCGCCGCGTAAACCTTCCCCGCTTGAGGATATTGTTCACGATGATATTCATACAAAGCGCGCAATAAAAACGCGTCAGCATCTGCCGATAACAACACATCCTTTTCTACAGGTGCCTGATAACACAATGCAGCATGCAACTGAGGTGATAAACGTGTTAATGCATCGATGGTACTCAATTCGCTGCTCTCTTATCAAATATGAAACGACCCGACATGAACGACTCACAAAAAATGTGAATCGTTCTCTATGCTAATTAAGCTAATTTCAAGATTTAAATTGAGCAATAGGATTATCCAGTTGACCAAAAAATTGAAAACTTTCGACGGGATTTTCCAAGTCTAACATTTGCTTATTATTCTTTAATTGTAAACGGTTTAAGCAACAAAGATCAAAGCGTTCAGAAAACAAATCATGTTTTTCAAATTTAGCCTTCAGCTCAGGATTCGCCGCTTGATACCCATGAAGACATTCAGCGACTAAGCGCCAGAATACCTGCTCAGAATAGCCACTCTGTTCAACGAGAATCGCTGACATATAACGGAAGAAACAATCAAACACATCGGTAAAAATAGACAATACTTCTAACTCTTCAGACATCTTAATAGAGATGCGTTTCACATCTTCATCCAATTCGATATCGGTATTGAATAAACAAATTTCCTCACCGATATCTTTCATGATGGCTTTAAAAGGCACATTATTGTCAAACTGTAAGATCACATTCTCGCCATGAGGCATAAACACTAAACTGTGCTGATAATAGCAATGTAATAGCGGCGTGAGATACACATCAAAATAGCGCATTAACCATTCATCAGTCGACACCCCCGAAGAAGCAATCAATGCAGGCAACAATGCATCACCATTTGGATCAATATGTAATAGAGATGCCATTGTCATCAAACGTTGGTTGTCTTTTAATCGTGACATTGGACTTTCACGCCACAATGCTGCCAACATTTTCTTATAGGGACTGTCTTTAATCACCTCATTTTCATAATAAGGATTGCGATAACCCACAGCCGCCACTTCTCTTAAAATACTAAAGCCTTTCGACTGTAAATAGTCATCTTGATTAACAAGCTTATTCACCCAATCATTAATCGCTGGCGTGGTCCGCATATAATAAGCCGATAAACCACGCATGAAGCCCATATTTAATACCGATAACGCGGTTTTAACGTAACGCTTATGACTGTGGCTAATGTTAAAGAAAGTCCGAATAGATTGCTGCGCCAAATAAGCATCATCACCGTAACCCAAGCAAATTAAGTCGCCACAAGCAATATCAGGAGAAAATACCGTCGCAAGCTTGTTATACCACTGCCAAGGATGTACAGGTATCAACAAGTAATCATCAGGATCACGACCTTTATCTGCAATCATTTTATCGAACTGATCTAACGTCGCTCTGTCCATCTCCTCGCTCAGTAACGTCTCATAATCCAGATCATGCGCCGATGAGAAATGCGCGCGGCGTTTATGAGCCGCTAAATAAATAAGCTGCACTGGCGCCGCGGCTTCTGGTGCATAAGCACGATAATCGATGGCATCAAAACCAATACGACCATTATTAGCAATAAACGACGGATGACCTTCATTCATCGCCGTCTCAACTTGTTGAAAGTCTGCTTGAGTCAGCTCTTTAGACGTTAAGCCGTCTTTGGTATATTTATAAGCACTGCCACACAAGGTACTGCTTATTTCTTCCATATAAGTCGGCAATTTATCAAGATCAATATTCAAACTTTGGCAAAACTCAATGATGAATAATAATGAATCCAAGTCAGATACGGCATCATGAATACGCTTTTCAATAGAATTCTCATCGATCAGCCAGTGTGCTAAGGCAAGCTTTTTTGCTTTAAAATAATAACTGACTCCGGTTTGATCAGCATCCAGTTGATACAATCCCCAATCCCCTGATCTGGGGTTATCCTCTGATACTAAAAACGGCGTGATCACTTGTTCATGCGCAAGCTCAGCAATGCATTTTTTCACATGTAAACGATTCACCAACGCCCAGACTGTTGGCTCAATGGCACTGACCGCAAGTTCAGGTTGGGATTGAAGGCTTGCAGTACTGGCAGACTTACTCATGTCAAATGTCTCTTTATAAATGGCATTATTAAATTGCTCTCGGGTGCAGAAACCGAGATAAGCGGTCTTTTCACCTAACTGGATCAAACGCTCGTGCGCAAAACCGGCGCGTTTATTCAAACGTAAAATTTTCTCATTGCGATGATTTGGTTCAACAACGACTCTTTTGGCGTTAAAGACGGAAAAAAGACAATCCATTACTGAACAAAATACTTCGAAAGTAAAACCAGATATAGGCTGTTCAGCAGGAGCAATAAGTATATGCATGCCGAGATCGCCTTCCTCAACATCGTAATGCTGCCCAAGAACATCTTTTTTGGGATTATATATTTCAATTAAAAATTGCGGTTTTTTATCAATACACCCTAAATAAACTTGGCAGTCTTGATCTACTTTCCCTTCATATTCTTGAATAACCTGCTCTAAACTTTGTCCCTGCATTTCCCAATATTTTGCATACGGTAAGTTTACCCAATGATGAACTAAGCTTAAGTCCTCTGGCACTTGCAAATCGCGAATTTCAATTTGCCCAATACCTTCGACATCTCGAAAATAATGAGTGTTTAACTGTGCCATTTTATCCCCTTAACCTATAATTATTATTTAATAACAATGCACTACGACTTACATAAAATAAGTCATATGGAATTTGGTTTTATTTTATTACTGAAAATATATTATTTAAATTTTGCTAATGGATTTTTTAATTTACCTTGAAACTGTAATGCTTCAGCTGGGTCCGTTAAGCTGACCATTTCAAAATTATTTCTTAATTGAAGTCTATTTAAACAAGATAAAGAAAAATCTGTTTTAAAAATATCATGTTTCTCGAATCTAGAAGATAACTCAGGAAACTTAGATTGATATTCACGAATACAATTAGCCACTAAAGACCAAAAGTAGTCATCTTTAACATTCATATGTTCAAACAAAATAGCGGTTAAGTGCCTAAAGAAGCCATCAAAGACATCAATAAATATTGACAGTATTTCCAATTCCTCTGGTAAAGCAATAGATAATTTACTTACTGGCTCATCCAACTCTAAATCAGAATTTAACAGATAAGCTTCTTCACCTGTATCCTTCATAATACATTTGACAGGAATATTATTTTTCATAACTAAAATAATATTCTCACCATGAGGCATAAAGACTAGCTTATGCTGATAAAAACAATGCAATAATGGTGCTAAATAAACATCTAAATAATGAGTTAACCACTCTTCTAACTCCAATGGAGAATCTTCAATAATTAGCGGTAATAAAGCATCGCCTTTTACATCAACATGAAGTAATGCAGCCATAGTTAACGCTTTTTCATCAGTCTCTATTAAATGTGCGGGACTTTCTCTCCATAGAGCTGATAGCATTTTTTTATAAGGACTTGAATCTTTAAAATCATAATTATAAACACAGCTTTTATAACCAACAGCAGCAACTTCCCTTAACATATAAAAGTTTTTTTGATTTAGATATTCATCATTACTAACAACACCATAAAGCCAATCATTTATTTTAGGTAAACTTGACATATCATGGGCAAACAAACCACGAATATAACCCATATTTAAAATTGATAAAGCCGTCTTCACATAATGTCGTTGAGGTACCGTATTATTATACATTGTCCTAATTGATTGCTGCGCAAGATATTGATCAGAACTCCTACCTAAATAAATTAAATCCCCTACAGCTAAATCAGAAGAAAATACATTGACGACTTTGTTGTACCATTGCCAAGGATGTATAGGAATGAAGATGAAGTTTTCATTAGAATGACCTAGCTCAACTAATCTTTGTTCAAATTTTTCACGAATATCGGTATCAAGCTCATTATGAATGAGCTTTTGGTAACTTAACTCTTCTATAGAAGAAAAAAATACTTTATCCTTTTTTGCAGCAAGATAAATTAACTCTACTTCTTCTCCGGCCTCAGGTGAATAATGATGATAATCAATGGCATCAAACCCAATGCGACCATTATTTGCAATAAAAGATGGATGGCCCTCATTCATTGCTGATTCTATTTTTTGTAAGTCAGCATTAACAAGCTCTGCAGATGAGAAGCTTATTTTAGTGTATTTATAAGCGCTACTATACAAAGTACTGCTAATTTCTTCCAGATAGGTCGCTAAGTTAGCTTCCGCTATATCTAAGCTTTTCCTAAACTCAATAATAAAAAGTAATGAATCTAGAGGAACCCATTCATCATTTTTTCTTTTTTCAATGGTTTCACTATCAATAAACCAATGATCTAAGGCTAACTTTTTAGCTTTAAAAACATAACTGATCCCAGACTCATCTGCATCCAGTTGGTAACAACCCCACTCTTGTGCTTCATGATTATCTTCACTCAATAAGAGTGGAGTAATGATTCTCTCATGCGCCAATTCTGCTATGCATTTCTTAACATGCAATTGATTGACTAATGTCCATGTATCTTTATCAATTGCACTCAAAGCATAATCAGCATCATTGCGCTCTGAAAAGCGCTGAGTTAATGGGTTCATAATAAATTTTCCTTTGATAATTGCTGATAAAATGCTTCACGATAACAGAAGCCTAAAAATGATTTTTTATGTTCCAGATAAATAACCTTATCGAAACTAAAACCGACACGAACACTTAATTTATGCATTTTTTCATTACGATGATCAGGTTCAATTACAACCCTTAACGCTTTAAAATGGCTAAATAAAAACTCCAGCACAGAGCAAAGAACAAAAAGCGTAAAGTGATGCACTGATTTTTTAGGAGGTGCAACCAAAATATGTAACCCAACATCACCATCAAGCACATTATAATGTTTACTTAATGGATCCTTTTTAGGGTCATAAACTTCAATTAAAAACTGAGGTTCATTGTCTAACCATCCTATAAAAACTTGAATGCCACTCTCAATGATGTTCGAATATTCTTCTATAACTTGCTGCTTACTTTTTCCTTGTAATCCCCAAAATTCAGCATAAGGTAAATTAACCCATTCATAAATATGTGCTAAATCTTCAGGGAATCGTATCGACTGGATACAAAATCGCCCTACACCTTCAAAAGACTGAGAATAATGATTCATTTTAAGTAACCTATGTTAAATAACGAGTACTTTAATTATTCAAGTACTGCTAACCACAGCACCATTGATTTTTTCATTATAAAAATCTGATTTAAATAATGAAATCAACACAATGAGCGTTAACAAAAAGCCCAGACTTGAAACATAAAATGGTAACGTTAGCTGATCATTTAACACTAATATTCCAGAAATGAATGATGAAAAAATCAAACCCATATTTTGCATGAAGTAAACCTTACTAAAATCAGATGCATATTTATCAGGCGTACTCATTTCAAATAACATGACTTCTAAACGAACTGTCACTTGAAATAATGCGATACCAAAAACAATTCGCCCAAAAATAACTAACCAACTTAGCTCCACCCCTTGTAAAGCAAGCCCTATACTTCCAGCGATAAGTGACAAACAACACACTTTAATATGTTGATTACTTTGACCATTAACATGGTTATAGTACAAAACAAACAAAGCTATCCATCCAGGAATGGAATAAACGATACCTGCAAATAAATCATTATTTATCTGGCTAACTTCCTTCCAATAAGATGAAAAGAAAGGGCTAATGGTATAAGCACTAAAATAAAATAACGCCGATACCACACCTATCTTGTACACGAAATTCCATGATTTCTTTTTCACTTCATTTTTTTCAGGTGCAACAAAATGGGCCTTAAATGGAATTTGTCTAGTCCAAATAACAATCAAACACACGAATACTTGCAATATGTCTGTCGATGCCATGATTAAGTATACATCTTGTGGTTCATACACCTGCAGCACCAAACCACCGACAACGGCTCCCCCAATAGCACCAAGATGCACTAATGCTGAAAAAATACCGATTAAATTGAGATGATTCCCTTTTTCTTCTAAACGCAAAATAAATGGGTACATTAACAAATAGCTGGCTTTAAAAATCAGCATGGTTTGCGAAAGGATCCAAAACATCAATAAGTCGGTGCTATAAAAACACGCAATGCCTAAAATAGCCGCTGCTATTTGGGTGTAAACCCAAAGGTGTAACTCATTCACCTTCTTGGCCACTTTTGCCCAAAGCGGGAAGGCAAGCATAACCGTGAAACAGCATGCAGCAATATAAAAACCAACATGCTCACTACTTTCAACATTGAATACTCTAGAAAAAAATTGCGGATAAAAGGGTAGCAACATGGTATCTGCAACAACCGATACCAAGGTCAATAGAATCAATGCAAGTTTTAAATTCATGTTAACGCAGACTCAATAGAAGTGAATGAAGCGGTGCTATCATGCTTTGCATCTAAGACTTTAAACGGCGTCACAGGCGATGAGGGGGTGTCGAATTGCTGGAAGGCGATTTGCGTTTCAACCTGATAATGCTCAACGCCTGTAATTTCACGTAATAAATACGAATTACGGTAAGCCGCCATGCCTAAATCCGGTGTCACAAATCCATGGGTATGTGCTTCTGCGTTCTGAACAAAAATACCCTTACCATCATGATCAATACTGTAGTTACGATTCACATCGAAACGACCATGAGCATCCCATTTGATACGATGCGTGATCCCTTCAAGAAAATCCGGTGATCGGTATGCATAACCCGTTGACAATACCAGTCCTTGGGTCAAAAGCTGATAAGTTTTGTCTTGCTCTTCTTGATGAAATTGAAGCTTGATATGCTGATTACTCTCATCCATTTGAGCCGCAATTAAGTTAGCATTGGTGAGCATATTAACGTTCACCTCACCCGACAAGCGTTTAATATATAAAAGATCATAAATCTCATTAATTAAACAACTATTAATGCCTTTATATAGATGCTTTTGATTCTTCATCAAATCATCACGATTCTTTGCGGGTAAATCATGAAAATAATCCACATATTCAGGCGAGGTCATTTCCAAGGTTAACTTTGAATACTCCAGCGGATAATAACGCGGCGCTCGGGTCACCCAATTTAACTGATAGCCAAAAGTATCAATATCTTGCAAAAGATCATAAAAAATCTCTGCTGCGCTTTGTCCGCTGCCTACAATGGTAATAGATTTTTGCTGTTGTAATCTAGCTTTATCATCCATATAAGTCGACGAGTGACTAGCTACATGCATCACCCCATCACAAGAGTCAGGAATGAAAGGCACTGGTCCAGTGCCTAATACCAGTTTTTTGGTTTTATAACGTATGACTTCTTGCGTCTTGGTTTTATTCGCTTCAATCAAATAAAGTTGTTCACCTTCATCATAAGTCACTTTGTTTACACAAGTATTAAAACGCACATTCGACAATTCTTGTGTCGCCCACTGGCAGTATTGATTATATTCTTGACGCATTAAGAAAAAACTTTCTTTAATGTAAAAAGAATACATACGTCCCTGTTTTTTAATATAATTTAAAAAACTCAGCGGATTGGTGGGATCCGCAAGTGTCACTAAATCAGCCATGAAAGGCGTTTGAAGGTGAGAACCTTCAATCATCATTCCAGGGTGCCAGTCAAAAGCTTCATTTTTATCTAAAAATATCCCCGTTAAATCATCAATAGGCTCTGACAAACACGCTAAACCTAAATTAAACGGGCCTAAACCGATGGCGATAAAGTCATAAATGGGGTCATGCATCATATTGTCCTTGAATACTATTTTTTATTTGGCACTGAAAAGAAAAAATAAGCTTATGCTTGTAGCTGTAAATTAAAAAAGTGACGGCCATGTTCTTTAATTAAATTCAAAACGTCTTCTAGATCTGAAAATTCAGTACTGGGATTTAATAAAGTAAACTTTAAATAACGTCGACCTTTCACTTGAGTACTGGCAACAACAGCCTCTCCAGAACGGAATATGGCTTTACGAATATGTTCATTGGCCTTATCAATTTGTTCTGCCGATACGTCATTTTCAGGAACAAATCGAAACACTAACGTACTAATTTCAGGCTTATGTATGACTTCAATATTCTTATCGGCTTGGTATAACACATAGGCTTGCTGAGCCAAGTCCATGACTTGCTCGAAAATTGCCCCGATTTTATTCGGCCCCATAATGCGCATCGTCAACCACAGTTTCAACGAATCGAAACGGCGAGTGGTTTGAATACTTTTATTGACTAAATTCGGCGTACCTTCTAATTGCTGACTGAGCGGATTCAAGTATTCAGCATGGTGGGTCACAACCGATAAATTTGATTTATCCTTAACAAAAAAGGCTCCACAACTGACAGGTTGAAAGAAAGATTTATGGAAATCGACCGTAACCGAGTCCGCTCTTTCAATCCCATTCAATAAATGTCCATAATTTTCCGTAACGAGTAAACCACAACCATAAGCCGCATCCGCATGCATCCATAAGCCATACTTTTCACATAAATCGGCAATTTGATTAATAGGATCAATACTGCCAAAGTCAGTCGTCCCTGTCGTCGCTACCACAGCAATAGGGATAAGGCCTTGCTTTAAGGTATCGATAATACGACGATCTAATACTACCGTGTCCATTTTAAATTTATGATCCACAGGCACAGAAATAACCGCATCATAGCCCAAGCCTAGAATAGCAGCCGATTTTTGAACGCTGAAATGACTACTTTCAGAAGTGAAAATTCTAAATTTATTCGCATCACAGGGTAAACCCCGCTCCTTTATTTCATAGCCAGGCTCTCTTACCATACAAAAAGCATCTCGAGCTAATAACATCGCCATCAAATTTGATTGTGTGCCACCACTGGTGAAAATACCATCGCCATTGGCACCAAAGCCAATGCGTTTGGCCGTCCAATCTAACAACGTTTGCTCAATTAAGGTGCCACCTGCACTTTGATCCCATGTATCAAGAGAAGAGTTAATCGAAGATATAATTAACTCCGCTAATATCGCTGGATAAACAACTGGGCAATTTAAATGCGCAATGTATTTAGGATGATTAAAGTAAACAGCATCTTTTAAATAAACGTTTTCCAGCTCTTTTAACGCATCCGGTATATTTTCAAAAGGCGAGTCTAAATTGATATGTTCAAATTTTGGAATTAATTCATGAGGTAAAATTCCAGTAAAAGGAGCATCGAGATGAGTCAGTTGCTTTTTAATCACCGCTAACCCTTGCAATATCCCTTGCTCATATTCTGCTAAGTTATCACTATTAAAAATATACTGACGATTATCTTCGTGATTAATGACTGCCGACTGTACATTAAAAGCAGCGGATGTTTCAGTATTGCTCATCATTATTTTACCCTTGAACGACATTAAAAAAATCAGATTGAAATAAAAACCCTTATTACTTGATCAAATTAAATACACTAGCCTTCACCCTTACATCTGTAAAAACATGCTGTAACGCTTAACCAAGGTTTCCTCACCTTACTCACCTTTAGTCTAAGACTCCGGTAAAGCGAACTATATTGATAATTATTATCATTTGCAATAGCATTTAAATAAAATATAACAATTTATCCTAAATTTCACTACATAAACAAATAAAATACGTTTACTGTTGAAATGCCAATGGTAAAAAAATAAGGAGGGAGGCATATTCTAATAATTATTAAGATTTATTTAAAAACAGAAAGTTAGTCATTGGCTAGGTAATTAATATCAACTTAACGATTAAGAATACACAACCATTTGGTGAAGGTAACAATGTAGAGATGACAGAAATCAATCCAAGATGAGGTAACCATGAAGAAACATCTAAAAAAATGTTAGTCTACAGTTGACACAATTCAAAGAAAAAAGGGGAATGGAAAAATACGTAAATGGAGGAGTGAAAGTGTGCTGAATAACTTCAACACACTTAATAAATATCTGTCCAAACTTATTTCATAACGCCAATGATAAAGACCTAGATCACAGCCATAAATACCATCATTAATCGATAAAATGCATCACTGGTGCGGCATGCATTAAAAAGTGTTGATGTGAAATATTCCATGCATACGCCCCTGCTTGAGTAAACACCACATAATCGCCAATCTGCACTGTTTCTATATTTACCTGCCTAGCCAATACATCTTTTGGTGTACATAACTGGCCGACAACAATCGCTTTTTGCCTTATTAATCCGCTATTGATGTTCAGCTCATTGCCACTTTGCAGCATCTCCCTTTGCTTCACATAAAAAGGATGATTGTGGTTCTGCGCCGCAGGGGTACGAAAATGGTGCGTGCCACCGTGACCAATCACAAACCACTCTCCATGACTCTGTTTAATATCGAGCACTTCCATGACATAAAAACCAGCGTTAGCCGTGACGAACCGCCCACATTCAAAACGCACTGTCACCGCTTGCATGTTTTCTCGCTGAATTAACTGACCGAGATCGTCACAGAAACCTGTCCAATCAAATAACTGCGCAGGATTAGCATAATCAATACCAATTCCCCCACCCACATTGAGTAACTTAACGTCTAGAGAAAACTGCTCTTGCCAACGTTTAAAGGTGGTAAAATACAGTTCCATCAACGCCAAATGGCGAGCCTTATCCAATTGATGAGACATCAAATGAAAATGAAATCCCAATAATTCAATTTGCGGAAAATCTCGTAAAATAGATAAGGCCGCGGGTAAATCTTCTCTATCGATCCCAAAAGGCGTTGGTTTGCCGCCCATCGTGAGACGCGTGCCCTCTATACCTTCAAGGGAAATATTCATTCTCAGTAAAATACGGCAATTAGCCTGTTTTTGTTGACACAATAAACCGATCCGCTTTAATTCTGTTAGGCTCTCTACATGAATAGCTTCAATATTTAAATCGATGGCTTGAGCCAATTCTGACACCAATTTACCTGGGCCACCAAAGATAATCGGCACGTCACTCTGACATTGATGCAGCCAATTAAGCTCACCACCCGAAGCGGATTCAAAACCGTGTACAATAGGCGCTAATGTCGCCAGTATATTCTCTTCAGGATTGGCTTTAGCCGCATAATAAAATTCACAATTATCCGGTAATGCCGCCACTATCGATTGAGCATGCTGTGCCAATGCCGGCAAATCATAAATGTAAGCACACAAAGGCGTATCAATAGGCGATTTAGCCGCTAGTTGCGTGATCGCATTGTTTATTCTGCTACGTTGAACGGCAACATTATTAACCCATTCGTTTTCAACAGAGGGCTCAAAAGAGGAAGTCTCATCATGACTCGTTGGGGTATTTTTAGGCGGTGTTAATGTATTATTCATTATGAGTATTCACACAGAGAATTAACAGAAAAGTAAGCGGAATAACGACTAAATAAGCTTATTTGTCAGTCCGCTGCAATAGGAAATTGAGATCCATAAACCCAGCTCAAAAGAGCGGGTTCAATAGACCGAAATCAAGCGATCTATCTCAAAAAACTTAAATTATAAAAATCCATATTATTCAATACTGGCCAAAGGATTCGTCAGCAAGGTATAGCCTGAATGTTTATCTGCTTGCTTTAATAAGCGGGTCGTCAAATTATTCTTCGATGGGATCGCTGCACCTTGTAAAAATGCCGTTAGCTCAGCTTGATCCCCTTCAATTAATTGCCATTGAGCAATCGCCTTGCCTAGAATTTTCCAGAGCTTAGTCTCCAATTGCCGATCGGCATCAGCAAGATGAAAAATCGCTTCACTGACATTATTAATTAAGGTGCAATAAGCAATCCGATCCCAGCCTTGGGCTTGACTGTAATAAACCGATTGTTTGGCATCATCGGATAAGGTCAATTGTTCGGCAGGCCAATGCTTTTCGATGAGTTTGGTGCCTTCCAAGTCACGGAACCACACAAAAGAAGGCAACCCTTGAGTAAATCCAATCACAGTATTTTGTAAATGGGGCTCAAAGGCCACGCCTTGTTTAAAGAAGTAATGCAGTACCCCGGGTAATAAGGCATCAAGATAAGCGGCGAACCATTTTGCCGCCATATGGCTATAATGGGTTTTTTGTTGCCTCGCTAATGCTTGCACCTGTCTGACGCAGCGACTCTCCCCTTGTTTATCCCATGCAAAAATGGCCCCCGCCATTTGTGGTTGATACCTTTCCAGTAATGGAGCCGCGATCCCATCACGATATAAGATCCCAAAACACTCCTCCACATCCGTGCACGCTTGAGCCGCTTCACTGCTAGACATGTCTTCTGTCACCAAACGGCTTAAATCTAACGTACTAGCACAAGGTTCAGCCATCAAGGCAAACTTAGGACAATGAAAATGCGCCTCAGCCTCAACTTGCTTTAATAAATGGGTTAACTCGACCGCACTTTCGAGCTCATACCAAGCATTTTTACGCACACAGTTTGTCAAACGGACATGAATAGAAAATTTCATGAATTGATTGATTTCGGGTAAATATGTCGTTCTCACCGATGAGGTGGGATACACTTTATTGCCCAAACAGCCAATGGGTTCCATTAAGCCTTGAGCAATAGCGCGCTTGATCAGCGGCTGCGCCATAATGGTATTCACCTCCCAAGGGTGGCACGGATATAAACAATCACTGCTAGGATTAATCTGATTAATCACCTGCAACGGCAGAGCATCACTGGAGTGTAATTGCTTAATAAAAGACGGAGAGACTCGAAACCAGAATAATGCAAAATTAGCTTGGATTTCAGGTGAGCATGCCAGCATATCATCAAAGCTCACCCCATGGCGGCTCTTAGGGGCAGGATGCATTGCATGACCCCACACCAAACTCTGTTCAGAATCGATTAAACTGGTTTCGGCATGGATCAACTCACTATCATCTGGCAGACGCTGTAAAAAAGCTTGTGTTACATTAATACTGTTTTGAATTTGATCGAGTAATTCGTGATTCATCGGAGAGTCGAGCACTAAAGACAAATGCTCAAGCAAAAACTTCGCTAACACCATGGCATTAATCGGTTGCCAATGACGGCCCATTTGTTTGATGTAAGGCTGACTAATAAAACGCACTCGCCCTAATAAACTCACCCGCTCAACAATCAACAATAACGTTATATTCGACTCAGGCAAATGCAAACGCATTTTGGGTTTATCAGAGAACATGCCTAAACTAAAAGCCAAAGGGGCATCGAGATGTTTATCATCAAAACAGACTTGCCCATGCGGTAATGCATACTCACGAATATAACAATTTAATAGACAAGTAATGGCATTGTTTTGCGCTAATTGTGTCTGCACTGCTAATGTATAAGGATCCGCAGTACTCTTTACGTTAGTTTCTGACTTCACAAACATCATCATTTAATCTCTGATTATTTTTTTTAAAGAAAACCGCTAAGAGCATCAGCCCCAACCCACAACTTATCGCCGCCAATAAGAAAGGCCATGCAAGTGATAACGCTTGACTGATAAGACTCGCGCTTAATCCAGCCAACACACCGGCCCATTTCCCCCAAGCATCAAATCGACCAAAACTGAGCCCCGCTTGCGCTTGATTCAAATTTTGACTCATCAATAAATGCAATCCGCTATAACCTAAAACAATGCCGAAACCAAATATAACTCTCAATAAAATCAAAGCACTGCTGCTTGTTATCAAAAATTGCCCTAAACTAGCAACCCCTAACAAAGTCAGGCCTAATAGCGCTTGTTGTTTGGCCGTTATCGTGAGTTTTTTACATTGGAAGGCAAATAACAAATACACTAAATGAGGTAAGCTGTAATAAAACCCCGTCAAGGGATCACTCGCGACACCTAAGCTTTCACTGTAAGGCAGAAAATAAGGGAAAGTGACCACCATAGAAAAGTTAAATAAAAACTGCAGCCCGAATACTGGATACAAGCTCAAAACAGGGCTGCTATTAAGCTGTGTTACCGATTTCAGACTGCTTTTACTACGATTATTTGTACTGTTTCCTATACGGTTATTGGCATTAGCGACTTGAGGGCTGGCCTGATTTTCTAACATCTTCTCAGCACGATCACTGGGTAAAAAGCAACAAATAATAAAAGCCGCAAGCGGTAATAGTGCCAGCGTACGATAAATCATCAACGGTTGGCTAACGTGGGTGAATATACCTAATATAATTGGCGCACTCACTAAGGCTAAACGCGCAGAGGATTGAGTTAAATTTAAACTGTTTGCTAATGCTTTTCCTTGGTATAAGCGGCTAAGGTATGCATTGGATGCCGCCAAGGTGCCGCCACTCACACCTTGTACAATAAGCCCTAAGGCAAATAACCACAGTGAATCGGCAAAACCCGATAATAAAAAGCCACATATTAAGCCTAATTGTGCTCTTAATAAGGATTTCTTTTTACCAAAGCGATCGGCAAAACGCCCCCAAAAAGGCGCGGTTAATGCCGTGCATATTGTCGGGAGTATAAATAACACCCCCACTAAGCTACCCGATGCATCAACACCTAAACTGGTTAACATTCGAGGTAAAAATAACGGCATACCCAGTGCGGTAAATGCCGTTAAAAAATGACAAAACAACACTACTACAATAATAGGCATCAGGTGATCTCAGAGATATTTAATGAGGCTAACGATCCACTCTTTAATGGCCCAGAACTTAATACTTCTGAGCTTAATGACTCAGAAAGTTGCCTTTTTGCATACTTTTTAAAGAAATCTTGATGTAAAAAGTTAGGTGCCGTTAATCCGTAAAATTTATTCACATCTGTAGCGCCAGATTTAGCTTTACTCAATAAACTGCCTGAGCTTAGAAGGTATTTAACGGGTTGATAGCCTTGCTCAAGTAAATAATGACGCGCAAATTCAGTTTCGATGCCTTGAGCTTGCAAGTCATCCAACTCATGGCATATTGCTTGGCGCAATACTTGATATAAATCATAAATATCGGCTAATCCTTGAACCGCCATCGCTTCAAAAACAGCCGCTATATCCAACTGAATGGTGATCGTGATGAACATTTTCGCTAAGGCTTCATCATCTTCCACAAAGATACGCTGATCGATTAGCTGCAACAATTCAGCTTCTCGCGCATCAATATCATCACTGCTCGAGACATAACGGCTGGCCAATAATCTCGCAGAATCATTGTCTTTCATAATTAAAGACAAAGCGCCTTGCTGATAACCTAATACCGCATTTTGCTGATTAGACTCGAGCACGATGCCGTATTTGAGCCATAAGCGTAAATGCACTTTCAGTAATAATGCTAAATAATCATTTAACCATGTCAAATAATTGCCTTGATAATACGCGTCAGCCAAGTGTTCAAGGTATAAACGCCCATCAGGCATTGCACTGGCTAGCGCTGCGACGGGCACTAAATGTTTATCCTGCATGCTTTGTGGGTACTGGCGTAAAATATAAGCCAATTCCTTATACTCACCCACATGCCCACCATGCTGCTCATTGACATGAGAATATAAATCGTGAAGTTGAACATCCCTTTCAACAATTCGTGACAAGGCTTTTTCAAACCAATGTCCGTCATATAAAGTACTGGGCTTAATCAAACGAATATTTTTCGCTCCCAGTGTCGCCATTAATAACGGCACTTTGATATGGAAACCGGCAAAATCCATTAAGGCTAAGGTACGTACAGACAGCGTTGGCTTAACGCGAATAGCGGCTTTATCCGCTAAAATAATCCCATCGGGTAGCGTATCCAACCCTTTCAAGGTTAAAGGATGAATAGGAAATAAAATATGGGTCTCACTCAAAGACTCACTCAGCCCCACTTGAGAAAAGCTTGGCCAACAATCCGGCTGCTCACTGGTTACCGAGACGTAATTAGTTTTAACCGCTAACCAATTAAGCTCAAATATAGGGGCAAACTCAGGCGCATATTGGGTTAACTCCTCAGCGGTAAATCCCACCTTCGCTCTTGCGGTAGGATAATAGGGATGATCTAAATAGGCGGCAATCTGATCGCTCAATAACAATTGTTGCTGCCAATCAGCTTCAGTCTCAAGTACGCCACTAATAACCGTTTCGATTACATCAGTCTGCTGCCCATAAGCCTGCTCCGCATACATTCTATGCTCACAAGCACAATTTGCCTCTTCAACATAATGGGTAAATAAACGCGCTTCATCTTCACTTAAATTGACCGCTAAAGCCGCTAACCAATCCTGATAGCCTTGCTGATATTCCCCCCCGTTTTCCCCCTCCATTAGCCAAGTAGCAGACACCGCTTGCCACTCCTGCATGTAATGCGTCGGTTTGATCGGAAGATATAAACAGCGGTCACCTAAATGATTTACTTTCAGCCAAAAATCGGGAATGGCTTGTGGCCAACTCGCCAATAGCCTATCTGAGACACTGCTGACAATTTGACCTTGAGTCATAATGTCAGACACATTTTCTCTTAAACAAGTATTAATGATCCTTTCAGTGATATAGTGCTCTGCGGACATCAGCTCACCTTCCAATTCAAATTATTTTCAATATCATTGGCCAGAGTTTGCAACTGGGATTGTGAACGGCCAATAGCCGTTAACATGCCAAGATAATCTTTATTGGAGTGACTGAGATGAATACGCTCCCCCGTCTGTTTTAACGTCTTGAAATGAACCACACTTAAATCACTTTCTAGCGAAAAAGTCTCCGGTCCACTCTCGATGACTCCAGACGCTGTTGTCGGAAAATAACGAATAAGCGCCTGCTGAGTCTGCGTCTCTAACGGAGGTAGATTCTGGCCGGCATGCAAAGATAAAATCGCTTCAAACCAATCAAAAGGAAGCAGTTCATTTAATAGAAACTCACGCCCATCCCCAATACTGCGGTAATTAATTTCAACTAATATAGGCCCTTTTTCAGTGAGAATAAACTCACTGTGGCACACACCGAAATTAATCCCAAAAGCCACAATTTGTGCCAATGCTGCTTCTCGATGAGTTAGCCCCACGGGACCGTTCCAAATCGCTTCTTTTTCAATAAAATGCGGCAGCGGAGATAAAGCGACATCAAACCCACCAATCATTTGGATCGCTTTCCCATCACCTAATGTTTCGAGGGTAAATAAAGGACCCTCTAGATAAGCTTCTAACAAAATAGGCGCATCATTTCGCCCAAAACTGCTTGCATAAGCCATTAAATCGGCTTTATTTTCACACAAGGTGACATCCATGCTCGCCACCCCTTCTCTCGGTTTAGCAATAACGGGGAAAACAAGCTCGCTGGGCAAGTTTTGATCCATATTCCAATGGTGAGTCCAAACATTAGGTAACGATAACTGGCTTAATTTCGACCGCATTTCAGCTTTATTTTTGGCTTGATAACACGCTTGCCAATTCTTTGCTGGGCATGAAAAATAATCTGCAACAACAGCGGTACAGGCTTGAAGATGATCGCTGTTTGAAAAAACAACCTGAGGATGTAACTGCCTATTTTTTAACGAATCAATAATGGCAAGAGGATTAAAGACATCACATTCAAACAGATATTCGGGTCCTAGCTCTACAGTCGAAAAAAATTGTTTATGATCTAAACCATGATCAGTGAGTAAACAAACATCATATCCAAGTGATATTGCGGCTGGTACGAAGCCTTGAGTCACGGCTTTATTCTCAACATGGGTAATCAAAACCAAGAGTGGTTTCATCTATTTAAATCCTATTTGACGATTTCTTAACTATTTCTTAACTACGTGGAACGCCAATGACAATGCTCAGTATTACTGTATTTTTTATTAACGAACCACACCCTACAAGGTGTTGCCAGATAAATAGCCATAATGCTATAGATTATTAAAAATCTATTCGAAATTGAACCAGTTAAACCAAGTTAACATCATTTCTTTGTCACAATTATTCCGACGACGACAAATTTATCTTTCATTCGTTCACGACATGAACGGATGAAATCGCAAAAACATTAAATGAAAATCATTATTATTCCCATAAGATTTACATTTGATTTAAAAAAGAAAGTTTTATGTAAAATTAAATGAATACACTATTATTTACATATAGTTAACCTTAATCGATTGACTTGTAAACTCACTGAAATGTAAAAATAAAAAACTTGTAAAACAAATAGAAATAAGAATAATTAGCATTAACTTTTAGTTGTAGAATTTAATCTCGACATGTTGAGTATTAATCCATTAAAAAAGAAGCTCGCAGCCAAAACCGATATTTTTGGCATATTAAACTCTGTTCCCTCCCCTGTTATCACTGAAATGTTTGCTTATGCTGGATATGATTTCGTTATTCTAGACACTGAACACCTACTCATTTCAGACGACAGTTTAGCCCACTCAATCAGAGCCGCAGAATGTGCAGGGATCCCTGCACTCGTCCGAGTACCCAATTGCGATCCGGCCAGAATAGGTAAAATACTCGATGCCGGGGCGCAAGGTATTGTCGTCTCTAGAGTGTCTGATCTCGACAGTGCCAAAGTTGCGATTGAAGCCTGTAAGTATCCTCCCTTAGGCAATAGAGGGATCACTGGCGGTCGCACAACTGGATTCGGTACTTTACCGCTCGCTGAATATATCGAAAATGCCAATAATGAAACCTTTATTGGATTGATGATTGAAGATGTTCAAGGTCTTGATGCCTTAGCAGAAATTGTACAGCTTCCTCATTTAGATATGATCTTTGAAGGTGCACTGGATCTGAGCCTCTCTATGGGTCATGGCATTCACTTTAATCATGAAAATGTGCAAGCTGCGATTCATAAAATGGCTGACATTAGTCTCAACGCCAACATTCCTTTTTGCGCTATCCCTCGTCTCTCCGGACAAAAACAGCAGTGGCAAGCTAAAGGGGTGAACACCTTCTTAGTCGGAGAAGACAGAGGGTTTATCTTTAAAGAATTAAAAAACAAACTAAATAGTTTGAAATCATAAAAATAAGAATTTATATTATAATATCAAGAGGTAAATGATGTTTGATTCAAAAAAATGGCTTAAATTAGCGAGTCGTTCTTTGGCAACAGCCCTTAGTATCGGAACCAGTTTGACCAGCACTCTGGTTTACGCTGAGACGCTTCCCGAAACCCCATCTCAAGACACACAGCAAGAACAAAAGAAATCAAAAGAAGACGTTGAATCCCAGCCTGAAATCATCGTCGTAAGAGGCAGTGTACTGGGTAATTCAGAAGTGGCTGACTTAAAAAACTATACCGGTAACCGCAGTATTATTACTCATGAGCAAATGGAGCGCACCGCTGTTCGCTCTATCGATACCGCATTACAACAGGTCCCCGGCATAAAAGTTAAAGATGAGACAGGAACAGGCGTTTCACCCAATATTTCCATTCGTGGCTTAGACAGCAGTCGCAGCGGCTACGCGCAATTTCTACTTGATGGTATCCCGCTGACGCTTGCCCCTTATTCACACACTGGCCAATCGCTTTTCCCCGCCACATTATCCATGATCGATCGCATTGACGTTGCCCGTGGTGGCGCTTCAGTACAATATGGTCCCAACAATGTCGGCGGTGTCATTAACTTAATCACTAAACCTATCTCTGATGAATGGGAAACGTCACTGAATGAAAAAATGACGTTTTCCGGTAATGATAACCTCTTGTATGACACCAGCGTCAGCACAGGTGGCGCCCTAACAGAAGACTTCTCGGCACGTTTAGATGTCAATAATATCTCGGGGAATGCTTTTCGTGATCACTCAAGCACTGATGTCACCAACATCATGTTAAAGACCGTCTGGAACATAAATGAAAATAACAGCTTAAGCACCAGTTTTCAGTATTATAATGCGTTCGCTGAATTACCCGGTGCATTAAATACCGCAGCCTATAATGAAGATAGAACGCAATCACTGCGTCAAAATGATCAATATACCGGTGACTCTAAGCGAGCAACGGTGAGTTATAGCCATGTATTAGATGAATCAAGCTTGTTTGATGAAGGTGAGCTAGATATCACCACTTTTGGTAATAAGAGTACTCGTAAATTCGTATGGGATTACTGCGGCAGCGATAGCTGTTCTAGCTGGGCTGACACCACACAAGATCCTACCGCGCTACGTGACTCACCACGAGAATTTACCGTTTTTGGTATCGAGCCTAAAGCCAGCTTTTACATTGATGGCGATACCATGACGCAAAACATCATTGCGGGCACGCGTTATGTCAACGAAGATGTTAGTTATGAATTAAATAGCACTGATAACGATAGCGGTGATACAACATCGGTACGAGACTGGCAAATGGACACCAATGCCATGGCTTATTACATCAGTAATACGCTAGGATTTTTTGACGACACTGTCACGATAACCCCAGGGTTGCGTCTTGAAGATGTTAATATGACCTTTAATAATTTAGGCGCAGGCTACAGTCAAAGCAGTCGTGTCACCGAATGGTTACCCGGTCTAACATTAGGCTATCAAGTGGCGTCAGACTGGTTCCTTTATGCCAATTCACAACGCTCATTACGTACTCCGCAAATATCTCAACTTTGGCCGAAAGGTCAAACATTGGACTCTGAGTTATCTTGGAACTATGAGACCGGCGTACGTTTTACCCCTACCATCAGAAGTAACATTAGCCTAGCCTTATACCGTATCGATTTTGACAACAAAATTGAATATAATTCCGACACGAGTTTATTCACTAATATTGGCAGCACACGCAGTCAAGGCGTGGAAGTCCAAGGGACTTTCTCGCCGATGTCACTGCCTGATTTAACCATCAGTGGTTCATATAACTATCTCGATACTGAGCAACTGTCTGGTGATTATATCGGTAATGAGCTGACTTACGCCTCTAAACATCAAGTTTCTGCCAGTGTGTTATATAACTTAAACGAAATTAATTTGGGATTAATGGGCTATTACTACGGTCCATCCTATGCGGATTTAGCCAATACCGTCGAAGAAAATGATAGCGGTACGGTTGGAAGAATGCCGGGATATACTGTGGTCAATATGAATGTTTCTAAAGAAATTTTCAATGAGTTCACCCTTGGATTTTCGGTGAACAATCTGTTTGATAATGAATACTACTTCAGAGGCTTAGATGTCTCTCCAGCCGGTCGTATTCCCGCGCCGGGTCGTTCATTCACGGTCAGCCTAGGCTATAACTTCTAGTCTTTATTCAGGAGTAACACATAAGCTGTTACTCCTGCGCTTATACTAAACACATGTTCTGATCACAAGTACTGAGCTCAAGCCAGACATCACGCCTTGTATAAAATATCTCGCATCGCCTTCGTTGTCCGTTGCCATTTATTCTTATTTCTCCGTTGCCACCAAAGAAATGAACCGGTAAAGGCCAAAACAATCGGCATAGCGCCTAAAACAAACCAAAAAATCCGCGAAGGCACACCTGCAAAAGTGCCAAAGTGTAGGCTTCTAAAGCTATTGATCAATTGCGTCACATTACCTTGCAGCCGCACATCCCACTGAGTGATTAACTGCCCCGTTACGGCATCAAATCGCGCGCCGCTGCCGAATTCACTCATCATCGATAAAGGCGTTGAAACCCCTCCTCTCATTAATATAGGCGCATTGGCATTTAAAGGAAAACCAATATAATGTAAGCTAAATTCTGGGATCACCTGTTCAAGATCCGTTTGCAAACGATCAAATGAAATTAGCGGATTATAGAAAGGTTTATTCATCACCAGAGGCGCCGGAGGCCCACCTGCAGAAACCCGAGTGAGTTTACTTACATTCCAATATCCTCCCGTTATCGCCAATATGATAAAAATAGGCGCACTGATCACACCAAACATTTTATGGATATCACTAAAGAAAGCACGCCATTTTTTATCCCAGCGTAACGTAAACAAACGTTTCCAAAAATTTTTATAAATCAATAAACCTGAAACGCCTAAAAAGAAAAACACACCCGCTAATATTAATCCTAATATTTGCCCTGACTGCTCGAGCAAAAAGTGAGCATGTAATTCAAGTAACCAATCGGTAAAATCATGGTTTAAAGGGACAGCTTGACTGATCACTTGCCCTTGATAGGGGTTAAAATACACTTTATACCAATCAAAAGTGCCACGTTTAATGACAAAAAGCACATCAGGCCTGGCACTATCATCAAACATTTTCCAACGACCAAGCTCGTATTCAGGTAACTGCTGTGAAATATCCGCTAATGATTTATCGAGTGAGAGTCTATTCCCCCCCCCTTGCATTAACGCAACATGATCTTTCATCAACCATAAATCAATTTCGGGCTTAAACACTAAAATACTGCCGGTAATACTTAATATCATTAAAGGCAGCATGGCCGTTAATGCGAACCAAGAATGCCACTTAAACAGCTTTTTTCTATTCATTGTTACTATCTTCAAATGACTCGTTAATGATTAAAACCTGACTTTCCCCTCAAAATATCAACGCTATTATAAAGCAGCCTCGACTTCAAGATAATAGTCATATTCAGTTGATCTCAA
Source organism: Shewanella surugensis (assembly GCF_023284005.1). GTDB lineage: Bacteria > Pseudomonadota > Gammaproteobacteria > Enterobacterales > Shewanellaceae > Shewanella > Shewanella surugensis. Next base: position 32,638 of record NZ_JAKIKS010000048.1, read on the forward strand.
CACAATCGCAAATGATGCGCTTTTTCTTTAAAAGCAGCGCAGATTTGTTTATCCTTTCCCTGAATCCATTTGCTTCAAATAAGGTGTTGCAGTCAATGAAGGCAGTCAAAGAAACAAAAGATGTCGTTAATCAACTCCCTCTCATACTCGCAGGCCCGATATTGCGTCATTGTGATGAAACTCACTTCACGCTTTGGTTTGTCAGCAAGGTTCCACTTAATAGATTGAACTTAATATTAAAGAACGCTGCTTTTAAAAGAACACTCAACAAAAATGAAATTTATTGTATAAAGTTAGGCGAACATGCTTATCAATATTTGATTACATTAAATGAAGATAATTTACTGCCCAATCACACGTTCATCAGCTATCAATTAACCGATAGTCAGCATGGCTCCCTGTTTGACAATATCTCAGGCTTAAATTATTCCATCAATGGATCCCCTAATGTTGTCATTAAACCCAATATCGACAATTTACTGCATGGGTCTTGCCGTAATCCTCATCACTTTAGCGATGACGGACTTGTCACCGCCGATCACCATCTTGAAAATAACAATGAAATAGAAAAACGCCCAGCATTATTAATGCTCAGTGGCGATCAGGTCTATGTCGATGATATCGCCGGCCCCATGCTTTTCGCTATCGGTAAAGTGATCCAGCTACTGGGTTTAAATGAGGAAGCATTTATTGATGGTACCGTGCCAAGCAGCAAGTCATTTAACTATAACCCTTGCGATATGTACCAGCGCCACAGCCTATTACTGCCTAAAACCCAATATAAAGCGAAAACCGCTATCACTCGCTGGTATATCAATCACCCCATATTTACCTCCTCTATCGCTGAAAATCACTTGATCAGCCTTGCTGAAATTATGGGGTTATATCTACTCACTTGGTCGCCAGAGCTATGGCATTTCATCGATATCCCCGTCGAAAATACCGGGTTATCCCCCATTAATCAGCAGCGCTGGGCTGAAGAGCATAAACACATAAAACAATTTGTTGCAGGGCTCCCGAATGTACGTAGATTACTCGCTCATTTACCGACCTATATGATTTTTGATGATCATGACATCACCGATGACTGGAACTTAACCGCCAAATGGGAACTTGCCGCTTATGAACACGCTTTCTCAAAACGGATCATCGGTAATGCACTCATTGGTTACACTTTGTTTCAAGGTCTTGGTAATGCTCCTGACAAGTTTACCGCTGACATTATACCCTTACTCAATCAATATTTTTCAGCTCCCAACTCAGATCATCAAGACAGCTTAATTACCGCTCTGCTTAAATTTGAAAATTGGCATTACACCTTAAATACCTCACCTAAATTAGTGGTTCTGGATACGCGAACCCGTCGCTGGCGAAGTGAATCTAACTTAGGTAAACCCTCAGGACTCATGGACTGGGAAGCCTTAATGGAACTGCAGCAAGCATTAATTAATCAATCTAAAGTGATCATCGTCTCCGCCGCCCCCATGTTTGGGGTCAAACTCATCGAAACGGTACAACGAGTCGCTACACTTTGTGGCGGTTCGTTATTAGTCGATGCCGAAAATTGGATGGCTCATCCCGGTACAGCGAACAGTTTACTCAGTATTTTTCAGCATAAGAAAACACCTGAGCAATTTATTGTTCTATCGGGAGATGTCCATTACTCTTTCAGTTACGATATCCACTTAAGGTTTCGTCAAGGCGGACCCGATATTTACCAGATCACCTGCAGCGGCATTAAAAATCAATTTCCCGATAAATTATTGACCTGCTTTGATAAGCTTAATGGTTGGTTATATGGGCACTTTTCCCCCTTAAATTTACTCACTAAACGTAAACGATTATCCATTCGTGGACGTCGCCCAAATGGCCATTCAAGTCAAAGACTGGTCAATAATAGCGGCATTGGTTATTTAGCGTTAGATGAGAAAGGTGCCCCAACTCAAATTTCTGTCTTGCACGGCGATATGAGTAGCACCGATTTTCATCCTCCTCGCCAGCACAGGCAAGAAATAAAAGATATCTTGTAACGGCTTCCCAACGCTTTGAGCTAAACTTTGTGGACACCTTTATTAATCAAAAATAAGGTCAAATAATGATAGCCATCGATCACATTACGCTTGTTGTTGATGACGTCAACCAAGCAAAGGCCTTTTTTGCTTTATTTGGCTTCATGGATGAAAAAACCGTTATCCTGTCAAATAAAACATTTTCAGACTATCTTAATGTGAAAAACATTCATGCTGAGCACCATACTTTAGTGCTAAAAAACACCGTTCCTCGATTTGAAATCCAGCTACTGAAATACCTCGACTCTCATAGCTCCCTTTCGAAACACGCAGCTCCAAAGACACCCAATCCAACAACGCAGGGATTTCATCATCTTTGTTTTGCTGTCGAGGATATTGAAGCCACACTTGAAAAGTGCTTAGAAAGTGGCATAAAGCTGAAAAATAACCCCATGACATTTAACGATAGAAAACTGGTTTTTCTTGAGGGCCCAGCAAACATCACAGTTGAGCTGGCTCAATGGATTTAACGCTATAATCTAATATACCCTGAAGGTATTATCCAGAGCTCAGAGTTGAACGTTAAGGGTTAACAGCTAAAAGACTTATCTTAAAATATAAAAATAGACACTTTTAATCTTAACGTGCAATAAATATTCAATTGGCGCATTTATTGCTTTAAAATATGAAAAAACCCCCGAACCTCTCTAAAATACGACGATATACGAGTTGTAAAGAGCAGTAGTTCCTTGCTATAATATGCCGCTGTATTTACTTTTCGTCGCGGGAAATCGACACGGGGTTGATTTTCTGTCTGTGAAATATTTAACGCGCATCATGCGTTTCCACAAGGCTACAACCCATGTCATCCAATGAAAAAACTTTCCGCGAACTCGGTCTATCCGAGCCTTTGTTGCGTGCTCTTGACGAGCTTGGTTATGAAAAACCAACACCTATCCAATCTGAGAGTATCAATCCTCTTATGGAAGGTAAAGATATTTTAGGTCAAGCACAAACAGGTACTGGTAAAACAGGTGCTTTCGCTTTACCGCTATTAAATAACATTGACCCCACAGTCAATGCTCCACAAATTTTAGTCTTAGCGCCTACACGTGAACTTGCCGTACAAGTTGCCGAAGCATTTGCTAGCTACGCAAAATTCATGAAAGGTTTGCATGTACTGCCAATTTATGGCGGTCAAAGCATGCAACAACAGCTTAATGCCCTTAAACGTGGCCCACAAGTTATTGTCGGTACGCCTGGTCGTGTTATGGATCACATGCGTCGTGGCACACTTAAGCTGACTTCATTGAAATCAATGGTACTTGATGAAGCTGATGAAATGCTAAAAATGGGCTTCATCGATGATATCGAGTGGATCTTAGAGCACACGCCAAAAGAACGTCAGTTAGCGCTCTTCTCAGCAACCATGCCAGAGCAAATTAAACGTGTTGCCAATAAATACCTGGATAATCCTGTACACATCAAAATTGCCTCAAGTCAAGCAACGGTTGAGTCAATTGAACAGCGTTTTGTGCAAGTATCACAACACAACAAATTAGAAGCGCTGGTACGCGTTCTAGAAGTTGAAAATACTGAAGGTATTATCATCTTTGTTAGAACCCGTAATAGTTGTGTTGAGTTAGCTGAAAAGCTAGAAGCCCGTGGCTACGCCTCATCACCACTACATGGTGATATGAACCAACAAGCCCGTGAGCGTGCTGTCGATCAACTTAAACGTGGCAAGTTAGACATCTTGATTGCAACCGATGTTGCAGCGCGTGGATTAGATGTTGAGCGTATCGGGCATGTTGTCAACTATGACATTCCTTATGATACTGAAGCCTATGTACACCGTATTGGGCGTACAGGTCGCGCAGGTCGTACTGGTATGGCAATTTTATTTGTCACCCATAGAGAAATGCGCATGCTTCGCACCATTGAACGTGCAACCAATAGTCGTATTGCTCCCATGAACGTGCCTAGCCCAGAAACCGTTACCGAACGTCGTTTATCGCGTTTAGGTGAGCAAGTGGCTAACGTTATTAGCAATGACTCTTTAGATTTCATGAAAGGTGCCGTCGCTCAACTGTGTCAGCAATTAGAAGTCGATACCGATATTTTGGCTGCTGCATTATTACAGCAAGTACAAAAAGAGCGTCCACTGCAATTACCTGCCATTAACGAACGTCAACGTGATAGTCGTGATTCTCGAAGTGAACGTAGTGATTCTCGAAGTGAACGTAGTGATTCTCGAAGTGAACGTGGCACTCGTGAACGTAGTCGTCGTAGCGAGTCACGCCCAACACCAACAAACTTAGGCACGGCTGATCCGTTAAAAGACAACCCAGATGTTAAAATGTGTCGCTATATCATTGATGTAGGCCGTGATAATGGTGTAGGTGTTGGTAATATTGTCGGCGCTGTCGCCAACGAAGCTAATATTGACAGTCGTTACATTGGTCAAATTCAACTATTTGATAAAATGACAGCGATTGATTTACCTGACGGTATGCCAAAAGACGTATTGCAACACTTACGTAAAGTGCGTGTATGTGGCCAAGCCCTTAACATACGTGAAGCCAGTGGCCAAGTGATTGAAGGCGGTAGCACAGATGAGAGTCGTCCAGCTCGCCGTCCTCGCAAGCCCTCAGGCGATCGTCGTCCTTCAGGTGACAAAAAGCCGCACCGTAAAGGTCCGGAAAAAGATAGTGAATAAACAGACTTTACACCGCTTATTGAATACAATAAGTCTGTAATAAAAAAGGAGCCTAACGGCTCCTTTTTTATGCCTGTCATCATTCACTAAAGTTAAGTTCCTCATAAAGCAGAGGATTAGTGGTGATCGGTGCCCCGAACACTTTATTCAACAAAATATAATACGCATTAATGCCTTTATCATAATCAAGCTGCTCATCAGACTCTTTGTAACTCAACAGCGGCTTATTGTGATCCATAAAATCAGCACAGTGCCATCGCTTCTTCTTGGATATCGGCAGCATCAAACTCAATAATGCTGGCACAATGACTCTCATTTAAGTCGCGAAACTGAGGAAAGTAATAAGCAAAATTATCATATTGATCCAAAAGGGCCGCCAAATTATCGGTATCTTGTTGCCATAGTGCATGGATATAGCCCCATTTCGTCAACTCATCTGTTTCTGACTCAATGTAGTCATAAAACCGTTCATAAGAATAAGCAGAGTAATTCAAATCTTTTTGAAAATGAACATGTGCGAAACGATCATCGGGCCAACCTTCTGCTAATGCACTATTTATGCTGCCCATATCGATGACACTAAAGTTAGGCAGATCTTGACCAATATAATCAATAACACGATCTAAGCCCCAAGCTTGATGAATTTTCGTATGCAAAGGCAAACTGGCTGCATCGCTACCTTGTAAAGCGAGGGAAATAGGACCAGAGTCATTAAATAGGTAAGCTGTACTGGTTGGTGACATATCTCGACGTAATAAATGGTAATTAACTAAAGAGCCCGCTCCCCCAGCACTACAGGGCGGGTGCATACTTTGTCGGATAATTAACCAAAGAAAACTTTTGCCCTGTAATCATCGTCCCAACTCGCCTTTTTTAGCTTATTTCGCTGACTTGGCGTACCGCAATCGCATTGCTTGAACATGTTTAATACAAATCTTCTGAATAGCGCCATATTTTCAACGGCACCTTCAAGCATTATCCGGCTGTCATCTTCCTTGAAAACCACGTCAA
>NZ_JAKIKS010000049.1 GCF_023284005.1 Shewanella surugensis
AGCCAATGCTGAATTTTTAATTAACATGAGGCCAAGAAAGGCGTTAAACTTTCTCAGTCCTTATGAGTTTTTAACAGGTAAACGTGTGTCGCTTATTGCTGAGATCTAGGAGTCATGGCGTGTGGGTGAGGTTGGCGTACCGTGTTGGAGATAGATTGGCATCCTTGCCAATATAAAATGGATGAGTTCTCAGAGTTCAAAGCTAGAGATTAATGGTTAAATGCGGATAAAAATCAACCGATACTAAATTCAAGTTCAAAACCGTTTATTGCCCCCGCTGACCAGTCCTTTTTATATAAGCTGACATTAGTTTTTTTATAGAGGAATCGGATATCCTCTCCATGCTTAATGGCGTGAATAATACGAGGATCTAACGGACGGTCAAAGACGTATAAATAGAGATCTTTAGCACATGCCAACAAGTATTCTTTATCGGCTGGCATGTAAGCGACATTATTAATGTTTAAGATCAATCTAAAGGTATGACACTGGGTTTGATTGCCTGCAATGTAATAAGCAATGTGATTGGGGTGTTCTGTTGTTTCTAAGTTGAGATAAGAGGAGCCTGAATAATAAAGGTCGGGATATTGTTCATCTTGTCTATATTCATAACATACTAGGGTTTTAGATCGGTATTGAAATAATTCTCCTGCTTGCTTTGGGGCATATTTTACTAATGCTTCCATTTTTATCTCCTTCAGATTCATTTTCCAGTACTGCTTACAGTATTTAACTAATTGGCAACATTGTTACGTTAGCAAGTAATGTGGGGATCGACAAGCTCAAGTCGCTTTCTACTTGTTGAAGATAAAATGAATTCATGGAAAATAAGAAAACGTTTATTGATCTCAACTATTTGTTATAGTTTAATATATTGAAAAATTATTCAAAACCTTATTATTGAATATTAAAAAAGGTTATCAGTTCATCTAAGGTATGAGTTTGTTGCTTTAATGTTTTAACTTGTTGTTTAATCGAATCTAAGCCATTGGCATTTTGATCGGTGATATCTTTAATTTTTAAAATATTATGATTGATTTCTTCAGCAACAGAGGATTGCTCTTTAACGCCCACGGACACTTTAGCATTAGTATCGGATATGACGTATATGGCATCTGCAATATGCTTGTATGCTTTACCGGATTGATTTGAGAGTTCAACCACTTCGTAGCTACGTTCAGTTGACTGTTCCATGACGTTAACAACATTGGAAGCTCCAGTTTTTATTGCGTTAATGATGAGGGTGATATCTTCTATTGAGTCTTGCGTTTTTTGTGCCAAGCTACGGACTTCGTCCGCGACAACGGCAAAACCTCGACCTTGTTCCCCGGCTCTCGCAGCTTCGATAGCGGCATTGAGTGCGAGTAAATTAGTTTGATCGGCAATTTTGCCGATGACACTCAAAATACTGCCGATATTTTTGACATCATCATCGAGTTTATTAATCACACTATAAGCTGAAATCATCTCATTAGAGAGGGTTTCCATTGAACTGATGGTATTGTGAACCGCGATATTGCCTTTGTTAGCAGCATCATTGGCTTGTTGACTTTGGCATGTTGCTTCGTTGGCACTGTCAGCGATATGACCCGCTGCCATCGACATTTCATTGATTGCAGCGGCAATGTTTTCGGTTTCCACTTGTTGATGTTTCACATGGTATGTTGATTCTGAAATAAAAGCGTTAATCGAAGTGCCAGAGTCAAGTAATACATTAGAGACTTTTTTGAGTTGTATGATGATACCGAGTAGGGAGCTTGCAGAGGTATTGAGTGCACTATTGAGGGTATTAAATTCATCATCCCCTTTAATGGTAATATGTTGCGTTAGATCACCCTGTGCTATTTTTTGAGCAAAATGGACCGATTTATTTAGCGGTAACATGATGGAGCGCACTAGCCAAACACAGAGTACTAAACTCAGTAAAATGACAAAAGCAATGATGAGATACATGACTGTCTTGGCATTGTGATGCACAGTCAATGTTATTTTTGTTTCAGATTGAATCAATTGTGCTGTTTTGTTAGATGCGATATTGGCACGACTAATAGTATGCTCAATAATGGATTTCATTTCTAAGTTATATTGGTGTTTTTTGTTAAACAAGCTGTTATAACGACCGATGAGTTCAATCATATCACTTATTTCATGGCGTATATCCTTTGTCATTTTTACTCTTTTCAGGTTGTCGAACATATTATCAAGACTCGTCATTATGATGATAATGTGTTGTGAATGTTCCCCTGTAGGGTGATCATTATATTTCCAGACAGCAATGCGTAAATCATTAAAGCGATTCTTTAAGGCTTTAATGTGAGGAGTAAGCTGATTGTTTACCTTTGAAGGTGATGTTTCAACGGAGGATAACAGTTTATCGAGCCTGGAAGTGAGTCTTTCAGCTGCTTTATCGACATCGATTCTGACATTTAATATATGATAAAAAACATGAGTTAGATCATTGAACTGGTTGTTGAAGGTCTTAACCTCTTTGATTATTTCATCAATAGTTTGTTGACTTTTTTCAACTTTCATTTGTTTTTTAACATTGTTTAGTGTCGATAATGAATGGTTAATTTCTTTTTCAGCTTCTTTTTGGAAACGAATATCTTCGTTGATAATGAAATTTGATTGAGCGAGGCGTGCTTGATAAAGATTATTATTGGCATCTTTTAAGTCCAAAAGAATAATACGCTGAAGTGCGAGTTTATCCATATTGACATTAGAAAGAATACCAATCACTAAAATAAAAAAAATCATGAAAATAAGTGTGATGTAGAGTTTTTTCTTTACCGTTAAATTTATCATTACATTCCAGTTTCATTATATTCAAATAACATTAAAGAATAATCTTTAAATTTAATATCATGTTGTTGATTTTTCTGTTGAAAGGTGAGTTTCTTACCAATTATTCTTTATTGAAGTCAATAACGGTATTAGCCATACGTCGATGAAATTATTATTGAAAATGATTTATTCTAATGTTTAATATATTGATATGACTGGATAGGTTACTCATGATTAAGAGCGAGAAGCGATAGACTTTACATATTCATGAGTCAATTTCAATCTTGTTATAAGATCGGAGTCATAGGGATGAACATGGATAATAAGCGGTGAGATAATGAAAAATAAATCCCTATATTACAATGACATTGGAATTATTGGCTGGTGAACAGTCGTTAACTTATAGGGCAATACGGCACAACGTTTAGCGGGATATACCGTCGTGGATATTCTATTGATGAGTCACTATGTCAATGTATGGATAGTGTTGGCTGGCGTGGTTTGATCAGCTCTTTGTATTATTGTGCTCATTTATTTTAGCATGTTAGTAGCATTGACTTTGTTATTGTCACCTATTTATAGCGTTATAGTGGCAGATTATTTAATTAAAAGACAAAAGATTAATATTAACGTGCTTTATTCAGATAATCATAATGGTCGATATTATTATGGGTATGTTTATACTATGTTAGCTTTGATTTTCGAAGGGAATCTTCCCTTTTTTACTGTGAATATGATGGGACTTACTTTTCTTAAAGGCTTTGATTAGCCATTGATACTGTTCATCGATTTTATCCATTTTTATGATTGAATTAATGCAGTTTATGCTATTGGTTTATTTGTCAATAACAAGGATATGTTATGTATGATTATATTATTGTCGGAGCAGGATCTGCAGGATGTGTGCTCGCTAACCGTTTATCAGCAAACCTAAATGTGAATGTATGCTTAATAGAGGCTGGCCCAAAAGATACGCATAAAGCGATCCATTGGCCTTTTGGCATTTTATGGATGATGAGAAGTAAGGTACTCAATTGGCATTATTATACTCAGTCAGAGAAACACCTTAATGATCGCCGTTTGTTTTGGCCCAGAGGAAAAACATTAGGGGGCTGTAGTGCCAGTAATGCCATGATTTATACTCGAGGACATCACAAAGATTATGATCATTGGTCTGCATTAGGCAATAAGGGCTGGAGTTATGCAGAGATGCTGCCCTATTTTAAGCGTGGTCAACATCAAGAAAGAGGGCCTGATGATTTTCATGGTATTAAAGGCCCCCTCAATATACAAGATATAGAAGTAAAAAATCCTTTATCTCAAGCTTTTGTTATGGCAGGCGTGCAAGCGGGCTATAAAGACAATTATGATTTTAATGGGAAAGATCAAGAAGGTGTGGGTTTTTATCAAGTTACGCAAAAAACAGGTAAACGTTGTAGTGCCGCAGTGGCGTATTTAAGGCCAGCACAGAAGCGAGCTAACTTGCATATTATTGATCAAGCATTGGTATGTCAGCTTGAGTTTGAACATTCTGAGGACCCACAACAGGTGACGGGGGTGTGCTATTCACGGAAAGGTCATCGTTATCATATTCGAGCGAAGTGTGAGGTTATTGTGTGTGGCGGTACATTAAACAGCCCTCAATTATTGATGTTATCGGGTATTGGCGATAGACATGTTCTCAAGCAACATGGGATAGTTGTGAAACATGATTTACCTGGGGTAGGCAGAAACCTTCAAGATCATTTAGATATTATGTTGGTTTATCAATGTACTCAAGCGGTATCTTATGGACTGACACTTAAGAATATATTGAGCCATTCGGTGTATAATCTTTATCAACATATTGTTAAACACCGCGGTTATTTTAGCAGTAATGGTACAGAGGCAGGTGGGTTCGTTAAATCTGCACCCTCACTCGATATTCCAGATCTACAATATCACTTTTGTTGTTTAAAATTGCGTAATCATGGTTGGGATTGGCGATTCATGATAGGGGAGGGATATTCTTTACATGTGTGTGAATTGAGGCCCAAAAGTCGAGGTTTTATTACGCTGAATAGCAGTGATCCTGAAGATAAGGTGAGTATTGAGGCTAATTATCTTAGTCGATCAGAAGATCTTGATAAAATGGTTGTTGGCGTTAAAGCGTGTTTACACTTGCTAGAACAGCCAGCTTTCAAACCATATCAAGGTAAACGTTTAGTGCCTGATCATGCGCTTAAAACTGATGATGATATTCGTCAATTTATTCAGGCCGCGGCAGAGACAATTTATCATCCTGTGGGCAGTTGTAAAATGGGGAGCGATAATATGGCTGTGGTCAATGAACGTTTACAAGTGCATGGAATTCGAGGCCTCAGAGTCGTCGATGCGTCAATTATGCCGACGTTAATAGGGGGGAATACGAATGCTCCGACCATGGCGATTGCAGAAAAAGCGGCGGATATGATCCTTGAACAATATGGAATAATGTCGGGGGGCAGAAATAGTGATGATGTGTATGATAGTTAAGCCATTATGATTCTTTAAGATCTTGTTTAAAAATCAAATTAAGAGAAAATGGCTATTTTTAGTGGTATTCTTATTTATCGGTTATGTTTTTATTATGTTTTTATTATCGGTATCGACACTGATATCGTTATTGTTGAGTTGAGCAAAGCATCCTTTAAACGGTATTGACTCTATAGTGTCTTTAATTTTAAGATTTTGTTGTTTAAGGAAATATTCAATATCTTCATCTAAGTTACACGCCATAATATACAACCTCATTTCGTTTTTATATTTTATTCTTATTGTAGAATTCGATTTATAGCATGAAATTTTATTTTGTCAAAGGGTTTGAATGTTATTAATTGTATCATTATTGAGCAATGACTCTTATTTTACAGGGTATTGAAATAAATTTTATTAAGATAAACTAAGTGGTTAGTCTTTTACGTGAAGTAACATTTATTGAGCATTTACTCCATTAATGTTACTTCATGTTTCGGAAAGTGAAATATCGATGACTCAAATGGGTGAGAAATGAGTCGCTGATCCTAGATGATGGACTTAGAAAAAGGGTTAAGGGTTAAGTATGTATAAAAATGAGTGGATCCGTTTAACGTGTTCAATCCGTTCGGCTAGGGCTTCTTTGGTTTCTAAATGTTGGATGTGACCTCGGTACTCTGAGCTGTGAATGATGCTTTGTTCGAATGCTTCCGCTGCATTGTTTCTATCGGCTTTTGTAGGGAAAAGCTTCCTGATTTTTCCAGTTCACCGTAATCAAACCAAAATCCACCACAGCCTAGACATTCATCAACTTCAATGACTTTTTTAGGATTGTAATTAGGACTGTAATAATGTCTGAGCATGACAATATCAACACATTTTTGGCAGTGAATACGCTGAGTTAAATTGAGTTGTGGCGGTTGAAATTGTTTAAGATGATCGGCTAGTACACTGCCACGACGTTCACTTTTTTCATCGAAATACAGAAGTTCTAAGTGATCGAAAAAAACACCGCCACAGGTTTCAGATATATCGACAGTAATTCCACCAACGTTAACAGCCTTGAGGGGCACACCTGTTCTCGGGCATGGCATATGAATCCTTTCAATCGTTAATTTTGTTTACGTTTTACCATGTCATTATTTTGATTTATGCTTCTCTTTTCGATTGCGGCTTATGATCCCTAAAATAGGGATCATAATGGAAATCGTCGCCAATTCATGGCGGCAATACCAGCAACAAAGGGGGCAAACGTTCGAATGATGGGAATGAAACGAGCAAAAATAAGGGCGAGTTCACCATAGCAGTTATAGAAATGATGCGCTTTTTGAAGGTAAAGGGGGTTAAACCAGCGAGAACGAGGAAAATGAAATATTTTAGGGCCGATCCATCTTCCTGTTAGGTAATTCACTGTATTACCTAAAATAGCGGCAAAAATCCAAGACGATAATAATATATAAATATTGAGTGAGCCAGTGCTGGCAAGATAGCCTACGGCTAATAATAAAGAGTCTCCAAGTAAGAAGGGCAAAATAACCAAACCTGTTTCACCAAAAATAATCAGAAAAAACACTAGATACGACCAATACCCCATATGACTAACTAGACTATTGAGGTGTACATTTCAGTGCAAAACAAAATCGATGAAAAAGGCAAGATATTGCATAGAATGATTATTTCTTAAAAAAGAATAATACCTAGCTTTTACCTGTTACTTCTTATTCTTATCATGATAATTAGAGAGTGTTTATACTATAATGTATTGTAGTATAATGAAATTTTTAATGTTAGCATGAAATTAAATATTATTTAAACTAGAGAGTTCATCATGAGCCCTGAATTAATAACGGAACATTTTATCATTAGAGCCTTGGCACCAAATGATCTATTGGCCTTTAGCCAATATCGGTCGATGCCGGAGGTTGCACAATATCAAAGTTGGGGGGAAGATTATAGCTTGTCTGACGCAAAAGCTTTATTAGAGGGGACGGATTACGCACATTTTGGACAAGAAGGCCATTGGTATCAATTAGCGATTGCCGATCGTGAGTCTGAGGTATTGTTTGGCGATTTAGCGGTGCATTTTATTGATGAGCAACAGGTCGAGATAGGGTTTACATTAGCGCCTCAATATCAAGGTAAAGGTATTGCTTGTGAAGCGGTTAATACTTTATTGGCTTATTTATTTAATACGTTGAATAAACATAGGGTGATTGCCATAACGGATACGAAGAATCGACCTTCTTGTCAGTTAGTTGAAAGGCTTAATTTCCGTAAAGAAGCGCATTTTATGCAGAATGTATTTTTCAAAGGGGCATGGGGAGATGAGTATGTCTACGCTATGTTAAAATCTGAATACTAAGAACACGGCTTGAGCCGTGCTGCTTGTCTCTATCAGTGTCGTTATTACGTATGAGTACCCGTCTAGATAATATATCGATAAATATTTCTGCACCAAGTAGGACATTAGATGTATGATGGTGACGGGTAACATAATGATTTAAAATGAAATAAATGGTGTTCTGACCGTCATTATTTCGAGGTGAATGTTAATTCAATCGATGACGAGAAAAATATCAGTATCATTAAATATGAGTGAGTTTCTCTTTAAATAAATCTGAAATAAAATCTAAAAAGGCATTGATTTTAGGTATTTTAGCACGATTTTTTGGATAAAGGACATAAAGATGTACTGATTCCATTGTCCAATGAGGGAGTAGTGGTATGAGTGTCTTATCGATTAACTCAGACTGGCACATGTATTCAGGTAGTATGCTAATACCAAGTCCTTCAATTGTCATTTGCTTGAGTAGAGAGAAATCGTTAATCACGAGCTTTGGCTTAATGCTCATGGTGTGCAATATCTTATTTGAAAATAGTTGTAGTTTCTCTTCTTTGATTAAATGACTCATTAATAGTAAATCATGCGCGAGTAGTTCGTTAATATCTTCAGGTATAGATGATTGGCTGAAATAGCGTGGACTCGCGAAGAACTTTCTTTGTGTTGTTCCTAGTTTTCTTGCGATTAATGAAGAATCATCGAGTTTACCCACACGGATCACCAAGTCATATCCTTCTTCAATAAAGTTGACTCTTTCATTGAGTAATAGGAGTTGTAGGTTGAGATCTGAGTATCTTGATAGGAAACGAGATAAAGCAGGTTGGATTATTTGTTGGCCTATGGTAACGGAAACGCCGACTTTTAGCGGTCCTTTAATAAGGTGGATAATTTCATTTACTGAAGCTTCTGCTAAGTCGATTTCTTCATGAATACTCTTGCAATGAGTTAAATAGCGGGTACCTGCTTCAGTTAAATGCTGTGAGCGAGTTGAGCGCTCTAGTAATGTCACATTTAGTCTTTGTTCTAATCGAGATATCTTACGGCTCACATTCGCTTTAGGTATGGCTAACCTCTCTGCAGCCAAGGTAAAGCTACCCGTTTCAACTACTGCGAGAAAGGCCATCATGTCGTTAAGATCTTGCTTCATATTATTAATCGATTAAATTGTTGTTGAAATTGAGATTATATTATCAATAATCACCTATTTATAAAACAATAGCATTTATTTATGATTGAACGATTAACTATAGAATATATCAGGACGTCGCTATGCAAGTATTAACGAGGGATTCTTTACCTTTAGGTGGTTTTGCTGGATTAACAGAGTACAGGTTAGTGACTGATATAAAACTATTTGGTGGAAGAAAAATTGTTAATAGATTCCAAGGATTAGGGCTTTTTGTCTATTTGGCTGATGCGTGTTTTAACCCTAAAGGTGAAACAGGGATGCATCCCCATAGAGAAATTGATGTTATTTCTGTCATGGTTGCAGGAGAGATTAAGCATGAAGGTTCATTGGCACATGGTACAGGCCTTAAAGTGGGTGATGTACAAGTACAACGTGCAGGCGGAGAAGGTTTTTCACATAATGAAGTGAATCCAAACAGGACTAAGAACCGTATGATTCAACTATGGGTTTTACCTGAAAACACAGGTGAACCTGCTGGTTATAAATATTACTCCCCAGACTCAATGGGTGTGACTCGGATTTATGGCGGTAATAAGCAGCAAAATAGCATTTTTGACAGTCATACCTGTATCGATATTGTGAGGCTCGCTGCCAATAGTGATATGCAATTTGAAAACGAAACGCTTATTTATGTGACACAAGGAAAGGTTGATTTCATTGAGGGTGACAGCATTATTTCAGCAGAAGATGGTTATTTAATTCGAAGTAAAAATGTAAAAATCAATGTCATTAATGATGTTGAATTTATCGTTGTTAGTTAATTTTCATATCGTTAAATATTGGAGTTTGTGATGAATAAATTTTTTGAAACTTTAACAAGTGACAATGCCGTTTTGACTATGATCGATCATCAAGTGGGTTTATTAGTGAGTTGTAGAGATCAAGATCCACATTTAATGACAGAAAATATCAAAGGACTATGTTCTTTGGCTCGTACTGTGGGCTTGCCGACAATAACAACAGCGAGTTTGTCTGATGGTCCTAACGGTCCCATTATGCCTGAAATTATTGATATTTTAGGTGATAAAGTGATTGAACGTGAAGGTGAAATTAATGCGTGGAAGAACGCTCAATTCAAGCAGGCCGTTGAAGCCACAGGGCGTAAAAAAATTATTATGGCAGGTATTGTGACCGATGTGTGTTTAATGTTTCCCGCTATTTCGGCTGTCGAGGAGGGTTATGATGTCTATGCGGTAGTTGATGCATCTGGGACGTGGAACAAAGTAGTAGCAGACGCAGCGATTCATCGGATGACTCAAGCTGGCGTTAAAGTGGCAACATGGGCATCAGTACTTGCTGAATTAATGGAGGACTGGCGAAGTGAGCATGGTATGGCGCTTGGTGGTTTGTTAGCTGAGCATACAAGTTACCGCTGGGTTTATAATAATTTCTTGCATGCGAGTCAAAAATAATAATACTTTTAGAGGTAAAATTGAAGCAAGGACAAAGATCAAGTCAGCATGGGTTAGGACTTATCAACCCCTTCGGGTTTGATTTCTTGTCTCTTGCCGCGTAGATTTTGAGTCTTTTTGTCGCATTAATACCCACCCGCTGCGCGTAGCGAAGTCGAACCTAAGCGAGTGGGCTTGCTCCAAGGATGTTTATTTTTATAATATTTATTCCGCTAGTTTCCTTTATTCTAGAGTTTATTAGCTTGGGTTTACCTGCGCATAAATTTGCTTGCTTTGATAGTGCTTATTATTGCTTCTATATGGATGCCAATTACTATAAGATTAATACTGTTCTCCAAAAGCAATAAATAGTTTTAATAGATTAATTTATAATGGGTTTTACTGTTATTCCTAGGTGGTTTGTATACTCAAGTGACATTAGAATTTTTATTTCACTTGGGTATCTCTCGTATAAAAGAGTATTCCATGACGATATTGGCTCGGCCATATTCTGGGTGTGAATGTTGAGTGGCTGCTGTAAATCCATATTATCTATACAGTGCTATGGTGGTTTCTAATCGAGCATTGGACACTAAAAAGATTTTTTTTGCTTTGATTTTATTGAGTTTGATGAAGCCTTCATCCTTATTAAATAATGCACATACGCCAACTATCCGCTCATTTAGCCGTAGACTGGATATAGTCTCTACTCTCTATAACATCAGCGGGATTCGCGGCAAGTTCCCGATCAACGGCTTCAATAGAAAAGTAATAATTTATCCACTCTTCATTGAGGGTGATGAATTCCTTTAGGTATTGCTTGTCATGTTCAACTATTTTCATTGATATCAATAGAGAGAGTGTTCTATCTTTGATTATATGGCTTTTTAGTCTAGGTTGAAGTATTAGTTGAATGACTCAGCTTTTGGGGCATTAGACATGTTGCTAAGCAGAAAAAAGGAAACCTTATGTATCAACGAGTATTACAATTTTGGTTTGAAGAAATAAAATCGGCTCAGTGGTGGGAAAAAGATCCCAAATTTGATCAAATTATCAGGGAGCAATTTTTTCACTTACATCATCAGGCCAATCGATGTGAGCTTTATGCTTGGAGGCAAACACCAAAAGGGCGGTTAGCCGAAATTCTTGTACTCGATCAGTTTTCAAGAAATATGTATCGAGATACGTCTCAAGCCTTTGCATCGGATCCCTTGGCTTTGGCTTTATGCCAAGAAGCAATTGCTCAAAGAGCGGATAAAAAGCTTACCAGTGCTGAATGCAGTTTCTTGTATTTACCTATGATGCACAGTGAGTCGGCACGGATCCATGAAATGGCACTCCCGCTCTTTAAGCAAAGAGCGACGCTGTCGAGTGTTGATTTTGAATATCAACATAAAGCCATTATTGATCGATTTGGTCGTTACCCTCATCGCAATGACATTTTAGGGCGGGAGTCTACTGCAGAGGAAAAGTCATTTCTTAAGCAACCTAATTCGCACTTTTAAGCATACTGTTTATGGCTGTTAATGGGGAGGGTGATGATTTTTTTGGTCTACCAGTTTGCAGGAGAACTACACTTAAGTTTTAGTCATAAATTATATGAACCAGTTGGTAGTATCATTTAGTCGCAATAATCAGTTTGGTAGTAGTTGGTGTCATTGAGGTTGATATGTTTTATATCAAGTGGGTGTTAGGTCGATTATTAAGTCCTTTACCAGCCTGTTTGGGACTGATGTTAGTCGCTTTTATTTTTTTGTATCTTGATGATAATCAGTTAGGCTATGGTTTATTAGGCTTAGGGTTTATTTTTTTATATCTATTGAGCCTTCAGCCAGTGGCTTTTGCATTATTAAGTCCGCTTGAGTTTACATATCCAGTGTATAGCGGTGAACCGATTCGTTTTATT
Source organism: Shewanella surugensis (assembly GCF_023284005.1). Lineage (GTDB taxonomy): Bacteria > Pseudomonadota > Gammaproteobacteria > Enterobacterales > Shewanellaceae > Shewanella > Shewanella surugensis. The sequence continues at coordinate 12,105 of NZ_JAKIKS010000049.1, forward strand.
CATGTTTTAGGTAGTGGTCATTTCGAAGCTTCTTCTTTGCCTATTACCAGTCAGTTAAGTTATACCTCGAGTATTAGGGTGGTTGAAGCAGTGCGTATTTGGCATTTAAACCCTAATGCGACGCTGTTATTATCAGGCTATACAGGGATTAATCATATTCGCTCTACCGCGGTCATGCATCAAGAGTTAGCGCTAGCATTAGGGATCCCAGCGAACAATATTCAAATCTTTGAAAAACCAAGAGACACCGAAGAAGAAGTGTTGACAATAAAATCAATAATTGGTGATGAGTCAGTGGCCGTGGTTACGACAGCCAGTCATATGTTAAGAACAATGGCTTTCTATAATAAAATGGAGTTGCAGGTTATTCCTGCTCCCACCATGCACTTAAGTCGAACGCAGATTTGCGGTATGCATTTTTCACATTTATATCCTGAAGAGTCTTATTTACACATGTCGGCAACCGCACTTCATGAATGGATTGGGCTTTTATGGATGAAGTTGAAATGATGATTTTAAAGTAATACATTTTCATTTAATGTGTTTATTTTTCATTGTTATTGGGTTGTTTGAACTGTCTATCGCTATTTTTAGCCTCTTAATTTGCGATCTTACTTTTAAAGCTCGGCAATCGATTGCCGTTAACTATTGTTTCATTATCCTTCTGAGTTTCCCCCTCTTCATTTACCCGCCTAAAACCGTGCTGGATTATGACTTGGCACATCAATTGCTTATATCAATGATTAAACATCAACAGGCAAATTTATGGCGATTAATTTTGATAAAGCATTAGGCGTTCATCAATATACCTTAGGTGTTCGCTCTCAAAGGGCCGAAGTCTTGTCTTCTAATATTGCCAATGCGGATACGCCGCAATATAAAGCCCGTGATATCGATTTTGATAAGGCGTTAGCCTCAGCCAGTCGTCAACAAAACGGACTCAAGATGGCAATTAGCAATCGTAAACATTTTGATTTGGAAGCCTTATCTCAACAAACCCCCGATTATCGAGCACCCACACAGCCTGATACTGGTGATGGTAATACTGTCGATATGCAGCAAGAGCAGTCAGCTTTTATGCAAAACTCATTGGAATATCAGATGTCTCTGGGGTTTCTTGATAGTGGGTTTAAAGGCTTGAAAAAAGCCATTAGAGGAGATTAATCATGAGCTTATTTAATATCTTTAATGTGGCGGGTTCGGGAATGTCAGCGCAATCGGTCAGGTTAAATACCACGGCCAGTAATATTGCCAATGCCGATGCCGTGTCGAGCAGTATTGGCACGACTTACCGTGCTCGGCATCCCATTTTTGAAGCCACCATGAACCAAGCTCAAAAACAACAGCAGTCCTCGGTGGGAGTGGCAGTAAAAGGGATAGTCGAAAGTGATTTACCGTTAACGAAAACGTTTTCTCCCAATCATCCCATGGCGGATACCGATGGGTATATCTATAAGCCTAATGTGAATGTGATGGAGGAAATGGCCGATATGATTTCGGCTTCTCGTTCTTATCAAATGAACGTACAAGTTACCGATGCCGCCAAATCAATGTTGCAACAAACCTTGAGAATAGGGAAATCTTAAATGTCGCTATTTGATGTTTATTTTCAAACGTTAAGGAAAATTACTACATGAGTACATCCAGTGTTATTACCGGCAATCCATTTTTAGATGCATTACGTTTACCGACCGACTCAGTAGTCCCTGAAGAGAATAATCAAGCGCTGACTCAAGAAGATTTTTTAGCCTTGCTGACGCAAGAATTATCGATGCAAGATCCCTTTAAACCCGTTGAAAATGATCAGATGGTGCAGCAACTCACTGCTTTCTCTACGGCAGATGGGATCAGTAACCTAAATGACGAGATCGTGAACCTCAATGCCATTATGACATCGAGTCAAGCTTTAGAAGCCTCGAGTCTTGTTGGGCAAAAGGTACTCATTCCTTCGGATACAGGTTATATCTCCGTTGAGGATCCTATCTTAAAATCTGTAGTCAGTACGCCTGAAGCGATTAATGAAATTACTGTTCGTGTTGAGGATGACAGTGGTGCCTTAATTGCGAGTTATATCGTCGATGGCAGTGCTGGTGGCAACATTGATTTGTCTTGGGATGGCCTCGATGCTAATGGCGAGGCCGTTGCTGCTGGCAGCTACGCCATTAAAGCCAGTGGTAAAGTCAATGGAGAGAGTCAAGAGTTACCCGTATCGACTTATGCCCATGTGACGAGTGTCTCCTTGGGGACGAGTGAAACGGGGGCCATATTGAACTTACGTGGATTAGGCGGAATACAAATGGCCGATGTATTGGCAGTATCTGAGTCATAAGATGATCCTGTATTGGTCAACTTTTGAATAGAACCGCGTATTTGTGCGCTGCTATTGGCATACCGATCAGGCATTCGTGTTGTAAAAGAAATAAAAAAATAAAGCATAAAGAAAAATATAATAAAAAAGGGGAGAGGAGTTATGTCGTTTAATATTGCACTAAGTGGTATTTCAGCAGCGCAAAAAGACTTAGACACCACTGCAAATAATATTGCTAACGTGAATACCACCGGATTTAAAGAGTCACGCACCGAATTTGCTGATGTGTATGCCAATTCTATTTTCTCCAATGCGAAGACTGCAGTGGGCGGCGGGGTTACAACCACACAAGTGGCACAGCAGTTCCATCAGGGGAGCCTACAATTTACCAGTAATGCGTTAGACATGGCCATTGGTGGTGGGGGGTTTTTTGTTACCTCTTCAGGTATTGATAATCAGGATTTTTCTTTTACCCGCGCGGGTGATTTTAAAGTCGATGCGAATAACTATATTTCAGACTCTCAAGGTAATTTCTTACAAACATTCCCCGTGGATGATGAAGGTAATTCCACTGCAGTCAGTTTAACCACCACAGGACCGGTGCAAATCCCTGATACTGCAGGTAGTCCGACCATGACTGAAAATATTGGTTTACAAATGAACCTCAATGCGGGCGATGATGGGCTCGATGTCAGTGCTTTTGATCCCGATGACAGCTCAACGTTCAATTATTCGACCTCAGTCACCATGTATGACTCTTTGGGTGAGCCGCACATTTTAAGTTCATATTTTGTTCGTCCAGAAGAAGGGGCGTATACGGGAGAAAGTAATTGGGTGGCATTTTACGCCGTTGATGGCGAAGCGGTGGATGTTGATGGGACTGCTGTGACTTACAACACTGATACGACAGGAGACGGTGCGGCTGACAGTACGGGCAATGCGCAAACGGCTTCTGGCTGGAAAGGTGCGGTATTGACCTTTAACGATGTGGGCAGTTATACCGGAAGTGATCCGGCGACGATTACGACAGAAGCCTTAGGGGTGGGCGGCGCTGGCGTATTAGGGGCGGGTACTGATGGTGCTCAAACGTTAACCATCGAATTCAATAATCCCACCCAATATGCAGGGATTTCTGAGGCGACGCAGCTCACTCAAGATGGCACTACCGTTGGACGTCTCACCAATGTTGAAGTCGGGTCAGATGGTTTGATTGTTGCCAGTTACAGTAATGGTTCGGCTGTGCCATTAGCACGAGTGGCACTGGCGCGTTTTGCTAACGAGCAAGGGTTAACCCAAGTGGGTAATACATCTTGGAAAGCCAGTTTAGACTCGGGTGCAGCGCTGGCGGGGGAGGCCAATAGTGGCACCTTTGGGAATATCACCTCATCGGCGCTGGAGCAGTCGAATGTTGATTTGAATAATGAATTGGTGGATCTCATTTCGGCTCAGCGTAATTATCAAGCGAACTCAAGAACATTAGAGGTCAACAATACACTGCAGCAGACTATATTGCAGATCCGCTAATGTTGCTTTTATTTAGGGGGCTTGGCTAGAGCGGCAAAGGTGTGCCGCATCACTTTTAATCAGTTTATTGGCCTTATTGTGCGACAGAGCATGGCATAAAGCTTGCCTTCTTTTGTTTACGATATGACAGAGACATGACTGACTTTTCAGTGTTGAAAAATAGAATGACTGACAAGAGCAGATAGTTTTAATCATAAGGGTAAGCGTTAATTTACCGGAGCCGTTAATGGATAAGTTACTTTATATCGCCATGAGTGGGGCTAAGCAAAATATGAATGCGTTAGCCGTGAGCGCCAATAATTTGGCGAATGCCAATACCGATGCGTTTAAATCGGATTTAGTGCAGGCACGCTCAATGCAGGCTTTTGGTGATGGACTGCCGACACGGGTCTTTGCAATGGCAGAATCGCCGTCTTCTGACTTTACGCCCGGCGCGATAAAAACCACCGGACGTGATTTAGATATTGCGGTGAAAGGTGAAGGTTGGATAGCCGTTCAAACCCCTACGGGGGAAGAAGCTTACACGCGTTCAGGCAGTTTAAGTTTCGATAGTACAGGTTTGCTTCGAAACGACAGAGGCACACCTATTATGGGAGGCAATGGACCGATTGTCCTACCGCTTCCTATTGATAAAGTTGCAATCTCTCAAGATGGCATTATTTCTATCCGCCCGTTAGGGGCGACAGGCGATGTAGTAGAAGAAGTGGCGCAGATAAAGTTAGTCAATCCGGGCAATAAAAACATGATGCGAGGGGAGGATGGCTTATTTCGCCTGCTTTCGGGGAATAGGGCACCTGAAAATGGCAATGTGCGGGTCGAGAGTGGCGCAGTCGAAGGTTCAAATGTTAATCCCGTGCACGAAATGGTTTCCATGATTAATTTACAACGCCAGTTTGAAATGCAAGTGAAATTAATGAAAACGGCAGAAGACAATGACAGAGCTTCAGCGTCGTTAATGCGAATAAGTTGATGGCTTTCTTTGGATCTAAAACGTGGTGCAAAGAGAGCCAATATTGATGTCATGCGGTTGACGATATTGATGTTATAAAACTAATCCTCGTGAATGCTAAGCATCCACGAGGATCGAGGAGTAGGGAACATGCATCCAGCGTTATGGATAAGTAAGACGGGGCTTGATGCTCAGCAAACCGATATTGCGGTCGTTTCAAATAATGTGGCCAATGCCAGTACGGTGGGATTTAAGAAAAGCCGTGCGGTGTTTGAAGATTTATTATACCAAACAGTTAATCAAGCCGGAGGCGTGAGTGCGGCCAATACTAAGTTGCCGAACGGGCTTAATATTGGTGCGGGCACTAAAGTGGTAGCGACTCAGAAAGTTTTTAGCCAAGGTAATATGATCACCACTGATAATTCGCTGGATTTAATGATAGAAGGTCCAGGTTTTTTTGAGGTGCAAATGCCCGATGGCTCGTCGGCGTATACCCGAAGCGGCCAGTTCTCGTTAGATGAATCAGGGAAAATAGTGACATCGGGCTCGGGTTTTGTGGTGCAGCCGGGGATCGCTATTCCTGAAGATGCCAGCAGTATCACGGTCTCTTCAGAGGGCGAAGTGTCGGTAAAAGTGAGTGGTGAAGCCGAAAATCAAATTTTAGGCCAGCTAAACATGGCAGATTTTATTAATGCTAGCGGGTTAGAGCCTCAAGGACAAAACCTCTATATCGAAACGGGGGCCAGTGGTGCACCGATCGAAGGGACCGCGGCTCTCGATGGGATGGGGGCGATCAGGCAAGGGGCGCTTGAGACATCAAATGTGAATGTGACCGAAGAGTTAGTGAACCTCATTGAGAGTCAGCGTATTTACGAGATGAACTCGAAAGTGATTTCTGCGGTGGATCAAATGCTGTCTTATGTTAATCAAAATCTTTAATGCTGATAGCATGATGGATAACGGCATGATAAAAAATAATATGTCAGTAAACGGCATGGCAAGGTGCGCTTGGGTATTAGTCTTCATTTTTGTGACTTTTTTAAGTGGCTGTACCTCCAGGGGAAGTAAGCCCATTACCGATGATCCCTATTATGCGCCTATTTACCCTGAAGCATCGCCGACAAAAATGGAGGCAACGGGCTCTTTATATCAAGAGCAGCAATCTTCGAGTCTCTATACGGATATTCGCGCTCATAAAGTGGGTGATATTATTACGGTGGTATTAATGGAGTCGACTTCGGCTAAAAAAAGTGCCAATAACGAACTCAGTAAAAGTTCTGATCTGAGTTTAGCGCCCCTTTATGCGGGTGGGCAGAACGTGACCATTTATGGTAATCCGATTGATTTAAATTATTCCGATAGCATGAAAACCAAGCGAGAAGCCGATGCGGATCAAAGTAATAGTCTCGCGGGCAGTATTTCTGCCAACGTGATGCAAGTGTTGAGTAACGGTAATTTGGTGATCCGCGGTGAAAAGTGGATCTCCATTAACAATGGCGATGAATTTGTGCGCATAACCGGAATGGTTCGAGCCGAAGACATCAGTCCCGATAATCGTATCGAGTCACCTCGCGTCGCCAATGCCCGTATTCAATACAGTGGCACCGGCACCTTTGCCGACTCGCAAAATGTCGGTTGGTTGAGTCAGTTTTTTTATAGCAGCTGGTGGCCTTTTTAATGATAACGCCTATTTTTAGCTTATTGTTACGTTTATGCAGCCGTTTATTGCCGGTCTGGCTTTTTTCAGGAAAGACTCGGGCTGTAGGCATAAACAATAGTGCCAATGTGCAATCCAATGTGAAATATGGGGGTGTTGATAACCGTTGGTTAGCGATGCCCGTTTTCAACCTGTGTGCCGTTATTTTGGTGTTCACTGGCTTGCTGCCTCACTTAGCTCAGGCGGAACGCATTAAAGATATTGCCAATGTTCAAGGGGTGCGGGATAACCAATTGATGGGCTATGGCCTCGTCGTGGGGTTGCCTGGTACGGGTGAGAAGACCCGTTATACTGAGCAAACGTTTACCACCATGCTGAAAAACTTTGGCATTAATCTGCCCACCAGCTTTAGGCCCAAAATAAAAAATGTGGCAGTGGTGGTGGTCAATGCCACAATGCCTGCTTTCATCAAGCCGGGACAAACCATGGATGTAACGGTATCGAGCTTGGGCGAGGCCAAAAGTTTACGCGGTGGCACCTTATTACAAACCTTCTTAAAAGGACTGAATGATAAGGTGTATGCGATTGCACAAGGTAATATGGTGGTCAGTGGTTTTAGTGCTGAAGGGCTTGATGGTTCAAAAGTCATTCAAAATACCCCCACGGTTGGGCGAATCCCGAATGGGGCGATCGTTGAGAGAGCGGTGGTGAGTCCTTTTGCTAACGGCGATCATCTAACGTTTAATTTGCACCGCGCTGATTTTTCAACCGCAAACAGTTTGGCTAATGCCATTAATGATTTGCTCGGCCCAGGTATGGCAAGGCCTATTGATGCGACCTCGATTCAAGTCAGTGCGCCTCGTGATGTGTCTCAGCGGGTGTCATTTTTAGCCACATTAGAAAATGTGCAAGTCGAGGTGGCCCATGGGTCGGCCAAGGTTATCGTCAACTCTCGCACGGGCACCATCGTGGTTGGTAAAGATGTGCGTTTATTAGCGGCAGCAGTAACACATGGGGGCTTGACTGTGACCATTGCTGAAGCGACCTCAGTGTCTCAACCTAATCCTTTTGCTAATGGTGAAACGGTCGTCACCTCGAATAGCCAAATTAATGCCTTAGAGGAGGATCGCCGCATGTTTATGTTTAATCCGGGCACGACGTTAGATGAACTGGTTCGAGCGGTCAATTTAGTGGGTGCGGCGCCTTCGGATGTTCTGGCGATTTTAGAAGCGTTGAAAATGGCGGGCGCCTTACACGGCGAACTCATTGTGATATAGCGGTGATAGCATTTAACCTTGTTCATCATTTCGCTTTGGCTCATAAGAATGACTGACATGAATGGATCTGAGTATGGATAAACTAGCAGAAGCCGCACACTTTTTAGACTTAGGCAGTTTTGACTCGTTGCGTGCTAGGGCACAACAAGATGACTCTTCGGTACTAAAAGAAGTCGCGCAGCAATTCGAAGGTATTTTTGTACAGATGCTGATGAAAAGTATGCGTGATGCTAATGCGGTGTTTGAGTCCGATAGCCCGATGAATAGCCAATACACCCAATTTTATGAACAGATGCACGATCAACAGATGTCACTTAATTTATCGAGTCAAGGCATGCTAGGTTTAGCGGATTTGATGGTGCAACAATTATCACCTGAAACCAGTCAAATGTTGCCCGCATCAGTGCTAAGAGCGGACAATAATGCCTCTGGTTTCACGTCCAATGAGCTTACGCTGGCCAGTTCTGAGCAAAATAGCCACTATCCGTTAGCGCCAAACTTTCTCGATAAACTTGCTGCTATTACGAATGGCAGTGTGAATGAAAGTGAGAATAATTGGGTGAACAGCAGTACGAATAATGGCGTGGTTCATGCTGCAAATAAGCGTGCTGTTCTTGATGCAGCGAGTCCTATTAATGCCAGCAGGGTTTCTTCCTCTTTTTCATCTTTATCCTTAGTCTCTGCTCCATTACCTGAGGCGCCTCAGGTATTAAGCCCAGAAGCTTTTGTGGCCAAGCTTTATCCATATGCACAAACAGCAGCAGCGCAGCTGGGTACCCAAGCCGAAGTCTTAATCGCTCAATCGGCGCTGGAAACTGGTTGGGGACAAAAAATTATCCACACTCAAGAGGGAGTGAATAGTCATAATTTTTTTAATATCAAAGTGGGGAAAGGTTGGCAAGGAAACAGCGCAGAAGTCGACACACTTGAATTTGAACAAGGGAAAACGGTTAAACAAAAAGCGCAATTTCGTGTTTATGATGATATCAAGCAGAGTTTCAATGACTTTGTGGGCTTATTAACGCAAGGGGAACGATACCAAGCGGCGATGAAACAGGCGCAAGATCCGCAGGCCTTTATGCAAGGGTTACAAGTGGCGGGTTACGCCACGGATCCTCAATATGCGAAAAAAGTATTGAGAGTGATGCAATCCATTACCCAAGATCTATTACCCGATGGTGTTTTAAAATAGTCTAGCGTTTATTAAAGTCAAAGGAAAATCATCTGCGTGCTAAAAAAGCATCAAGAATACGCTGCGTTGGCCGTTAAGCTGTTATTAAGGTTTAGTTTTAGATTTTTTTCTGTGTTAGCGTTTTTATTATTGTCATCGTTGTCATCAAAGAAAGGAGCCTGTTAATGGCGGTCGATTTACTCAATATTGCCCGAACGGGTGTGCAAGCAGCACAATCGCAATTAGCGGTAACCAGTAATAATATTACCAATGCTAATACCGAAGGTTACAACCGCCAAGTGGCTTCTCAGTCGAGCTTAGACTCGCAATTCGTGGGTGGTAATTTTTACGGTACGGGTACTTATGTGACCGATGTTAAGCGTATTTATAATGATTATGCAGTTAAAGAGTTGCGTATAGGCCAAACGGCGGTCAGCGCAGCTGAAACCCGTTACACTAAAGCCAGTGAGCTTGATCAATTGTTTTCATCTGCAGGCCAAGCAGTGCCGCAAGGATTAAATGATCTCTACAGTAGCTTAAACAGTTTGGCCGATTTACCAAGCGATCTTGGGCTTCGCGCCAATGTGTTGAGTCAAGCTGAGCAACTTGCCAGCAGCATGTCACAAATGCAAACCTCGCTTGATGGACAAATGCAACAAACCAATGATGAAATCACCGCGATCACTGAACGCATCAATGCCATTAGCAGTGAAATCGCCAATATCAACAATGAGCTAATGAAATCAACGGGTGAGAATGCCCAATTACTCGATGCCCAAGACCGTTTAATAAAGGAGCTGAGTGAATATGCTCAAGTGAATGTGGTTGCACTCGATACTGGCGCTAAAAGCGTGATGTTAGGCGGCTCGGTGATGCTGGTATCGGGTGAAATTGCCATGTCACTGTCGACCACGCAAGGCGATCCTTTTCCTAATGACATTAAGATGCAAGCCTCTAGTGGCAGCACGAGTAATCGCTCAGGCAATAGTATTAATGTGGATATCGCCTCTTTGGGCGGTACGTTAGGAGCGTTAGCCGATTTTAGAGATGAGACCTTAACTCCTGCCACACTCGAATTAGGCCAGATGGCATTAGGGATCAGCGATGCGTTTAACTCGGCTCAAGCGCAAGGCATCGACTTAAACGGTGAGCTTGGCCAGAATATGTTTACTGACATTAACGCATCTCAAATGGCCTTTGGCCGAGTCGGGGCATTAAGCAGTAATACCGGGACGGCTAATTTAAGCGTGAATATTGAGGATGCCGCGGCGTTAACCGGCGCTGAATATGCGTTAGTGTTTACTTCCCCCTCAGGCTATTCGTTAACGGATGTCGCTTCCGGCGCCACATCGACCTTAACCTTAAATGGCAATACCCTTGAAGGCGCCAATGGTTTTAGTATTGGTATCGATAGTGGTGCGCTGGCATCGGGTGACACCTTTATGTTACGCCCAACGGCAGGGGCTGCGAGCGGCTTTGCTGTGGTGATGAGCTCACCCGCTGCTATTGCCAGTAGCACGCCTAAGATCACCCCAGATGACAGGAACAGTGGCGATACCACACTCACATTAACCAGTATTGATGATACGAGTACCCCAGGCTTTCCTGTCACGGGTGCAGAGCTGACGTTTAGTATTGATCCCACAGCCAATACCTTTGAGGTGTTCGATGTCGATGGTGTCTCTTTGGGCGCCGCGACAACCTATACGCCCCCGAGTATCAGCGCGTATGGATTTAGCTTTGATATTGAATCGACGGCGACCAGTAGCGAGCGTTTTATCTTCGATTTATCGCAATCGTCAGGTGATAATACCAATGCATTGCAGATGGCGGCGCTGAGCGAGTTAAGTTTGATGAACGGTGGTAAAGATACGTTAACGGATGTCTATGAAAAAACCAAACTTGCCATTGGTAGCGAGACCAAAACCGCCGAGGTGGGTGTCACTGCAGCAGATGCTATTTATGCCCAAGCCTATGCCAGAGTGCAGTCTACATCGGGGGTGAATTTAGATGAAGAGGCGGCCAATTTAATGCGTTATCAGCAAGCTTATTCGGCATCGGCGAAAATTATGACGGTGGCGACGGAGATTTTCGATACGCTTTATAACTCGTTACGTTAGCGGATAAACGTGTTCGTGACTGTTTCAATTTAGATCCGGTCAGTCATTAACGTTCAGTTTGATATTGACGCTTAATATGACAGTTTGATCTTGGAACGTAATTTAACTAAAGGAAGTATTGATGAGAATTTCAACCGCACAAATGTTTAATCAAACCTCATCGAGTGTGCTTAAACATCAGTCAAATACGAGTGAGATTTTAGGCCAGATTTCTTCAGGGAAAAAAGTCATCACAGCAGGGGATAATCCCGTTGCGGCTATTGCGATTGATAATATTAAGCAACAAAATACTCAAGCTGAGCAATACCTGAGTAATATCGATATCGCGACAGGGAGGTTGTCGGTAACCGAAAGCACCCTTGGCAGTGTCGAAAATCTGCTGCAAAGCATGCGTGATAAAATGCTTCAGGGCGTGAATGGCAGTTTAAGCGATTTAGACAGACAAGCCTTGACCGATGAGTTACAGGGTAATTTAGATCAGCTGGTCGATTTGGCCAACAGCAAAGACAGTGCCGACAATAGCATTTTTTCAGGCTTTAAAACTGATGTGACCCCTTTTGCCTTCGATAGTCATGGTGATATTAGTTACAGCGGGGATTCAGGGGTAAGAGACACCCTCATTGCATCCAATAGCACCTTAGCCACTAACATTGCTGGTGACAGTTTGTTTATGAGCGTACCCAATGCCATGGGGGATTATAGCGCCAGTTATGATCTGGCTCAGCAAGGTGATTTTAGTGTGAAAAGTGCCAAAGTCAGTGACAGTACGACTCATGCTTCAGGACAGTACCAGTATGATTTTATTGATAATGGGGCGGGTGGGTTAGATGTTGATGTCACCGATCCATCTGGCACAGTCACGCGCTTGAGTAACCTTGATGCCACCCAGCCTATTATCCTTAATGGCTTAACGGTGCAATTAGAAGGCACGCCTGTGGCAGGCGATACCGTCACCTTAAATCCAGAGTCTAATGCTAATATTTTTGATAGCTTAAGTGACATGATCACTTTACTTGAAACCGGCGAAGTGATTAATACCCCGCAAGGGCAAGCAGAGTTTAATCAGCTGCTGAATAATATCGACAGTGGACAGGCGCAATTAGCCTTGGGACGCTCTCAAGTGGGTAATGATTTAAATGCACTGGATAAAGCCAAAGATGTGCATATCGAGATGCAGCTGGTCAATACCTCGGCATTATCGTTATTGGAAGACTTAGACATTGCCAGTGCCATCACCGAATATGAGAAGCAGCAGTTATCGCTCAATGTCGTATCGCAGCTGTTTGCTAAGGTCAATTCGGTGTCGTTATTTGATTATTTATGATGGTTTTTGACACTGCGATCAATAATTTTTTTATGCATTTGTAAAATAAACCCTAAAGCTTAAATTAGCGCTGCCGTTAAAGTCATTGTAACTAATCCCATTCAGTCGCCTGACTTGAATAGACAGGCAGTAGCTAAGGCTAGCGAAAGCTAGGTAAAGAGGAATTAACCATGGCGATTTCAGTCAATACAAATGTCACTTCAATGAAGGCGCAAGGCAACTTAAACAGCGCTAGCAATGGACTTCAAACTTCAATGGAGCGTCTGTCTTCAGGATTGCGGATCAACAGTGCTAAAGATGATGCAGCGGGCTTACAAATCTCTAATCGCATGACCAGCCAAATTAATGGTATTGGTGTGGCCATGCGTAACGCCAATGACGGGATATCGATTGCGCAAACCGCCGAAGGGTCAATGCAAGAGTCGACCAATATTTTGCAACGTATGCGTGACTTGTCACTGCAATCGGCGAATGGTTCAAACTCGCAAGATGATCGTGATTCGATGCAAAAAGAAATTACCGCGCTGCAAAGTGAGCTGACTCGCATTTCTGAAACCACCTCATTCGGTGGCCAAAAGCTACTCGATGGGACTTATGGTACTCAAAGTTTCCAAGTGGGTTCTAATGCCAATGAGACCATTTCAATTTCACTGTCAGCGACAGGTGCAAAAGATATCGGTGATACGGCGAATAAAATTTCGACTGCGGGGTCTGTTTATGGTGCAGCGGCAGGTGCAACGACGTTGGCTGCGGCAACGGGGGTTTCTGCCGACACGTTAAATATTAATGGTGCCAGTATTGGTATTGGTGCAGGAGCTACATCTACACAAACAGCTGATTTGATTAATTCTTCTAATGCAGGCGTTACAGCAACAACGGAAGTCAGTGCAACCATTGGAGCATTATCCGCCGCTGATGATGGTAAGTTAACCATTGGTGATAGTTCATTCGAATTAGCCAGCTATGCGGGAAACAGTGAGGCTTTAGCTGAAGATTTAAATGCGGCTGGTTTTACCGCCACTTATGATTCTACAGCAGATACTATTTCTTTAACTGCTACGAATGTAGATGGCGTTGAGATTACGGGAAGTACTGCAGGTTCAGTTGAATTAGACGCTACAGCGGCAGGTACGGGTGATATTTCAAAAACCGCACAGCTGAATTTATCTTCATCCAATAGTATTTCATTATCGAGCACGGGTGGTAACGAAGGGGAAATGTTTGGTGCTACAACGTCAACAGAGACGTTTACCTCGGTAGCTGATATCGATATATCAACGGCGAGTGGCTCTCAAGATGCATTAGATATTATTGATGGTGCCTTAGCGACTATCGATTCAGAACGTGCCGATTTAGGTGCGGTGCAAAATAGAATGAATTTCACCATTAATAACCTCAGTAATATTCAAACCAACGTATCGGATGCGCGTAGCCGTATTCAAGATGTGGATTTTGCTAAAGAGACGGCCGATTTAACCAAGCAGCAAATTTTGTCGCAAACGTCATCGTCTATGTTGGCACAAGCGAACCAATTGCCACAAACGGCTTTGTCACTCCTAGGTTAATCATCACTAGGCTGATTTATATTTAGGCATAAGCTCTATGGCTGAGTCTTGGTAGCCTTAGAAATAGGCCTATAAAAGGAGAGCACGGGCTCTCCTTTTGATGTTTGAGCTTTTGAAAATGTAAACCGTTAAATACTGATGATGAAGTCAATCATGGTAAATGCTTGTCGGTGAAGTCATTGAGATTTCGTGGTATCGATCCCCGTTTGTCTCGCTTTGTCTAGCAAGGATAATCAAGGAATGAACGTCATGGAAATCAATGTCACAGAGTCGCTATTAAGTGCATTAGCAACGGTGATACCCATAGAAGCCGTGAGTGGGGAAAATCAAACAGATGATAGGTCACCAACGTCTTGGCGAGCGGATGACAAACTAGGCCGAAAAGTTATTCAAGATGTTGATAAGGCGGAAGCGCCTCAAACGAACCAAGCACGGTTACAAAATGTGCTCGATTCACTGTCAAGTATGCAAGCGCTACAGCGCACTGCATTGCAATTTAGCCTCGATGAAGCGGCGGGGAAGAGTGTGATCCGAGTGGTAGATCTTGAGTCAGGAATGCTTATTCGGCAGCTCCCGAGTGAAGCAGCCTTAGTCTTATTACAAAAGTTGGATGAGATAAAAGGCTTGTTGATTGAGACGCAAGTTTAACGCTCTGGTTTACGTTTAAGTTAACGCATTGGTTCAACGTAAAGACTCAAGTTTAGCGCTTGAAATTGAATGAACTCCATCAGTCAGCAAAAACACGTAGAGGAAAAATGTTATGCCCATTACGTCAGTCGGTATTGGTTCCGGCATGGATATCAATGGCATTGTGTCAGCACTCGTTGGCGCTGAAAGTGCTCCTAAAACTGCTAAGTTTGATGTGGATGAAGGTCAATATAATGCCCATATTTCGGCTGTAGGCTCGCTTAAAAGTGCCTTGTCGGAGTTTCAAACTGCGCTGGAGGATTTAACGGATTCGGATACCTTTTTGACTCAAAAAAGCAGTCTTTCGAAAAGTACTTATCTGAGTGCCAGTGTCGATGAAACTGCAGTGTCAGGCAGTTATCAGTTGAAGGTGAGTCAACTCGCCGAAAGCCAGAAAATCGGCACCGCCTCGGTCAGCGATAGCACAGCAGCGCTGGGTGAAGGCAATATTAACATTGATGTGAATGGTGAAAGCTTTGACATTGAGGTGGCGGCCGATGATTCCCTTGAGTCGGTGATGAACAAAATCAATGATAGTGGAGATAACACGGGCGTGACCGCGACCATTATTAATGGGGACAATGGCCCTCAGCTGATCATGACCTCGACTGAAACGGGATTAGATAATCAAATTGTTGTGACAGGCAGTGATACTGACGCTGGGACGGGCATTAGCGATACGTTTATCATGACAGAGCTGAGTGCCGCGAAAGATGCCATTATGTCGATTGATGGTATTGAGGTGACGTCTAGCTCGAACACCGTGGAAAATGCCATTACTGGCGTCACTTTTACGTTAAAAGAAGCGGATGTCGATGAAACCACAGTGTTAACCATTGACCCCAATACCAGTGGTGTAAAAAGCAAGGTTAACACTTTTGTGGAGTCTTACAATGCATTGATGACCACGATTAGCGGTTTATCGGGTTATAACGCAGAAACAGAGCAAGCAGGTATTTTACAAGGGGATGCGCTGCCTCGTAGTTTACAAAGTCAACTTAGAGGCTTGATGTCCAGTGGTTATGAAACCCCCAGTGGTAGCTTAACATTGGCTTCAATTGGGGTGACGACGACATTAGATGGCACGCTTGAGGTCAATGATGATTTATTGGACAGTGCCCTTGAAGATGGCTTGGCTGATATTAGTGCTTTGTTTAGCACCGAAGACACGGGGCTGGCCTCTAAAATGGACAGCTTTGCTGACAATTATGTGCAAGCGGGGGGCATTTTGGATTCTCGCGATGAGACTTTGGATAACCAACTTATTCGCCTTGAAGACACTCGAGCGCAGTTTGCGTTAAAGATGGCGGCTTATGAATCTCGTTTATTCAAGCAATATAATGCCATGGATTTAATCGTGGGCAATCTCAATGCTCAATCGAGCCAGTTGCAAGAGCGCCTCGACTCGTTACCGGGCGTCGTATCAGATAACTAGTGTTTAGGTAACGAGTGTTTGAATGGCTAGTGTTTAGGTAACTAGAATGTTTGTATTGCGAGTGTTTAGAGGGGTAATGCTCAGGAAATTATCATTTTGGTAACGAATCATTAATTCACTCATATTTTGTCTTGTTACTTGATGATAACGGGCCAGGCTTTCAAGTCATATATTTAATATCTGTGGGTGGCCTATTACTGTTTTCAATTAATTAACATTTGAAACGAGCACTGTTTTGATAGAAAGGGGAGAAGAAGCCTTATGAAACCGACGGTGATACATCCCGATCAGCGTTTGACGCAGGTGAATGAGAACGTTCAAGCTTTGTTGGATAATTTAGCGCGCTCAAAAGAGAATAATCAGCTGAATGATGATGATATCATGGCATTACAATTGGCTATACAAGAAAGGGAACGCCAATTACAGCAAGGGTTTGACGAGGGTTTAGCCATCATCGGTTGGGACAGATCGTATTTAACCACTCAGTTAGGGTTAACAAAAGCATTCGAGCAGCAGGCTGTGGTGATCCTAACGCACTATCAGTCAATGTTACATTTTGGTCATAAAAGTAAACGTCAGCTAAAGGTTTATCAAACCATCGCTAAAAATAAGTAGGCTATAATATGAGAAGTTCTTTACAATCATACCGTAAGGTGTCGGTCGATAGTGGTATTAGTGTTGCTTCACCGCATCGCATCATTCAAATGTTATTTTCTGGTGCCCTTGAGCGCTTAGCACAAGCGAAATGTGCCATAGAGCAAGACGATACCGTTAAAAAAGGGGAAGCGATAGGCAAAGCCATTAGTATAGTGGCGGGGCTTAATGGCAGTTTACACATGGAAACCGAAGGTGATGTCGCCAATAATCTCAATGCCTTGTATGATTTTATGTTGCAACAGATGTCATATGCGAACGTGAATAATGATGTCAAAGCTGTCGATGATGTGATGGATATTTTAAGAGTGATTAAAGAAGGTTGGGATGCAATTCCAACCGAATTGCATCAATTATCATCAGACCAATAACAGACTAAGGTCGAATCATTGCCAGCATGTTGGCATCGTATTTCATTGTCAATAGTCAATAATATGACGTATTCTGAGCGTTTAGTTGTTTTTTTAGGCTAAGCGGGGAGGAGAAACTGATAAATCTCATTCGAGGCTTGCTAATATGGAGCTGATAATACACTATTCATCTTCACAATGATTGTGTGTAGTTTGTTAATGTAATACACAATTATTTAAGCAACCAACACTAATAATTAATGCGAAGCAATATTTGCACTTTATGGCCGTACTGAATGATGCAAACAGATCAACGAATTTTACTTGTCGGTAGCCAATCAGAGCGAACCAATCGCTTATCTTGCGTATTTGAGTTCTTGGGCGAGAAAGTTGAGTTTATCGATGTGGATAAACTTGAGCACTATACCAAGTTAACTCGCTTTAGAGCGGTTGTGATCCCAGCAGCAACGCAATTGCCAGCATTGCTGCCTTCTTTGGCTACAAAAATACCTTGGCAGCCCATACTGCTTTTAGGGCAGTTTGAAGAGCGTAAGGCTTCGAATATTTTGGGCTGTATTGAAGAACCTTTAAATTATCCACAATTAACGGAGTTACTCCATTTTTGTCAGGTTTTTGGTCAGATGAAGCGACCGGAAGTGCCTACGAGTGCTAACCAAACTAAGCTGTTTAGAAGCTTAGTAGGGCGCAGCGAAGGCATTGCAGGTGTTAGATATTTAATTAATCAAGTGGCAGGCTCTGATGCAACCGTATTGATTTTAGGGCAATCGGGTACCGGTAAAGAAGTGGTTGCACGTAACATCCATTATTTATCAGGCCGTCGCAGTGGGCCATTTATTCCCGTTAACTGTGGTGCTATTCCTCCTGAATTACTCGAAAGTGAGTTATTTGGGCATGAGAAAGGATCCTTTACGGGTGCGATAAGCACCCGCAAAGGGCGTTTTGAGTTAGCAGAAAAAGGCACCTTGTTTTTAGATGAAATTGGCGATATGCCATTGCAAATGCAAGTTAAATTATTACGTGTATTGCAAGAAAAAGTCTTTGAACGGGTGGGCGGTAGCAAATCCATTGTTTCGGATGTGAGAGTCGTGGCGGCAACCCACAGAAATCTCGAAGCCATGATTGAAGCGGGGGATTTCAGGGAAGATCTCTATTATCGCCTCAATGTGTTCCCGATTGAAATGCCCGCTTTATGTGAGCGTAAAGAAGATATCCCTCTATTATTACAAGAGTTGGTGAGTCGTGTATTTAATGAAGGTAGAGGTCGAGTCCGCTTTACCCAAAGGGCCATTGAGTCGCTTAAGGAGCATGGTTGGTCGGGTAATGTGCGTGAATTGTCTAATTTAATCGAGCGGTTAACGATTTTATATCCTGGTGGTTTGGTGGATGTGAATGACTTGCCGGTTAAATACCGACATATTGATGTCCCCGAATATTGCGTCGAAGTTAGCGAGGAGCAACTAGAACGGGATGCGCTCGCCTCTATTTTTAGTGATGAGCCAATCGATATTCCGGATACGCGTTTTCCAAGCGAGCTGCCCGCGGAAGGCGTGAATTTGAAAGACATGTTGGCTGAGCTTGAGATTGATATGATCCGTCAAGCCTTAGATCAACAAGACAATGTGGTGGCAAGAGCCGCTGAAATGCTGGGGATCCGCCGCACCACCTTAGTTGAAAAAATGCGTAAGTACGGTCTAAGCAAAGACTGATGGTGATTATTCAGCTTGAATGAGTGGTTTATTTTGCTCACTGTCGATGATAATCGTTAACGGATGAATACAAGACACCCGATGAGAATGCCTCATCGGGTATCTTTATATTTAAGCCATTTTGATTTCTTTTCTCACTTCTTAGTTTTCAGTTTTCCGTCTCCGACTTTCTCGTATGCTCATCATTACCCTTTTCGGGATGATTGTTTGGCATAAAACCTGCTTGTTTATCATCAGTATGCTCAAGTGTGACGGAAATGAGCAGTTTTTTGACGGAGTCATGATGTTAGAACGCTCTGCAACTCAAACCTCATATGCCAGCCCACTCTTGGATATAACTGGATCCAGCCGAACGATAGCAGCATTGCCCGAGCCCGATAGTGTGAGCCAAGTTGCCCCCTAAATCGTTACTAAAACTAACCAATCGAATGACACATATCTTGCAAGCCATGCCATCGGCTGTGGTGATTTTAGATGCCAACGGTGTTATTTCAGAGGCCAATTCTGTGGCTTGTCAATTACTCGAAGAGATTGCGAGCTTGTCAACTCTCGAACCCGCTGATGGGCGAGAACAAGAACAAGGGACGATTAAGTGCCGTACTGGCACGGCGATCCCAATGACGGCAATAGATGATCCTTTGGTGGCTTCTTTAGTCGGTAAGTCGTGGCGGCAAGTGATCAAACAGGCTTTTTTACCGAAAAATGATGATGGTTATGAAGTGTCTCTTCGTTCGGGACGCAGAGTCAGTATTGCTATCCGTCCACTGACACCGGAGCCGGGACAATTGATCGTATTAACCGATCTGACTGAAACTCGTCAGCTACAAAAAAATGTTTCTCACCTGCAAAGACTGTCGGCTTTGGGTAAAATGGTGGCGACATTAGCCCATCAAATCCGCACGCCACTTGCGGCGGCCATCTTGTATGCCGAAAACCTCAGTCACAACAATATTGGAAGCGAGATAAGAGAGCGATTTCAGCAAAAGTTGATGGACAGATTGGGGGGAACTGGAGCATCAAGTCAGTGATATGTTATTCATGGTGAAAGGGAAACCCCAAGCGTTAGACTGTGTGAGTGGATTAAAGGGCATTATTGACAAGGTGCTGGAAAATTGTTCACCCATCGCGCAAAAACAAGCTTGCCAGCTAACTTTCCATGATGAGAGTCAGGGTAATATACAGGCGAATGTTCCAGCTTTAGTGTCGGCTATCAATAATGTATTGATCAATAGTATCGAAGCGGGCGCCTCTCAAATATCGCTGCATGCTTATGACGATGATAGCCATATAGTGGTTAAAATAGTGGATAATGGCGCAGGACTGATGCAATCGGATCTGGTGAGCACTTCGTCTTTTTTCACCACTAAGTCTCAAGGGACGGGGCTGGGGTTGAGCGTGGTGCAGTCGGTGATGCGTCAACATAACGGGGCGTTAAGCCTGTGCAATCGACAGGTCAAAGGTCAAACAGAGAAAGGCTGCATTGTCTTATTGCGCTTTCCTAAAATACGGACTTCGGTTGAAGCCAGTACAGTGGAGTATTCTCATGGTTGAAGCGAGATTATTGCTGGTTGAAGATGATGATGATTTACGTGAAGCGCTTGTCGATACTTTACTATTAGCCCAATACCGCTGCATTAGCGTGAGCTGCGCTGAAGAGGCGATTATTTTTTTGCAGCAAAATAGCTCATCAATAGACTTAGTGATAAGCGACGTACAAATGCAAGGGATCGGTGGCATTGGCCTATTGAAATACATGCAACAATATCATGGTCATATTCCACTGCTATTAATGACGGCGTTTGCCACCATTGATAGTGCCATTGCGGCGATTAAACAAGGTGCGATGGATTATCTGCCTAAACCGTTTTCCTCCAAAGTGTTACTGGAGCAAGTGTCGCGGTATTTAATGCCTGCTGCTAATGCATCAACTAATATGTCAAATAATATGTCAAAGAAAGCGCAGCCTTTCATTCATCGGGCTAGATCAACCGTGACAGCCTCTCGTGAGATGGCAAGAGATCTTCCTATCGCTGCAGATCCTCAGAGTTTGGCATTGCTGGATCTAGCCAAGCGAGTAGCGAAGTCAGAGGCCTCGGTGATGATTTCAGGCCCTAGCGGCACCGGAAAAGAGGTGTTAGCCAAATATATTCATCATAGTAGCCCTCGTGCCAAGCAGCCTTTTATCGCCATTAACTGCGCCGCTATTCCGGACAACATGCTTGAAGCGACGCTTTTTGGTTATGAAAAAGGCGCATTCACTGGGGCTTATCAAGCCTGCTCTGGTAAATTTGAGCAAGCACAAGGTGGCAGTTTATTACTCGATGAAATATCGGAAATGCCGCTGGCCTTGCAAGCCAAACTGCTTCGAGTATTGCAAGAGTGGGAGCTTGAGCGAATAGGCGGCCGAAAAACCATTAAGCTTGATGTGCGAGTGTTAGCCACGTCCAATCGTGACTTAAAACAAATGGTGAAAGAAGGGGCGTTTAGAGAAGACTTATATTACCGCATTAATGTTTTTCCCCTCACTTGGCCTGCGTTAAAAGAAAGACCCAAGGACATTATTCCGTTGGCGCAGCATTGTTTGCATCGTCATTGCGACTCAGAGGATGTTGCCGTGTTAAGTGAAGCGGCTAAAAGGCGATTATGGGCTTATTCATGGCCGGGCAATGTCAGAGAGCTGGATAATGTGCTGCAAAGAGCGTTGATTCTATCGACGACAGGTGAAATTCTTCCACAAGATCTCATGCTAGATGATGATTGGCAGCCGGATAAGCACATGTATCCCGTTGATGCTCACTCAGCGAGTCCGACTCGACAAGAGGAAGCGAACGCTCACTTTCAGGCGGAGGCTTGTTTTCATCATCTGATTAATCCGCATACGAATAAGGCGGGAGCGCCGCGTGAGTATAGTGACAAGCTGCCAAAATTCAATGAGATAAATGAGCTAAATGAAGAGAATGTGCCAAATTTCACTCAAAAATGGCCGTTGGCCCAGCTCAGTGCTGAGAAGCAAACCCAAGAACATACGCTCATCTTAGCGACCTTACAGCACTACCAAGGCCAGCGAAAATCGGTGGCAGAAAAGTTGGGCATAAGCCCCCGCACCTTGCGCTATAAAATGGCCAAAATGCGAGACTTAGGATTTGAGATCCCATCAGGGTGATTTTTTATTATAGATAGAGATACATGGATTGGCTCGTGTTGCAAATGAATGCGAACTATTTTTATAGGTAAAGGTGTAACTAAGTTGTTTGTGAAATGATAGGTAATAAATTCGTTAAATTGATAGAAAAAATACTCCCAGCCTCAGTGCCAAAGTTAGTGCCAATTGCTTTTTTTGTCGTGGTGCTAATTTGGTCAACGACTCCTTTGGGCATTGTGTGGAGCAGTGAGTCAGTTCACCCTACGATGGCAGTGTGGTTAAGGATGTTGATTGCGCTGATATTAGGTAGTGTGATTTTGGGGGTAGCTCGAATTAGACTGCCATGGAATAGGCAAGCTATTAAGCTTTATGCTGTGTCGTCTATCGGTATTGTTGGTGGTATGTTATTGAGTTATTTTGCCGCAAGATGGATTGCTTCAGGGACTATGTCGCTGATTTTTGGGTTGTCTCCCTTAGTGTCTGGTTTATTGGCTCAACGTTTACTGAATGAAGATAAATTTAGCAACATGAAGAAATTGGCGTTAGGTATTGCATTTATTGGGTTAGGAATTGTGTGTTCATCACATTTATCCTTAAGTTCAGATAGTGGCATTGGGTTGGCATTGATTTTAACTGCAATGTTTTTATTTAGTTTGAGTGGCGTATTAGTGAAAAGGCTCGCAATTAATATTCATCCAGTAGCCACTACGGTAGGTGCACTGTTGTTTTCTACACCTCAATTTGGATTAGCTTGGTTATTGTTTGATGGTTCGATGCCTATAGATACCTGGCAACCTAGATCCTTGTTGTCTATTTTGTATCTAGGGGTATTTGGTTCATTAATTGGTTTTATCGCTTATTTTTATATATTACAACATTTAAAAGCAAGTACTGTAGCACAAGTGACGTTAGTGACCCCCATCTTTGCGATTATGTTAGGTGCACATGCGAACAGTGAAGCGATTACAAGCATTCTGGTTGCAGGGGCTTTGTGTGTGCTCATGGGACTGGGGTTATATCAATTTGGCGATAAGCTATTGAAGCGAAAAAGCTAACCGTCTCTGAAGCACAAAAAATTGTGCTGAGAAGCAAACTCAAGAACATATGCTCATTTTAGCGACGTTACAAGATCAGCAAGGTCAACGAAAAGCGGTGGCAGAGCAGTTGGGCACAAGCCCCAGAATGTTACGTTATAACATGGTGAGTAAATAGTCTTTTTTCTACATTATTGACGTTAGTTGTTCTCAAGTGGCTAGCAGTGTAACTATTGGTTAAATGTGTTTATTTAGTCGAGCCTTCGATTGTTATCTATCGCTTGCAGCGGGATTTTGTGCGAATACAAAAATAATTTTCTGAATGAAGTATTACTTCAAGGGTATGAGCGCGAAGTAGGGACACTAAGCTGGCTCTTAGATAGGGATCGTTGTCAATACTTGACCTGCATGGATAGAAGGGAATGCCTTAAACATGTTTGGTTCTGTAGGCTCAGATGAAAACAAATAACGTTCTTGTTAAAAAGCCAGTTCGACGTAAATGTCTCTCGCTTATATCTATTACGGTAGTAATTTTCGCCCTGCCTCCGATGGTTATTTTTATATTCACACTGATTTGAAAAGCGAAAATCAACAGAAAAATCACAAGCGGAGGGGGCGTGAGTTGTGTGTTGCTTACTCATGTCAAAGTGACTTATCGCTTTCAGTGGAGGATAAGTATTAAGCTTTGCTTAATGAAGGTCGTGAGTTCCCATTCATGCAGAGCACCATAAACTAGCGTTTGGCTATTTTGGTATTGGGTAGTGTATTTGTAATACATAATCTTAGGTCTATTTATTGCCTGCACCAGACTAAGGTCGTGAGTTCCCACTCACACAGGGATATTGGATATTAAGCCTCTCTTAATGGAACGACCGTGATTCGGTATCACTTATCACCTGCGGTGAGGCTGAGATCGTGAGTTCCCACTCACATAGGGCCAAAGGGGATCAACAGCAATCCCCCTTGGAACCCTTTGCCGCCCCAGACGCAGTAAAGCGCTTCTGGCAATAATCGTTATCGCCTCATATTCGTTATCGCCTCATATTCGTTATCGCCTCATATTCGTCATCCCTGACTCACCTGAGGCTATCTCGGCATCCGTGCCTTAATCACGCTATTATTGATTTAATCATTTTAGCTACTTCGATGGGGACTTAAAAAGCAAAAGTCAGTGGGCTTTCTTCGATTTAGCTTTGTGGGCAAGAACTGTGAGCTATATCTATGGTTTTATGTAAGTCTAGTTTGCTTGGTAAAAACATTTTGTTTACATAAGTAACTTTTAAGTGGTACTTTTGCGGGCTAGCGGGGCAGTCTATTTAGGCTCACGGTGATTAATAAAATAACTTATAGATAGATGTTAAAAAGAGATATGCGGACCTTGTAAACACAGATGCATTTTTTTTTAATTGGTTATTGTTGGCTTTTGTTGTTATAGGGTTAATTTTCGATCGATAACTATTTTACAACAATGGGTTAGCAGTATATTCAATTTTAAAAAAAGTCAGCAGTCTGGAAGATTATCCTGCTGCTGTTGAATAAGCTGTTAGCAATCTATCGTAATTTCAAATACTGGAGTTGAAATGGAGTTTTTAAAAGAAATCCCAAAGGAAGTTTGGGGGGCTACGGTTGAAGTTATTAATAAATTAATCTATCCAATAACTGCGACTACTGTTGGTGTCGGTAAATTAATTGAACAAAAGCTTTCCACTTTAAACGATGTTCAGAAATTAATAGCAGAGCAAACTTTACGAGAGGCCGCTGAGAAAATATCAAATGCAAAAAATTCTGATTTTAAAAATGTTGTTGTCAAGCCTCAAGTTATTTACACAGTTTTAGAAAACACTGACAGTCAAAGTGATGATTTCATTAGATCGCTTTGGGCAAATGTTACAGCAAGAGAATTAAGTGAAGGTAGCGTACACCCAGAAATAGTTAGGTTGTTTTCAAAGTTAACGGCTCCAGATTTAATTGTTTTAAGTGATCTCCATTCACAAGGTTCTTCAATTAAAAAACTATTATTTAAAGCATTATCCTCTACTTACACTCTTGGTATTTCTCGTGATCCCAAGTCTTTTCATCATGTATATTTAGCCGATTTAGGCTTAATCGATGAAATCTCCGGAAAGTGGTTTATTACGACTAAAGGCAAAGAATTAATGCGTTGTATCGGTGAACTTGAAAAAGATTGCTAACAAGTATTTTGCTTGGAGTTGTTTGTCGCGTTCTTTCTTGTTATAGGTCTCTCAATAGAGGAGCCTGTGTTCAATCGAACTACGACAAATGAAAGCTTTAGTTGCAGCTAAAGCTTAGGTCTCACATTACCCGAAACTGGGGATTTAGTGTAATTAGGAGGGTTTATTATCCATACAATACGCTTAAATGTGTTTCGGCCAAAAAGACGGCCTCCACTGGACGTGCTAGACGCACGCCATTTAACTAAAGTGTTAGGTGTTTAATGATACATGTACTCGTTTCGATTTTAATTGGCTTACTCTGTGGAGGAGTAAGCTATTATTCTTTCGGGAGAGTAGTAAAGAGTATGCAAGATAAATCTAGGATACTAACAAAAACCCAGACTTATTTAAAAGGAGTAAAAGAAAGCACTTATAAATTAACAGCAGGAATGATTGGATGGTTACCCGCTCTATTCGGAGTAACTAACGAGCCTAAATATACTGCTGTAATATCTGGTTACCTTACATGGCTTATTATTGCATTATTTTCAGTTGTTTATTATTACAAAAAGTGCCCAGATATTTTCAAAGAAAAAACACCTAACAGATAAGGATAGGCCGCGCGCAGCCGCGTCCTTATCCCAAGTGTTGAACAAGCCCGAGGCTAAAGTTTAGTCATACTCTTTATTATGCAAATAGCAGAACGAGAGTGTACTGGTCAACCCAAATTGGACACTTTTAATTGAGAATGTTCAAACTCTACAGGTGACTGATCACCATTAGCAGAATGCAGCCGCTCTAAGTTGTAGTATTTCATATAGGCAGTCACATCTATCTTCATAAAGTAACCGTCCGAGCAAGTACATCTTCAACCGTGTTCATCGATCCCTTATGTTAACCTCTGACTATGATATCAGGAGTTAATATGACTAAGCGTTCTCATGAAGAGTGGGTTGATTTGATAAAGCAGCAGCCCGCTAGCGGCTTAACAATAAAAGATTTTTGCCTTCAA
>NZ_JAKIKS010000050.1 GCF_023284005.1 Shewanella surugensis
AGGTTGCTCTCCTGTCTTTTGGTCGAGACTTGAGCCTACCTATACCGCGGTATAGGTGAAACCTATGCGAGTCACCCCGGCAGAGCCGGGGGTTTACCGTTTGTTAATTAGGTGCTCAAATAAAAGTTGATGGTAATTGTTTTTTTTCTGCCCGTTTTCCAGATCAGACATTAGCGCAAGTTAAAACATTACTGAATAATACCAACATTCGTTTAATCGAAGTCGATCAACCAAGATATCCGTTAAATATAATAAGCACAAATCTTAGCACAACGAGTGAAAGCAATACCCGTTATCAGGATGACAGTGGCGATCCTATGGTCACTCAAGTCACACCGTACGCCATCTATCAATCTCAAGCTGATCAAGTGGACTTTAACACAAATACAGATATAAAAGTTTGTATCATTGATTCAGGCCTTGATGCTTCAGCCACTGATTTTGACTGGAATAATATCACAGGAGACAATGACTCAGGCACCGGAAACTGGAATGAAAGCGGCGGCTCACATGGAACTCATGTTTCTGGCACTGTTGCCGCTGCAAACAATGATTATGGTGTCATCGGTATGGCACCTGGAGTTAGTTTACACATCATTAAAGTCTTTAATGAAGATGGATGGGGATACTCATCAGATTTAGCCAGCGCAGTACAACTTTGTCAGGAGGCGGATGCCAATATTATCAACATGAGCTTAGGTGGCGACAGTGCCAGTAGTACCGAAGAAGAAGTATTTCAATCATTTGAACAGGCCGGTGGACTCTCTGTTGCAGCGGCTGGCAACGATGGTAATGCTACGCGATCTTACCCTGCAGGATACGAGTCTGTCATGATGATAGGCGCGATTGATAATAATAATAATATTGCAGACTTCTCTCAATATCCACGATGCTCGACAGGTTATTTTAGTAACGAGCAAGAAAACAACCGTGTTTGTGTCGAAGTTGTTACAGGCGGAGTCGAAACATTATCCACATATCCAGAAGGAGAAGCCCGAGCTTCTTCCTTAAGTGCTGATAATATCAGCTATGACAGCAGTGCAATGGAAAACCTGGGGACTGTAACTGATACAGAAGGTTACTATATGGGTACAGCTGAAAATCAGGATTCTGCTGCCAACGGTAAAGTATGTCTCATTGACAGAGGTAATAACTCCTTCTATGAAAAAGTCGCTAATTGTGAAAATTCTGGCGGCATGGCCGCTGTTATTATCAATAATGAATCAGGCGTTTTAAGCGGGACACTAGGATCCGATAACGATACCAGTATTCCTGCTGCTGGGGCTGATTATGATGACAGAGAAGCATTATTAGATGCATCAAGTTTCAGTATTAGTGTTAATTCAAGTGATTATGGTTACATGAGTGGAACATCGATGGCCACACCCGCAGTATCTGGCGTTGCAGCTCTAATTTGGTCAAACTACACTCAATGTTCAGGAGAAGAAATTCGTAACGCATTAACCCAAACGGCTTTTCATCCCGAATCTGACTCATCTAAACATGATGTCTATTATGGATATGGCATAGTAAAAGCAAAAGATGCAGATAATTATTTAATTGAAAATGTTTGTACAGGGGATACCCCTGAATATTCAGATAGTACCTCTACAAATGCAGATGATAGTGGAGGCAGTTTTTCGTACTTACTCAGTTTTGCAATGCTACTACTCTTCATTCGAAAAAGGTTTAAAATATAAACAAAAAATAACAGGGTAAAATCTAATCAGTTTATTCTAACTGGGGTTATTAACTTTAACATAGCAAAACTTTTATTTTGCAACAGTTTTTGATAACGATTTATCCTGTTTATGTACTGTATGTCCTTTACGTCAATAAAAAACATACTGAACAATTATGATCTCTAATCATACATGATAACAATCTGAAGAAGTCAATGTACACTAAGATATACTCATTAAAATAACTAACCATTTCGCTATTTACAACTCAACTCAACCATCCTTAGCAGTCTCGCATTTTTCAGCTAATAAACTATATGCTAACCTGTTGTAAAATTCATAAGTCTGGCAAAAATGCTTTCATGACTTTTTGCTGTTGCAAACATCCATCTTTATCCTGTTGTATTTTTAACATACAAAAATCTTCAGCCCACTGCGATGTCCGCATACGGATGGGCGGTTTATCCATCGCAATGTAAAACCACTTGCGCCACCTCCTGACTGGTTTGATAAACCCCCTCACTGTTGCGGCTCTGCGCGCCTTGAATATATTGCTCTAAAATCGGCTTATACTCATCATCAACCATACCGCCAGAAGCTTGAAACTGACTAAGGGCATTATTGGCAAATTCACTGCGGATCCCACCAAGCCTCCCACAGAAGAAATATTAATAATATGGCCAGCTCTTGCTTCGCGCATGGAGGGTAACACCGCTTTGGTACACCGAATAACGCCCATTAGATTCACATCCAATGCCCACTTAATTTCATCTTCATTGGCTTGCTCAGTCGTACGAATGAAACCCGCGCCCGCATTATTCACCCAAATATCAATTCTTCCCGTTTCCTTCTGGATGTCATCGATACAGGCATTAACACTATCTGATCCTCGCACATCAAGCTGTTTGACTATTAATTCAACGTCGATTTCAACGCCCTGTTTATGTGCTTCATCCAATAATGCTTGGCGCTTATCAAAATTTCTCATGGTCGCAAAGGTTTTTATGCCTTGTTTCGCTAACATAATGGATAAGTGAAGCCCTAAGCCTGACGATGCCCCTGTGACGACTGCTACTTTCGACATTTTCTTTTCCTCGTTCATAGCCAAACCAGATTAAGATGCCACCTAGCTTGGGGATCTATCCCCTCAAATAACCTAAAACAGGCCTTTGAGTGACCCCATATTAATGAGTATAAGGTACAAGTTTTCGTCTCACAGTACGATATAAAATTGTTAATATTCAACATAAAACATTTTTATTTCCTAACCTTGCACAAGTCTCAATCACTACTTACCCTTAAATCATCCCTCAATCAACTTTCAAATATTCAAGCGATGAGGCTCTTGGCACATGAATCGATCCAGCTCGTTGACGATGAGGGCAAAAAATGGCAAATGAAAACGTATTTTTACAATTCAACGCGATTAAAAAAAGTTACGATCATAAGCAACTGGTCGTAAAAGATTTTAATTTGAGTGTTGCTGCAGGTGAATTTGTCACCTTACTGGGACCCTCTGGCTCAGGAAAAACCTCGGTGTTGATGCTCGTGGCCGGATTTGAAGGCGTCACCAGCGGTGATATTTTAATTAATGGCGTATCCATTAAATGTTTAGCTCCGCATCAACGTAATATTGGCATGGTTTTTCAAAATTATGCACTTTTTCCCCATATGACCGTTTCGCAAAACCTTGCCTATCCTTTGAAAGTCAGAAAATGGCCAAAGAAACGCATTCAATCTCAAATCAACACCTTTCTTGAAATGATTGAATTGACTGCTTTTGCTAAGCGTTATCCTAGCCAACTCTCGGGTGGTCAAAAACAACGCGTCGCTTTGGCCAGAGCGCTTATTTTTGAACCCAGTCTGGTGCTGATGGATGAACCCTTAGGCGCACTCGATAAGAAACTCCGCGAACAAATGCAATTTGAAATCACTCGGCTGCATAAGCAACTCCAATTTACTGTGCTTTATGTCACTCACGATCAAGAAGAAGCCTTAACCATGTCCGATCGCATCGCCGTATTTAGCGAAGGCATTGTACAACAATGTGCCAAACCCTATATTTTATATGAACACCCTGATAATGCTTTTGTTGCTGACTTTATAGGGGAAAACAATATGATAAAAGGCATTTGCCACCATCAACATGAGCAACATGCCGATATCGGTATTCTTCAAAACGAACGTATTCATGCACAAACTACAGCACGACTCAAGCCCAATCAAGCCTGTGTTATCTCCATTCGCCCCGAAAAAATCAGTATTAAACGCCTTATTGAAGCAACGCCAGAATCAATCCACCACTCACTCACCGCCACTTTTTATATTAAACATTATGTGGGCGGCTATATCCGATATTATTTTCAACTCTCCGATGGCAGTACTATTATGGTGAAAAGCCTCAATGTTCATCACCCTCTTCAGTTGGAACCACAAGAAAAAGTCCAATTAATCTGGTCTATCGATCATGCTCATGCTTTTATCATCGACTCAACAACATGACTATGATGATGAAAGTAATGATAAGTTATCAAATAATGCCACTGATAACTCACGACGTCATAGCCAAGAGTTAATGAAAAATCAACCAAGAGCATCGTTATGAGAAAACTCGACTACACTCGATAATATATTCTTCAATACCTAACAGATGGAGCCATTATGCGTCATTCTCTTTTCCTATCGATCTTGTTCTTATTCAGTTCTCTGATTGGCATTGGCACACCCACATTGGCTGAGGAATCATCCTTAACCGTCGTGTCTTTTGGTGGGGCTTATGGGGCTGCACAAAAAAAGCATATGATTGACCCTTACATGAAAAAGACCAATACCACGATCCTATTTGATGACTACTCTGGTGGCGTTGCTGAAATGAAAGCCCAAGTCGAAGCCAACAACGTATTATGGGATGTCGTTGATATTGAAGCTATTGATTTAGAACGTGCCTGCAGCGAAGGGTTACTTGAAGTCATTCCTGATAGCATTTTATCTAAAGGCAGTGATGGTGTGTCTGCCAAGAAAGATTTCTTACCTCAAGCCTTAGCCAATGAATGCGGAATAGGCCTCATGGTATGGGCCAATATTTTTGCGTTTAGTGAAAAAACCATCGGTAAAACCTATCCAACCACAATTGCAGATGTGTTTGATACCAAAAAAATCCCTGGTAAACGCGCTTTTAGAAAACGCCCTCAAGTGAATTTAGAGTGGGCCTTACTCGCCGATGGCGTCCCTAAAGAAAAACTCTATGCCACCCTCGCAACCGCCAAAGGTCAACAAAGAGCCTTTGCAAAACTCGATACCATCAAAAAAGATATTGTTTGGTTTGATAGTTGGTCTCAAGCTCCCCAACTGCTCAATGATGGCGGCGCCGTTATCGTTCAATCGGCCAATGGCCGCATTTATGATGCCATAGCAAAAGATAAAAAGCCTTTTCAAATCGTCTGGGACGGTAATCTTTATGATCTTGATGTATGGGCCATTGTCAAAGGCACCCAGCATAAACAAGCCGCATTAGACTTTATTACTTTTGCAACGGGCTCAAAACCCTTAGCCGGAATGGCAGATATCGCTTACGGGCCCACAAGAAAATCGTCGATGGCCTATGTATCACCCAATGTGCTCCCCTTTCTTCCCAGCTCAAACATGGCACAAGGATCACAAGCCGACTCCCTGTTTTGGAGTGATTATGGTGAATCATTAGGAGAGAAGTTTAATGAATGGCTGTTAAAACAATGATGAGGATCATCGGCTGAAAATCGAATAAAAAATGAAAAGATCAACTCTTTCAAGCGATGAAAAAGCAGCCGCTCGCGCCGAGCTTCGCCACCATCAATGGCTGGCTTTTTCACTGGTGCTGCCATTACTGTGCTTTTTACTTTTTAGCTTCATCGCCCCCATTTCAACATTACTGCTTCGCAGTGTTTATCATCCCAATGTTCAACAACTCATCCCCCATACTATCGCTTTACTCAATGAATGGGATGGTCATGACCTGCCCAATAATAATCTTATGATCCAAATGGCTATAGAATTAAAAAAACTAGCAAAACAAAGAGAAGCCGGAGAACTCGCACAAGAAATTAACCGAAATTTGGCGGGAAGTGCCTCACAAATAAAAATCACGGCTAGACAATTACGACAGATAGACGATGCAATATTAATGCACAAAGGACAAACCTATTTACAAGATGCTCACCCCGCTTGGCGAGACAAAGCCATTTGGTTCGCCATTAAAAAAGCGGGTCAAGTGTTTACCGACCAATACTATTTAACCGCACTGGATTTAGAAAAAAATGCCCAAGGAAAAATCCAATCAAGACAAGATATTAATCTTTATATCGCGCTTTTTTTAAAAACATTGAAAATGGCCTTTATCGTCACCGGCCTGACCTTAATACTCGGTTACCCTTTAGCCTATTACCTCGCCAGCGCTCCCGCACGAACAGCCAATGTACTGTTTATCTTTGTACTATTGCCCTTTTGGACATCTATACTGGTCAGAACCACCGCCTGGATAGCATTATTGCAAACCAATGGCGTCATCAATGCTTCATTACTTTGGTTAGATATTATTAAGCAACCCCTGCCCCTTTTATATAATCAATTCTCAACCATTATCGTCATGACACATATTTTATTACCATTAATGATTTTACCTTTATATGCTGTGATGAAAAGCATCGATCCGTGTTATGTCCGGGCAGCGGGTTCCTTGGGGGCAAAACCTGTCAGAATTTTTCTCACTGTGTATTTTCCCATGACACTCTCAGGACTCAGTGCAGGCATATTATTAGTCTTCATTTTATTTATTGGCTATTTTATTACCCCAGCATTAGTCGGAGGAACCGACGGTCAACTGATCTCCAATATTATTGCGTTTCATATGCAAAAATCAAATAACTGGGCATTAGCATCCGCGTTAGGCGCATTATTACTGCTGTTTATTATTGTGCTTTATTGGCTCTTTGACCGATTAACCGATCCCAACAAACTAAAATTGGTATAAGGGCTATCAAATCCATAATCACAATAATAATCAATATGACAACAGGAATAACTTATGTCTTCCTTTCCGTCTTACTACACAATATCACATAAAATTTCATTTGTTTTGTTGAAATTATTTGCCTTTTTAGTGTTATTTTTTTTAATGTTACCTCTACTCATCGTGATCCCACTTTCTTTTAATATTGAACCCTATTTCAGCTTTACTCAAGGTATGTTAAAACTGGATCCTAACGCTTATTCTCTTAAGTGGTATCACGCTTTTTTCTCAACTCCTATCTGGTTAACCGCCATCAAAAACAGTCTTTTTATTGCCACAGCAAGTGCCCTGCTGGCCACCACACTCGGCACCCTTGCGGCATTGGGATTAAGCGCCAACACCATGCCATTCAAGCGTTTCATCATGGCCATTTTTTTATCGCCCATGATAGTGCCACTGATCATCACCGCAGCGGGTATGTTCTTTTTTTATGCTAAGTTTAATCTTGTAGGTACCTATCTCGGTCTCATTTTAGCTCACACATCTCTAGGGATCCCCTTTGTCATCATTACCGTGTGTGCCTCTTTAAAAAGCTTTGATCAGAACCTATATAATGCCGCCCGTCTTTGTGGCGCATCGCCCATCCGAGCCTTTTTTAATATCACTTTCCCGCTGATTAAACCGGGGATTTTATCAGGGGCACTGTTTGCCTTTGTGACCTCTTTAGATGAAATTGTATTAGTGCTTTTTTTAGCGGGCCCAGAACAACGTACGATCCCTAGACAAATGTTCTCCGGATTAAGAGAACAAATTAACCCGACTATTTTAGCCGTTTCAACCCTACTGACCCTCATGACTATTTTACTGTTGATCAGCTTGTCCTTGCTGCGCCGTAATGAAAAAGCACCATAATAAAAACATTGATTATTAACGTTAAGCCGACACTTACTTTCTATGAACAAAATAAGCATATCGCTATCGATTTAAGGCTGTTATACCCGTGATAGGCATTAGTCTGGGCGGGGATCAAGATAATACATCTGAATAGTATAATAATCCCCCCCTACTCAGTAGGTGGGGGTATTGAAATTGGGGGAATATAATGATTAATTAACGAGGCCTTTAAGAGTAGACTCCGTTGAAAATAGACATTAGCAACGAGTTAACCAAGAAAACTTAGACTTCAGCGATACGTTTTAGCTTGGCTAAATAAAAACCATCAAAACCGGTTTCAGCAGGACTAATTGTCTCATCTTCGATGAACTCAAAATGCACATTCGCCGCTAAAAAAGCATCCACTTGATCGCGGTTTTCTTCAGGTAAAATGGAGCACGTTGCATAAACCAACATACCGCCAACTTTCACCATCCGACTGTAACTCTGCAAGATATGCTTCTGTAATTCGACTAAAACGGGTAAACGCTCTGCCGCATCTCGCCATTTTGTATCAGGATTACGTTTTAATACCCCCAAGCCCGAACAAGGCACATCGAGTAATACCCGATCGGCGGTTAATTTAAGTCGCTTAATGGTTTTACTGCTCGCAATAATCCGAGTTTCAACATTATGCGCACCCGCACGCCTAGCCCTTTGTTTTAAATTATCCAATTTCCATTGCTCGACGTCCATGGCCAGTAAACGCCCCTTACCTTCCATTTGAGCTGAGATAGATAAGGTTTTGCCTCCTGCCCCTGCACAAGCATCAATCACGCGCATACCGGGCTTGGCATCCAATGCCGCCGCAACCAATTGTGAACCGGCATCTTGCTGCTCAAATAAACCGAGCTTAAACGCTTTTGTTCGAAAAAGAGCTGAATCTGATGTGACTTCCAGTGCCGTCTCTACCCCTGCAACCTGTAACGTCGTCACCTGCTCTTTTGCGAGTGTTTTGATCAATTCATCCGGTGTCGTTTTTAATGTATTTGTGCGTAAAAAACGTTTCGCCGCTTGATATAATGCGGCCCGCTCTTGCGGCCACTTATCCCCTAATTGCTTAGAGCCTAGCGTGTCTAACCACTCCGGACAACCATCCCATAAAACAAGATCCGCTTTCGCTATCTCAATTCGCTTCGCTAAATCCGCCTCATCAATCGACAAAGAATATTGCATCTTAGGTAAAGGAAGTTGATGAAAAAGGTGCCAAGTATTTAATAACCTTGTCCCTAACCTCGCCACTTCCTCCGATTTCACATCAGACAAATAACAATATAAATTCAAACGTCTTAAGATATCCCCAACCACTAACGTGATACGTCCTTGCTCTGACGGCTGTAATGTCATACCTGAAAATTGCAAAGAATAAGCACGATCAAGCGGTTTCTTCTGCGTGAGAACAAGATCAAGTACATCGATCACCAATTGAGTCGAGCTGGGAGAAAGCGAAGAAGTTAACATGTTAGACTACCATAAATAAAAAACCGAGGGATCATAGGAGTAAAGTGAATAATACGCAAGCCAATCCCGCATTAAAATGACGCCAATGACAATCCAAACGCTTCTTTGATGCACTTTACAATACTCGCCACGGTTAAAGAGGATCAAATCGGTCTCATAACACGATCAATAATGCCACGACTAACATGGCTCGTAGACTGGCAGTAGAAGCAGGGCGGATAGATACACCACCTAAAAAAACGTAAATAAGGAATGACCACCCACAGGAAAGACCTCGCTGGACGCCTTCCTCGTTAGTTGACCAAACAAAAAGACAACAACCATCATAATTGCGGTTAACCAACGTCGCTATAGCCCTAGCGAATGTAACAGTTCATCCGCTTCATCCGCTTGACTATGACGCCCATTTTCTGTTGTTGCGAGCTTAACAGTACGATCCATTATTTGTTTACCGTGGGTTTCAAGCAGTCTATCTGGATCTTGTTCTTTATGATCAATCTCATGATTGAGTGAAATAAACTCAGTCTTATCCATAGCGAATTCAAGATAGAAACTATGATTATTTCCTGTTTTAAAGGCCACCCGACGGGAAATCGCTTCCGTTAAATTGGTATCAACCGATAAGGTGATTTCTTTATTAATAGTCAGCATCTTAGGCTGACTTTGACTGATCGATGATTGCAGTTCCTGACTCACTTTATTAATAAAATCACCGAGTATTTGATTCATTAATTCACCCATTACATTCGCCACTTCATCTGAAGTATGCGAAAACGCTAACTCTGACTCAGGCATGCCCATTTGCATCATATAGGCCCGATAGATCTCAATGGCTGAAGGTGCTGAAAAGTTAATCACCACCAAACCTGAAAAACCGCCATCAAAGATTGAAAAACAACCTAAATCAGGTTTTAAGCACGTTCGCGTAATACTCTGCACCATTCCCGCGTGGGTTACATCTGTGCTGGTGGCTGTCGATAATATATGTGATACCGAATGGCAAAGCTTAAGTAAAATATCTTGAGGAGTCACAACAGGTATACTCGGGATCATAATCCATTCCAGTGGTTAATAGCTGACATTCATTATTATTATTTTGGCTATATTAGCGAAAAAGAACAAAGAGTTCATCATAAAAAACAAATAAATAGCAAATATTGAATTCTTTTCATTTTAATTTATTATCTCACTGAACAAACATCATTATCCCTCTATCTAATACGAATATTAAGTCAACGGCTTATTATGCGAGTGCTATGATTAATGAACGCTTATCAATAGATAAGTGTTTTCACTTCAATACCACACTGTCCATTAAAAAAGATGGACGAGAGACCGAGTCAATCACACAGACAGACTATGACGAGAATATTGACCCTAAGGACACACGACAATTAATGGCATAAGACAAGGTATCACATGGCAAAAATGACACTTGCGGTACATGCTCAAATCTTCTGCATTCATAGTTTTGAACCTGAAGAGCCCATACCTTCCGACGTCTTCACTCAAGAAATGTATTTTATTGGAAAAACCAAAGATGAGATCTCCATTGTCGTCCCAGAACACCTCGATATAAATAGTCGAGAATGTGAACCGGGTTGGCGCTGTATCGAAGTGATTGGTCCTCTGGGGTTTTCAATGACAGGACTACTATCCAAAGTATCAGGCATTTTAGCCAAAAAAAAGATCAGCATTTTTGCCATTTCAACTTTTGATACCGACTACATTTTAGTCAAGAATCACGATCTCGACTGCGCGATTTGCTCACTGAAAAAAAACCAGTACCATATTATTGACGTCCCTAACCATCAATAATAAATAATAGTATAAAACAGTGACTTATTATATAGATCACATTAAAAACTCGGATCGATCTGGAATAAAAAAGCTTTTAAACCCATCCTGATGAGATCATAAAATGACTCGCTTCGGTGTTGCATCACATCAAAAGAGCCTACATTCCTTCAATTATGCATCTTAAATTGAACCATTGAACACACTCTGAAATGCGTTTTTCCAAGTAGTTTCGTATAAAGAGAGTATACTCAAAGAGATAGCCAGCTAAGATTGAATAAACGTCTTAGCTGTAAACAAAATTTAATCTCATCATCCTATTAAAGTCGTATTATCAATACCTTCATAATATCGTACTTTATCTCTCTACTGAGCAACGTAAGGATAAGTCATACTATTCATACAATAGACAATAGGCCCTAACAATGAAATATGAAAAGTCAGTGATTATCACAGCACAACACGGACTCCATACTCGCCCAGCAGCGCTATTAGTTAAGCAAGCGAAAAGCTATTCATGTGATATATTCATTCTGTGTCAGGGCAAGCAAGCCAGTGCAAAAAGTCTCTTTAAATTACAAACATTAGGCTTATATCACGGCATCCAAGTCACGGTGATGGCTGAAGGCGAAAATGCGCAAACCGCTGTTGAGGATGTCTCTAACCTCCTTTTGAAACTAAGTTAGGAGCCCATTATGCCATTATCAGGTATCGTCGTTTCTCCAGGGATCGCATTTGGCAATGCGTTACATCTGCATTTACATCCTGAAAAACGTGATTACCATTTGCTGCCATTGAATCAAATAGAAAAAGAAAAACAAACACTCATTCAAGTCATTGACCACAAAAAAAACCAATTGCTGCAACATTTACAACGACTTCCCGCTTCCTCTCACAACTATCAATTGATTGAAGCCGATTTATTATTGTTAGACGATGATGAACTAATCCAAAATATTTGTGCCGAAATTGAACGTTTTCAACTCTGCGCAGCGGTGGCCATTGAGCGGATATTTTCCTACCAAGCGGCAGAAATAAATGCATTAGATGATCATTACCTCACCAATCGCTCTCAAGACATCCTATCCCTAGCCAGTCGTCTCATTGATCAAATTAATGGTGCTCATAACGTTGAACTGAGTAAAATCGATGAACCCACTATTTTATTAGCCAGCGATATCACTCCGGCTGAATTTTCAATGTTACCGCTTAAATACATTACCGCCCTCGTATTAAAAACCGGCGGTATCACCAGTCATACTGCCATTTTAGCCAGAAGCGCGGGGATCCCCGCCCTCTTTGATTGTCCTTTTGACCAAGAGAGTATCACCAATCACCAAGTCTTAGCCCTCGATGCCTTAGCCGGTAAGCTCTATGTCGCCCCAAATGAGTCCATTTTAAGCCGTTTAACACAATTAAAAAAAACCACGCTAAAACAAAAACAACAACTGCTTAAATTTAAACACCGACAAACTCAAACCATCGATGGCCATGAAATACCGCTGCTGGTCAATATTGGTTCCATTAATGAAACCACCCACTTAAACGACATGGGAGTGGAAGGAATAGGCTTATTCAGAACAGAATTTATGCTGATGAATACCAAGAGTGCTCCTAGTGAAAATAAGCAATACCGACTCTATAGTGACATTCTTCACCTATTAAATGGCAAGCTCTTTACCATTAGAACCTTAGATATCGGTGCTGAAAAAGCCCTGCCTTTTCTTAATAGCTTACCCGAAGAAAACCCTGCATTGGGTTTAAGAGGGATCCGCTACACATTACAACACACTTCTTTACTGGTAACACAAGTTCGAGCCGTTTTAAGAGCGGCTCAATATGGGCCTATCCGCTTGATGTTCCCCATGATAAACCAAGTTGAAGAACTCGAAGCCATATTCGACATTATTAACCAATGCCAAACTCAACTCACCCAAGACCATGTCACTTTCGGTCAACTCAGCTATGGTATTGTTGTCGAAACCCCCGCAGCAGTGATGAATTTAGCGTCTATGCTGCCAAAATTAGACTTCATTAGTATCGGTACAAATGACTTAACACAATATGCCATGGCAGCGGATAGGGGCAACCCACTCTTTACCAGAGATTACCCTTCATTATCGCCAGCAATATTAAGCTTTATCCACCTGATCATCTCAACGGCGCAAGCTCATAATACCCAAGTGAGCCTTTGTGGTGAGCTCGCAAGCGATCCTCATGTCGCCCCTTTACTCATTGGCATGGGAGTCAATGAACTCAGTGTTAATTTACCCGCCATTCTCGAAATCAAATCAGCCCTGAGTAACATCAGTTATGCTCAATGTCATTTATTAGCACAAAAAGCACTCAGCTTGGTCACCATAAAAGCATTGCATGCGTGTGTTTATACCCAAGCTACTTGAAGATATAAAGTTCAGCTAATGCCTGCATGGCTCAATAGTCCATTCATAAGCAAAATGCCTCTTAAGATTAAACTATCTTAAGGT
The DNA here is from genome assembly GCF_023284005.1 of Shewanella surugensis. Classification (GTDB taxonomy): domain Bacteria; phylum Pseudomonadota; class Gammaproteobacteria; order Enterobacterales; family Shewanellaceae; genus Shewanella; species Shewanella surugensis. Next base: position 13,344 of record NZ_JAKIKS010000050.1, read on the forward strand.
ACCCCTCAAAGTGCACGAGAAAATGTTAAAATAAGCCTCTTTTCATTACCAATATAAAACACTGTCGATACAATAATGACACCGTGAAGGTGATCTCTGCGCCACACTCGTTTTGTCATGGCACATAAAAATAGATAGTGATAGTCTCAACCTATACAATGAAAAGAATACAATGATAGAAAAGATGCTCAACAAGTGGGGGCACAAGAAAAATAATCAGCCCCAGTCGACCTGAAAATAGCCATTTCAGTGTCACTTGGACAGAGCTAATATACCTAGAGGCTAAGAGGGTAAAGTATGGGATTTTTAAGCCGAATTAAACGATTAGTTTCAGGGCAAACCACACGTATAGGCAACGTTGATATTTATGCACCGTTATCAGGCAAGATCGTTGCAATAGAAGCCGTTCCCGATCCTGTTTTTTCTGAAAAAATTGTGGGGGATGGTTTAGCGATTGAACCTAGAGGCGATAAAATTCTCGCCCCAATCGATGGAAGAATAGGAAAGATTTTTGAAACAAATCATGCCTTTAGTATTGAATCGCCACAAGGATTAGAAATTTTTGTTCACTTTGGTATTGGTACTGTTGAGCTACGAGGCGTAGGCTTTACCCGTTTGGCTGAAGAAGGACAAGAAGTCAAAAGCGGTGATCCCATTCTCTCTTTTGATTTAGCGTATCTAAAACAACATGTTGACAGTATACTCACCCCCGTTTTATTAGCTAACATGGAAGATATACAAGGATTAGAAAAACGCCATGGTTATGTTGAAGCCGGTAAAGATGTGATTTTTTCAGCCATACTTTAGAGCCTAATCCGACAGAACATTGAAAAAAGAAATAGGCAGCCGCAAATGATCCACCGACGGCGTATAAAGACATATTTCAACTCATTCGGGTTTAACCGTATAAAAAAACAACATCCAAGATATTTCCTTCACTTTGCCGTGGAATAAACCGGTTTCCCTATTGAGTCGTTAATATGAGGATGCCACAATAGGCATCTTTAGTCCATGGGACGTTACTCATGGCACTTTGATCAGTGAACAGTAATGTGAGAGACACCCGCACATTATGTTAAAAAAGCGATGCATCACCCTTAATACGGAGTAATCCACTTGACATTATTTGGCATTAAAAACTGTGATACCGTTCGTAAAGCACAAAAATTTATTGAGGCAAACAAACTAGCGGTTGATTTTCATGATTTTAGACAAGATGGATTGACTCGAGAACAGCTTGAGCATTGGGCGAGTCTCACCGACTGGACACTATTATTCAATAAGCGTAGTACCAGTTTCCGCGCTTTATCCGAAGACGATAAAAACGATATTAATCAAGAAAAAGCCATCGACTTAATGCTAGCAAATCCAACCCTCATTAAGCGCCCCGTACTGGTAGAACAAGATAAACTCATGCTAGGGTTTAAAGAAGCAGATTATAAGGCGTGGTTTAATTTATGAGTCAATCAAACGATATAACCCCGCAACGTGACGTGTTGGCACTAACCAAGGATCTTATTTCCCGGCCATCGGTTACGCCTTTAGACGAAGGCTGTCAACAGCTTATGAGCGATAGACTCAACGCCTGTGGCTTTAACATTGAGTCTATGGTCTTTGAAGACACCACCAATATGTGGGCCCGACGAGGACATTCCCATCCCGTTTTTTGTTTTGCTGGTCATACTGACGTGGTACCTACAGGCGATTTAAATCGCTGGCATACACCTCCTTTTGAGCCCGTTGTCATTGATGATTATCTTTATGGCCGAGGCGCTGCCGATATGAAGGGCTCCTTAGCCGCGATGATTGTGGCCACAGAACGGTTTGTCGCTAAGCATCCTGATCATAAAGGCTCTATTGCTTTTTTAATTACCAGCGATGAGGAAGGTCCCTTCATCAATGGAACCACTCGAGTCATTGATACCCTCGAAGCACGAAATGAGAAAATCACTTGGTCATTAGTGGGTGAGCCTTCTTCCACACATAAATTGGGCGATATTGTCAAAAACGGTCGCCGAGGCAGTTTAACGGGCAACCTGACCGTCAAGGGTATTCAAGGCCATGTTGCCTACCCTCACCTCGCTGATAACCCGATCCACAATGCCGCCCCCGTATTAACGGAACTGGCGAATACGGTTTGGGATAAGGGTAATGATTTTTTTCCTCCTACCAGTTTTCAAATTGCCAATATCAATGGCGGAACCGGCGCCTCAAATGTGATCCCTGGCGATTTAACGATCATGTTTAATTTTCGCTACTCGACCGAAGTCACAGCAGAAATACTCATAGAACGCGTCATTACATTATTCGATAAACATGAACTGAAGTATGATATTGACTGGATTTTTAATGGCTTACCATTTTTAACCGATAATGGCCCTTTGCTCGACGCCACCCGTGATGCCATTAAAACAATCACCGGCTTAGACACCGATCCTCAAACCAGCGGCGGCACCTCAGATGGTCGCTTTATTGCGCCAACAGGCGCACAAGTCATCGAACTGGGTCCCGTTAATGCCACCATACATAAAGTCAATGAGTGTGTGAATATTGATGATCTCGAGCAGTTAGCCTTATGTTATGAGCAGATTTTGGAAAATCTCTTGTGCTAATCTCTCCTCTCGCCCTTTATGGTTTCGCACAAGATCACCTCAAAACCTTTAGTGGCGGGCGCTTGGAAACGGACACCTTAGCCGCTTTTAACCTCATGCAAAAAGCGGCTAAAAAAGAGGGCATTCATCTCGACACCTGCTCAACATTTCGCGATTTTAACGCCCAGCAGGCCATTTGGGATAACAAAGCGCAAGGACTACGGCCTATTCTGGATAGCAATAATCAAACTGTAGAGATTAACGATAAGTCTGACAATGAGATCATCGATTTAATTTTACGCTGGTCAGCCCTTCCTGGTACCTCACGTCATCATTGGGGCACGGACTTAGATGTGTTTGATAGTCGTGCTATCAAACAATGCCAATTACAGCTTATTGACAGCGAATACCATGAACATGGCCCTTGCTATGCACTATATCAATGGCTGCAAAAATACGCTTCACACTATGGCTTTTATTTTCCCTATCAAATCGGATTAAGCGGCGTCAGTCCAGAGCCTTGGCATTTAAGTTATTATCCGCTTTCAGCAAAACTCCTTAAACAGTTTGATCCCGACCAATTAGCCCATTTATTAGCGCAGAGCCATATACAATTAAAGCACGCCTTATTGCCTCGGCTGGGGCCCTTAGTTAACGAATATGTTTTACGTGTCGCACCCTGTCCTTAGCATTGATAACGTAAACAGGTCGTTAAAGACAATCACAATAAAGCAATAGATTGATAAGACACTCTTTCTATCTCACTGAATAGACCAGCTCTAGCGTAAAGAGTGCTAAGATAATGACAGAATAATCATCAGAGTGAAGTAAAATGAAGCTACTAAAGCCTTTATTTGATAATAATCGCCGCTGGGCTGAGCGTATTGTTAAAGAAGACCCACAATTTTTTGAACAACTGGCCACCCAGCAACATCCTGAATACCTCTGGATAGGCTGCTCTGATAGCCGTGTGCCTTCTAATCAAATTATTGATCTCATGCCGGGTGAAGTCTTTGTACATCGCAACATAGCCAATATGGTAATGCACACCGATCTCAATTGTTTGTCAGTGCTTCAATATGCCGTAGAGGTATTAAAAGTCAAACACATCATGGTCGTTGGTCACTACGGTTGTGGGGGCGTTAAAGCCGCAATGGGAACTGAACGCTTAGGTCTGATTGATAACTGGCTTCACCCTATCCGAAATATTCACCGTTCACATCAACATAGTCTGTCAAAAATGAATGAAAAAGCGCGTTTTGACCGCCTATGTGAACTCAATGTGATTGAGCAAGTTGGCAATGTCACCGCCACCACCATCGTTCAAGATGCATGGCACCGAGGACAAAGCCTGGCGGTACATGGTTGGATTTACAGTATCGAAAATGGATTATTATCCGACTTAGACGTGACAGTCAATAAAGACAGCCTAACGGATGAAAAATGATTAGCCCTTCATCAAGTAAATCTGAGGTCCAATGAAACAAGAATGTCATTATTGTCGACATGCGGCCTGTTTTTACCCGCTTAGCGCTCAAAATATCACTATTCGTCCAATATTCGCGAAGAATACTCGCGCTTTTTCCTCTATCACAGTTATAATCCCAACCATTATTTGAAATGTTAACTCAGCACAACGCATTCTAAGGAAATCCTCATGCCTGGTTTTGAATTATTTGGTCCTGAAGAAAAACAGGAAGTCGCAGATGTCATGGAAAACGGTTTTACCTTCCGTTATAACTTCGATCATATGCGCAACGATCGCTGGAAAACCAGAGAAATGGAACAGCTTTTATGCGAAAAGATGAATGTTAAGCATGCCCATCTTGTTTCGAGTGGTACAGCCGCATTGCAAACGGCCTTGGCTGCCGCTGGCATTGGTGCAGGTGATGAGGTCATTGTTCCGCCTTTTACCTTTGTTGCCTCAGTTGAAGCCGTTTTTATGGCAGGCGCTGTGCCGATTTTTGCGGAAATTGATGAAACCCTGTGCTTGTCTCCTGAAGGCATTGAAGCGGTTGTCACCCCAAAGACCAAAGCCATTAACCTGGTTCATATGTGCGGTTCTATGGCAAAAATGGATGAAATCAAAGCGGTGTGTAAAAAGCATAACTTGATTATCCTCGAAGATGCCTGCCAAGCCATTGGCGGCAGTTATAAAGGCCAAGCATTAGGCACTATAGGGGATGTGGGTTGTTATTCCTTTGACTCGGTTAAAACCATCACTTGTGGTGAAGGCGGCGCGGTGATCACCAATAATGAAACCATCTATAACCATGCACATATGTTCTCTGATCATGGTCATGATCATGTGGGCAATGATCGTGGTGCAGAGTCTCACCCGATCATGGGACTGAACTTTAGAATTTCAGAAATGAATTCTGCTATGGGCTTAGCTCAACTGCGTAAACTGGATAAAATTATCGATATTCAGCGTACCAATAAAAAGCTCATTAAAGAGGCCATCGCGGATATTAGCGAGATTAGCTTTCGTGAAATCCCCGATCCAGAAGGCGATTCAGCAGGCTTCTTAACCTTCATGTTGCCAACAGAAGCGCGCACTATCGAAATTAATCAAAAACTCGCTGAGAATGGCGTTGATGGTTGTTTCTATTGGTATGTCAATAACTGGCATTATCTAAGCAACTGGAAACATATCCAAGAGTTGCGCTCATCTGCTGCACTGCCCATCACCTTAATTGCTGACAGACCTGACTATACTCAGGTATCAGTGCCTAAGTCTGATGCCATAATGAGTCGTACTATTTCAATGTTAATTAAATTATCTTGGACTGAAGAACAAATCCAAGAGCGCATTAACAATATCAAAAAAGCCTTTGCTTAAAGGTTAACACGCAACAATATAATGAGATGCTGGGCATCTCATTATCACTAGCCTCGACTCGTCAAACATGTAATGGAGCCTATGATATGAGTTTTAAGAATTTCAAAGTCGTGCCCAAAATGATCTATGGTCGCGGTTCATTTGCAGAGCTTGAAAATGTACTTGCAGCACAACGCAAACAAGATAGCGATTACGTTGTGTTTTTAGTCGATGATGTCCATAAAGGTAAACCGTTAGAATCACGTATTCCCTTAAAAGCACAAGACTTACTAGTTTGGGTTAATGTTGATGATGAACCCTCAACCGAACAAATCGATAGTCTGACTGAACAAGTCCAAGCCTTTAGTGACAAGCAAGCGGTCAGCGTCATTGGCCTCGGTGGCGGTTCAACGATTGATGTGGCCAAAGCCGTCTCTCTCATGCTAACCAATCCGGGTGGCTCAGCCAAATACCAAGGTTGGGATTTAATTGAAAACCCAGCGGTTCATCATGTCGGCATTCCAACCATTTCGGGCACCGGCGCTGAAGCTTCACGCACAGCCGTACTGTGTGGACCGGAACGTAAACTGGGCTTAAACTCTGATTATACCGTTTTTGATCAAATCATCATGGATCCTGAACTGATCCAAGGTGTGCCTACCGATCAATGGTTTTATACTGGAATGGATTGTTACATCCATTGTATTGAATCATTAGAAGGTACCTTTTTAAATGAATTTTCTAAATCTTACGGTGAAAAGGCCTTGGCACTTTGCCGCGAAGTCTATTTAGACGATCATCCTGAAAAAGATGACAAACTGATGATGGCTTCGTTTATGGGTGGTATGAGCATTGCCTATAGCCAAGTTGGCGCCTGCCACGCAATCTCTTATGGCTTAGGCTATGTCTTAGGTTACCATCACGGTATTGGTAATTGTATCGCCTTTGATGTATTAGAAGAGTTCTACCCTGAGGGTGTTGCCGAATTCCGCCGAATGCTGAAAAAACACAATGTCACCTTACCCAAAAATATCTGTAAAGATTTACCGGATGAAACCATTGAAAAAATGGTGAAAGTGGCGAAAAGTATGGGACCTTTGTGGCATAATGTGTACGGTGATAATTGGGCAGAAAAAGTGACTGATGAAATGTTAACCAAACTTTATCGTCGCATCTAGTTCCCCTTTCGTCTTAAGGACATCAACGTCATCAAAGCCATTAGCACGACGTTGAGCATAAATGGGCTGCTTGCGGCCCTTCATATTTTGTAAAATAGGTAAATCAATGAATGTCACTTTATTAATCCCTGCGCGCTATGGATCGAGTCGTTTTCCAGGTAAACCATTGGCTCCCATTAATGGTAAACCCATGATACAACATGTCTATGAACGAGCGTCTTTAGCCAAAGGATTAAATCATATCTATGTCGCCACCGACGATGATAGAATTAAAGCGGCAGTCGAATCTTTTGGCGGTCAGGTCATAATGACCAGTCCTGAAGCGGCATCCGGTACCGATCGTATTGAAGACGCCATCACACAATTAGGATTAGAAGATGATGATTTAGTCATCAATCTTCAAGGCGATCAGCCTTTAATCGATCCCATTTCTATCGAACAGATCATTCGTTTATTTGAGCGTCACCCAGGTGAATTTGGAATGGCAACACTCGGATTTGAAATTACCGAAAAGCATGAGCTCGATGATCCTAAGCATGTCAAAATGGTATTCGATAATGACTTTCACGCCTTATACTTTTCCCGTGCGCGTATTCCTTTTGGTCGTGATACCAATGAATATCCGGTTTATAAACATTTAGGTATTTATGCGTATACTCGGCAATTCGTCTCGACCTTTGCTAAGCTGCCTTTAGGGCGTTTAGAAGATCTCGAAAAGCTCGAACAGCTACGCGCTTTGGAATACGGTCATAAAATTAAAGTGGCTATCAGTGCTTTTGATTCTCCAGAGGTGGACACACCCGAAGATATCAGGATCTGTGAAGCACGACTTGCCGTTGATTAACAGCCTTTACACGACCTGGATATAGCGATTCAGGTCGTTGACTCAACTCACTGACACCTGAGTCATATTGAGCATTAAGGCATCACAGAGAGCGAAGAGGCAAACATGTCGAATGTGGAAACATGGTTAATCATTATCCTCATCATCGCGGTGATCGCCAGTAACCTAGTGGTACTCAAATACAGCGCTAAATATAAGCTGCCTCAATTTGGTAAAAACAACAAAAAAGTGCCCAGAAGCACCCAGAAAAAACCGGCGGCGAATGATCAACATCATGATGATCCCACTAAAAACAAAGGGAATAATGACAAATCACCAAAATAAGAAACGATTTTTTTGCGCTTGATTATTCAAAATCAAGCTCTGGTAATATGCTCAATGCATGCATTTTTCGCGCATTATATTTCAATGCCCAATCTTGATACCACAGTGTTACTGTTTCCTCTCCACATACATCAGCGATATACTGCATCTGCTCCCTTAATTCATTAACAGAAATAGACTCATTCCGAGTCGAAGACGGCACATGATGATAAAATTCATTAAATATGCTCATGCAAAAAACATAATAATCTTGAGTAAATAAAATGAAAAAATGCCACATTTCATCAATAATGAATGTTTCATCGACAATATTAAGCCGCTTAGATCTATCATGTGAATACTCCACACTGGCATACAAAAATAACTTCAACTGCCCAAAAATTACTTCAGCTTCAGGTTTGGAAATAGCGTAATATTGAGTAAATCGCTCCACCACATTAACATTATGATATTCAAGTAACTTAATCGGGATCATAAAACATCCCTCCAAGAAGTGAGAAGTGAGAAGTGTCATGAAATAATAAGATAGCACTTCTTTAAGAAGTGCTAGGACATAGAGTATTAACATTGAACAATAAAACAATACATTACTTGATAATAATATCTTATTCTGAACTTAAGCTTACAAATAATTAAAAGTATCGATTATAAATTAACATCCTGATATTCTTCAATATGATATATCACTGAAACTTTTGTAAACATAAGATTTAACTCATTTAACTTTGTTTATTTTACAATTATACTATTCATCTTTTATTAAACGATTTACAAAAGAAATGACAATAATCAAGTTCAAAATACGCTATATTTAAGCAAGCGATTTCGTTGCCAATATGCTCATTGACGTACAAGGTTTATTTATGGATAACACTGTTCTTAATGCTCAATTATCACCCATCCCACCAGATCCCCAATCCATAGATCCCTCCCTAACTGCCATGGAAAAAATTTGGCATATTGTTGCAATGATCCCAGAAGGAAACGTCAGTAGTTATGGTAAAGTCGCCGATTATGCCGGTCTCCCCGGCCGAGCAAGGTATGTGTCTAAAGCCTTAAAATTAGCCCCAAAAAACCTGAGACTCCCTTGGCATAGAGTCATTAACAGTCAAGGTAAAATATCGTTCCCAATCAATACACCCGCTTTCAGAGAGCAGATGCAATGGCTCACAATGGAAGGCATTATCGTCACCAAAGGCAGAATAAAATTAACCCAGTTTGAATGGAGACCCGATATGGCCACCTTAGTGCTATCCATTCCTTTTTAATGAGCAATGGCTCAATTTCATACTTTACGCACTGATATAAAGATTGTTTTAAGGAGTTCCTTTTGCTAAAAATGACACACTTTTTACCCGTTTTGAGTTTGTTTCTTATCAGTCATCTTGCGCAGGCTGAAATCCCCCCTCTCACCCCTCTCACCCCTCAAACAGCCGAATACCAAGTGAATTATGGCAGTATAGAATTAGGCAAAGCCCGATACCAACTGCTGCCAAAACAAGGTGATATTTATCAATATCGTTTTGATAGTGATGTCAGCTTATTAGTCCTTTGGGATAAACGTCATATTGTGAGTGAATTTACCTTACAAGACGGTAACTTAGCACCTATTCGTTATACTCACGATAGGACAGGCACTGGATCTGACTATCAAGATCAAACGGTTTTTTTAAAAGATAAGCAAGAAATTTTTAGCCGCTATAAAGATAAAAAGATAAAACTGCCTTATAAAGAGCGGATCTACGATCCCTTAGTGGCCCAATTGCAAATTCGCCTCGATCTATCGAAAAACAAAAATAGTCTCGAATACAACATGGTCAAAGAAGGTGAAATTGATGACTATAAATTTAAAGTGGTCGGTCGAGAGAAAATAAAAGTCGTCGGGGGCGTATACGATACCATCAAAATCGAAGTCGTCAGAGACAGTAAAAAAAGACAAACCTTTTTCTGGATGGCCCCTTCATTAGCCTATTTACCCATCAGACTCACTCACTTTGAAAAAGGCAGCAAGCAACTGGATATTCAACTATTAAAGTATAAGTTTAGTCCTGAGTTAACCACGGAAACGAAGACACAATCCGCCCCTTCACAGCCCACGCCGGTGACGCAAAAGCCGAAATAAAGGTCGTCTCAACGTTGGCGCGAGTCACAAAATGATTTTCCGATGCACATGGCGTACTCGTCATGCGCATCGTTTCTAACCCAACAAAAAAGACTTTAAGATCATGATTAATCAGTCTTTTCTAAATGATTAATCACCACTTCACCTTTTCTAAAGAGTGTCCATTGACCCGGTTTGAGAATATTCCACTGCTCATTATGCGTTAACGGCCGCGTTGCAATGACGGTCACAATATCATTGGGGGTGGTTTCTTTATCAAAATCCACGACGACATCGGTATCGATAAGCTTAGCCTTACCAAAAGGGGCTTTTCGCGTGATATAACACAAGTTATTGGAACAATAGTTCATTAAAAACTCACCATCACTTAAAATCATATTAAACACCCCAAACTGCCTAATTTGATCAGCAAGTTGAGCAATATAGCGATAAACTGACTGCAGATCTTCGGGGGCTTTATAGCCAAACTTTTCCAGCACTTTATCTAAAATCCAGCAAAAAGCTTGCTCACTGTCAGTATCTCCCACCGGTAAAAAACATAAGGATGTTAATTTATCCTCATAGCCACTCAGTTGCCCATTATGAGCATAAGTCCAATACTTCCCCCATAGTTCCCGCATAAAAGGATGGGTATTCTCTAGCGCCACCCCGCCACGATTAGCCTGCCTAATATGACTGATCACCAATTCACTTTTAATTGGAAACGATTTAATCATGGTGGCAATATGGGACTCACTGCTTGGGCAGGCATCTTTAAAAGAACGACTCCCCTTGCCTTCATAAAAGGTGATCCCCCACCCATCGATATGGGGACCTGTCACCCCCCCTCTTTCCGCCAACCCTGTAAAACTAAACACGATATCAGTCGGCACATTCGCACTCATGGCCAGCAGCTCACACATTTTATTTCACCTACTTTAGACACTATAAACCCTATTCTAAGCTATTTTACTCAGTTCTGAAGCCAGATTAAATAATTAAAAAACAATAAATATTCAAACAAATGTTTAAAAAAGCTTGTATTACTTTTCGCTTCGGTTTAAATTTCATAATACACAGGTCAGACCACGAAATGATTAAGGCCTAGATACCCGTAAATATTAGTGACCATTTTCGATGATTTAAGGTCACACTTTGAAGGAGAAAGACAGTGAATACGCTACTTTGGATTATAGCGATGATCTTAGTGTTAGGTACATTAACCTACTTAAGAGTATCTTTGCTTACTGCTACACTTAGTGCCGCCATTATTATGGTGGCAGGATCAATACTTGATATTATCAATCCCATTGCTTGGATTGTTTTTTTAGTGTTGGCTTTACCGCTTAACCTCACCTCTTTTCGTAAAAACTTTATTACCCGTCCATTGTTAAAGGTGTATCGCGGGATCATGCCTGAGATGTCGTCGACTGAAAAAGAAGCGATTGAAGCAGGAACTACTTGGTGGGAAGCCGATCTTTTTGCAGGTAACCCCAGTTGGAAGAAACTTCACAATTATCCTAAACCCACCTTATCCGTTGAAGAGAAGGCTTTTATTGATGGACCTGTTGTCGAAGTTTGTACAATGGTCAATCAACATCAAGTCTCTCATCAACTTGCCGATTTACCCCAAGATGTTTGGCAGTTTTTAAAAGATAATGGCTTTTTCGCCATGATCATTAAAAAGAAATACGGTGGGTTAGAATTTTCTGCTTATGCACAATCACGTGTATTGCAAAAACTGGCTGGCGTGAGCAGCGAACTCGCCTCCACAGTCGGCGTGCCCAATTCACTCGGTCCTGGCGAATTACTACAGCATTACGGTACCACCGCCCAACAAGATCATTATTTACCTCGCCTTGCCAAAGGACTCGAAGTCCCTTGTTTTGCCCTAACTAGCCCAGAAGCCGGCAGCGATGCAGGCGCAATACCCGATTTTGGTATTGTCTGTAAAGGTCAGTGGGAAGGCGAAGAAATTTTAGGTATGAAACTGACTTGGAACAAGCGCTACATTACCTTGGCTCCCGTTGCGACCGTACTCGGTTTAGCCTTTAAGCTTAAGGATCCTGATGGTTTATTGGGTGATAAAACAGAATTAGGCATCACTTGTGCCTTAATCCCAACCGCACTAAAAGGCGTCATTACTGGCCGCCGTCATTTCCCACTGAACTGTATGTTCCAAAATGGTCCCACGCAAGGCGAAGGCGTTTTTGTTCCTTTAAGCTTCATCATTGGTGGTCCTGAAATGGCTGGTCAAGGCTGGCGTATGCTGGTTGAATGTTTATCGGTTGGCCGCGGTATTACGCTGCCTTCAAACTCTGCAGGTGGGGTTAAAACAGTCGCGCTAGCAACTGGTGCTTATGCGCGTATTCGCCGCCAATTTAAATTACCAATCGGCAAGCTTGAAGGCATTGAAGAGCCAATGGCCCGTATTGGCGGTAATGCTTATCTAATGGATGCCGTCGCATCATTGACCACTACCGGTATCGATTTAGGTGAAAAGCCTTCCGTGGTAACGGCTATCGTTAAATGTCATTTAACCGATAGAATGCAAAAAAGTGTTATTGATGCAATGGATATTCATGGTGGTAAAGGGGTTTGTCTTGGCCCCAATAACTATCTTGGCCGAGGTTATCAAGCCGCACCGATCGCGATTACGGTCGAAGGCGCCAATATCCTGACCCGTTCGATGATCATTTATGGTCAAGGTGCCATTCGTTGTCACCCTTATGTATTGACCGAAATGGAATCAGCATTTGATCCCGATGCCAGTAAAGGCTTAACTGACTTTGATGCTGCCATCTTTGGTCACATTGGCTTTGCCGCCAGTAACTTTGTACGTAGTGTTTGGTTAGGCTTAACATCGAGTCGCTTCTCTAACTCTCCTTATTCTGATAACACAAAACGTTACTATCAGCATATGAACCGTTTTAGTGCAAACTTAGCCTTACTGTCTGATTTGGCGATGGCCACATTAGGCGGCGACTTAAAGCGTAAAGAACGTATTTCGGCACGCTTAGGTGATTTACTGAGTCAGTTATACTTAACATCAGCAACGCTGAAACGTTATGAAGATGATGGACGTCAAACAGAAGATTTACCGCTTGTCCACTGGGCGGTAGAAGATTCATTGCATAAGTTACAAACCTCACTTGATGAGTTATTAGATAACTTCCCCATGGGATTAGGCCGAGTCTTACGTCCGGTGATTTTCCCATTTGGTCGTCCACTAACACGTCCAAGTGATGTACTCGACCACAAAGTCGCTGCCATTATGCAAACACCTTGTGCTAGCCGTGATCGTTTAGGGGATGGCCAATATTTTGAAGCTCACGAGAATAATCCGGTCGGCATTCAAGAGGCCACCTTTAAAGATTTACTCGCTGCAGAGCCCGTCTTTGACAAAGTCTGTAAAGCCGCTAACAAACGTTTACCTTTCATGTGGCTAGATAAAATCGCAGCCGAAGGTAAAGCCCTTGGAGTCTTAACAGATGATGAAGTAAGCTTACTGGAAAGAGCGGAAATTGGCCGCATGAAGTCTATCAATGTCGATGATTTCTCAGCCGAAGAATTACAAGCTCAAATCATTATAGAAAAAAAGCACGAACAAGCCGCTTAGAAGCACACGCGCACACAAAGCGACTATAGCGCGTACCCGTCTTTAGCCGATATCAAAAAAGGAGACTCTAATCGAGTCTCCTTTTTTATTGCCTAACAGATTAGTTATACTTTAAATCAACCTATTATGTGACTTGTATTTGGCTCAAGCCACTCTCGACCATACATTACTGCACATGACTTATTGAACATTAATAGTATAATCTTCCACTTCACCCCAGCTAAAGTTTTCACAGGCTGATACCGATGAATTCCATTGCATTGCCACTCTCATCACAGTTTGACCTGACATGGCCGTTGCAGGTAGCGTTAGTGTACCCGATGCCGCATTCGATACGCTTGCTGTAAAGAGCTGCTCATCCGCATCATCAAAATCACCATCTTGGTTTAAATCAACCCAAACAAACCACCTTTCTGTGTATGATGCACCTGAGTATCCAGATGTTAGCACCATAGAGTATCCAGTGCCTTTGACCATATCGATCACTTGATCGGTATGGTCAGAGTAACCACTGGCACCAGAGCTATGACTAAAGCTGCCCACACTCACACCACTTACCCACTCATAACTATTAGAGCCACCTGCTGCTGCACAATATTCAGGCGTGGAAGCCACATTCACTGTTTGTGTGACCAAATGAGAACGATCGTCTACATCAGTAACCATTAAGCTCACTTGATAAGAGCCTGCACCCGCATAGGTATACACAGGATTTTGAGCAGTAGAGTGACCTCCTTCACCAAAATCCCATTCCCAAGTACTAATGCTACCATTAGGACTGCTACTCAAATCAGTAAAGTTCACTGTTAAGAACTGTTTACTAAATGAAAAATCAGCCACTGGCTCATCAGGGATCACCAAATCAATCCCCACTACGGCAAAGGCATCGCGAATATCTGCAGCAGGATAATCGAAATTAGGATTGGTTTGTTTCAGCTCCATCGCCGCATCTAAAATACCTTCAGCGCCTTGTTGGAAATTCGTCAACGGTCCCCAATAATCTAAATTAGCTTTCACCCAAATATCAAAGGCGGTATGTGTATCCCAGCCCGCTGTCGTCGCTAGATTATAAAAAGCACGATTAAACACCCCACTAGAATAATGCACATCTAGCCCATCATAATAATCATCAACATGGCCAATCGAGCGTCCATCTAATGTAGGATCCGCAAAATAACGTAATGCGCCACTCGCGGCTTTAAAAATATCCGCCCCCACCATAAAGTCATTGCTGCCTTTCATGTAAAACTCAGCGGCATCACCTGAAATATCTGAAAATGATTCATTAATCCCGCCGGGTTGCTTATCGTATTCTAAATCAGAATTTTGCTCTGTTACCCCATGGCTCACTTCATGAGCAGATACATCCAGAGACGTTAATGGATAAAAGGTATTTCGACCATCACCAAAGGTCATCGAAGAGCCGTTCCAAAACGCATTTTCATAGTTATTAGAATAATGCACCCGCATGGTGAGCTGAAAAGTCAGTGGTGCCGTTTGATACCAATCTTCAAACATGTCAAAGACTACCCCGCCAAAGAAATGGGCATCATTCAGCGGAGAGTAAGCGCCATTAATCTCTTTCTTGGTATTTTCATAGCAACCAAACTCAAACACATTGCTTCCCGATGTGCCATGATTTAAATCCACGGTTTTCACATTGGTATTTTCCATTTGGCAGGTCGTGCCATCCACATCAATGATATCAAGTGTCGGAAAATCGGTACCATAATGATATTGACCCACTTTTGCATTACCACCAGGCCCAGTGCCATCCGCAAAGGCTAAACCATCATAGGTTGCTATCATGTCGCCTGTGGTCGCATCAATCAGGTAAGTCGGGCGAGTGGGATGTCCTCCAGTGACCGAATCGGCAAAAAATGACACAAAAATAGCCAGCTTAGCTTGATTTCTTTCATTTAAATAAATGACTTTTTCACTAACGACATTTTCGAACACCCAACTTTTAACGTCTGGATTCGAGGCTTTTAGCGCTTGCTTCTGCGTGACTAAAGCTTGTTTAGCATGCATTTTATTGGTTTGCACGTGATGAGCCGTCAGCTCTTTTTCTATTCCCGTGAGCAACGTACCATGCAATGCAACCACTTGCTGGCTTTCATCCGTTGTAACAAGCACATGATGACCCCATACCGGTAATCCTAAATGCCGTTGGCGATATCGACTATGAGTCAAGTTTGCCGAGGTCGTATGCTGCTTAATGAGTTCTAAGCTGTCATTATTGGTGAGATTTAGCACACTACTCAAATCGCTCTTATTGGCGTTAAGGTGTAAATAAGCCGTTTGGGCATTTCTTAAGTCAATGGTCTCTGCTGCTAACGTACTTTGAGGTAATATCGAAAAGAGACCTAATATGGCACAAGATATAATACTTTTTTTAAACATTTAAATATCCTTATTATATTATAAAAGTGAATGATTAACGACTATATCAATACATAAATGAATATTAAGCCACATAAAACAGCTCGATACTTTTACAAGAGAAATATAATGCTTTCACTTTTACTCTTATAATACTTCTATTTTAAAATCACAGTTTAAAACTGGACCCAACAACCATATTTATAAAAACTGTTTATTCGCTTTATATTTACAATCATAAAAAACACCAAAACTAAAACACCTATGACATTATCGAGTACTATAAATTTTATTAGCTCAACCGTTAATCCTTTATCATAAAAAACACATTAATTTTGTGAGAAAAAACACAATAAAACTCATTGAAATATAATTTATTCTCACATTGCGATCTAAGGCTAGTACAGAGAAAAGACTTGTCAAACATAAAGCATTAACTTTTACTAATAAAGCATAAACATATATAAACTAGTAACTTGTTAAAAACAAAGTATTCCGCAACTATAAGGGAAAACAATAATAGTTTGAAATATAATAATAAAATCCAGAAAAAACCATTAAGCTAAAAAATAAAGATGTTGGAATATTAGCCTAACCATGGATAACTCATTATGAAGAGCTAATGCTTTATGACTACAAGTCATTGAGTAATCGATAATAAAAACAGACATTATCATCATAAAATTAAAAGTTTACAGAAAAACAAACTCATCATAGTTAGCCCAACGCTAATATAATAATGTCGAACATATAAAATGGCATTGAAATAAACATTAAACAATATAATACAGAGTAATCTATACAAGCATTAAAGTTAATTTATAAAACAATCCTCAATACACACTAGCAATACTCAAAGGTTGATAAACAGATTTAATAAAGGTGCGTGCTGCTGTGCGCCATAAACATCTTTATCACCTTTGCAGCCTGAAGGTTGAGTTCGGTTAAGGACAATCTTAATAGCTTTGGCGGGGGAAAAATAAATAATAGATTTAACTTCATCAACCTTAATACTGTATAATCTAGCAATAACCTCTTTATTAAACTGCTGGGTTTCTTTTACTTTTTCATAGTCATTTCTGTCTGTAAAAATAATATCCAGAGTTAACTCAAAGGGACTGCAATTTTTAGAGCGGATCACCTTTGCTAACTCCGTTAATGTCTTTTTCATTAGCCTATCACCTCGATGTTGAATAAACGCTCATCACCCATGTCGATTAAATGATACATTGAAAAGGCATACACAGCACCGGCACTGAAATCGGATGGTGAGAATGGAAAAGCCAAGTTACCCGCAGTCGCAATACGATTGGGATAACCAAAGTGCAATAAAGTCGAACGGGTTAAACTGCAAATACTGTCAGCAACTGATTGCTCATCCGCCACCACTTCGATAACAATGCCTAACTCATGAGCCTGACTCTGTGTAACAGGTTCTTGCTTGCCCATGACCCCATTGTTACCGTACACATGAAACTCAATAAACCCATCAATATTATCTTCTTTCATTCGAACAGACATTTTGTCTTTAATCGTCTCAATGATACTGTCAATTTGCTTAATCATAATCGGATCGCGAATACCCGCGATACTCACCGTTCGATAACCTTGTAAATAGGCCCCTTCGAGTTTGACACGATAAATATCATCTGTGACAAAACGGCTCCCGCTCACACGCACCCGCCCATTATCTAACGGCCTAAAACACACATCCGTTAAATCCAAATAGCCTCCTGGACCCGGTAATAGATAAGGATTGGATTTCTCATACAAGGTGTGGGCAGCTACCGAGTCAACGGTAAATAGTCTGTCATCACTGCAAGGCACTAAAGTAAAACCCTGTTGATCAATGATCCCAACGACGCAATCGGCGCCCGATCCCGGCTCAGCAGCAATCGCGGCACATTCCAAAATCTTTCCCATGTGAATCGCGAGTCCCGCATCAAAGCCAAGTTTAATCGGCAAAGCGGCAAACACCGCAGGATCATAAGCCCGTCCCGCCAGAATGAGCTGACAACCCGCCTCTAATGCCTCAATAAAAGGCTCCACTCCCATTTGCGCCACGATCGCAGTCGATGCTTCTACATCCGCCGCCGTTAATGGCCCCAGTCCTGCCAGCGGCGTGACCTTATTGCCCTTGATGGCACTAATTACGGTCGATTTGTCAATATCGGCACTGATCACGCCAATTTTAATCGATATATCAAGCTCAACTAACAATTCTTGTACGATATCAAGTGTCCAATCTACGTGCGCTTTAGCACCAGAACCGCCACTTGAGCCAACAATAACTGGAATACTGGCCTTTATTCCGGCGTCCAGCATATGCCATAAATCACGCTTCACCGCCGCTCTATCGGTAAAGGATTTACCTGAGCCTAAATAAAAAGGACCTGGGTCAACAGAGCCTGCATCTACTGAAATCACATCAGGGCTCATTGCCATCGCGCGCTTAAACGACGATAAAGGAAAGCCATAACCTAAAATGGCGGTAGGAGATAACACGGTTAATTGTTGAGGCATCATTGCGTTTTACAGTAAGGAAATGTCTTTTAAAGAATAGAACAAGTACACACGAAATCGACAATAACGACGAAAAATAAAGATAAAAAAGTAAGCGTGAATAACAGCCTTGGCTACGACTCACACTTTAAGCGAATATGCCTTGAGTGAACCCTTCTCAGCTTTCAGCAATTTTATTTAAGATGCGTTTTTCAGAAATCGGATAAGCCGTGCCTAACACTTGTGCAAAACAAGACACACGATATTCTTCTATCATCCACCTCGCCTCGACTAACACCTCAGGGACAGGCATATTCTTGGGCAATTTAGCGAGTTGAGCATCGAGGATCGCTTGCACCTTGCTAATGCTGTGCATGTGTAACCGATCGCGGTTGGGATCCACAGGTAACTTATCCAAACGGTTATCAATGGCTTTCAGATAACGCAAAATATCGGCTAGACGTTGCCAACCGCTACTTTCTACAAAGCCTTTAAAGACCAGCTTATCTAATTGGGCATGAATATCACTCATCGCAAAAGCGATATCTAGACTGATCTTGCCTTTAAGGCGTTTTTTAACCTTTTGGTACAAGGTTAAAATGGCTTCGACATCGAGAGCAATTTTCTCCGTCGTAGGATTAAGCTCTTGTCGCACCCAGTCTTTCGCTGCCTCAAAGCTCGCTTCATCACGCACACTCAGATTTTTCTCATCTAATAATCGCTGCACCGCTGCCGATAAAATATCATCGATCAAGACTTGTACTTGCCCAAACGGATTAAAATACATCGCCAGCTTGGCTTTATTCGGCAAACTCTTTTGTAAATACTTCACTGGTGAAGGAATATTCAGCAGCAATAATGTCTTCAGCCCAAGACTATGCTCTCGCTCAGCTTCATGCTCATCATCAAATAATTTGATAGCAACACTGGTTTTATTGGCCACTTTCGCCACTAAGGCCGGAAAGGCTTTGACCTCAAAGTTGCCTTTGTTTTGCTGATACTGCTTGGGTAAATCACCAAAAGACCATGTGGTAAGCGAATCTTGCTCAATGTCCGCATCCGCCACTTGCCTAATGGCCTGAGAGACTTGACCTTGCATACTGTCTTTTAAGCTGAGTAAATCCCGGCTTTGAGCCAAGAGCTGGCCTTTATTGCCCTCCACTTTAAAGTTGACCTGTAAATGTGCCGTTAATTGGCTAATATCAAAGTCTATTGGGGCAATGCGCACCCCACTCATGCGCAGTAGCTGCTTACACATGGCATCAATCAACGGCAACTCAAAAGGCATCATGGCTTGTACACACGCACTGGCATAATCCGGTGCAGGCACAAAATTACGCCTTAAGGGTTTGGGTAAAGCGCGAATGAGCGCCACCACTTTTTCTTCACGCAGTCCCGGCACCAGCCAATCAAAACCGGCTTCATCCACTTGGTTGATCAACGCCACAGGAATATGCACCGACACGCCATCATCGATAGCCGAAGGTTCAAAATGATAACTGACCATTAAACCCAAATTGCCTTTTTGCCAACGATCGGGAAAGTCCAGTGCCGACACATGAGTGTCGCCGCGCTGCATTAAGCTATCACGTTCAAAATTCAGAAAATCTGGCGCTTGTTGCTGATGTTTTTTCCACCAGCGTAAAAACAACGGTCCGTTATAAATACCATCAGGGATTTTTTGTTGATAAAAGTCCACCAGCACTTGCTCATCCACCAAAATATCGCGTCGACGCGACTTATGCTCCAATGACTCAATGTCATTCAACAGTTGCTGGTTTTTAACAAAGAAGGCTTCTTTGGTCTTTAGCTGTCCTTCAGCCAACGCACTGCGAATGAAAATATCGCGCGCCTCAACGGGATCGATCGGTCCATATTGGGTCTTACGACGGTTAACAATCATCAATCCAAACAGCACCTGATTCTCAAACGCGACCACACTGGCTTGCTTGGCTTCAAAATGCGGCTCGAGATAGTTTTTCTTCACCAAGTGCTGTGCTAATGGCTCAATCCACTCTGGCTGAATTTTGGCGCAGCAGCGGGCAAATAAACGCGATGTTTCAGTGAGCTCCGCCGCCATCAGCCATTTAGGGCCTTTTTTGGCCAGTGGCGATCCCGGAAAGACAAAAAACTTACGGTTACGGGCACCTAAATACTCTCTGTCTTTGTCTTTAAAGCCAATATGACTGAGTAAGCCAGTCAGCAATGAGCGATGTAATAGCTCGTAATTAATCTCCTCACTCGCGGTATTCAGCTTCCACTTCAGATCATGCGTCGCTTGGCGCAGCTGGGCATAGAGATCTTGCCATTCTCTGACGCGCATATAAGCCAGAAACTCTTTTTTACACTGCTTTCTAAACTGATTAGCCGTGAAACTCTGCTGACTCTGTTTCACAAAATCCCAAAGATTGAGCCAAGAAATAAAGTCCGAGTCGCTATTGGTAAATCGTTGATGGGCTTGATCTGCGGCTTGTTGTTTATCGATAGGCCGCTCGCGGGGATCTTGAATAGACAAGGCCGAGGCGATCACCAGCACTTCATGCAAGCAGCCATTTTTATTAGCCTCAATCACCATACGGGCCAAGCGTGGATCCACGGGAATATGCGCCAGCTGTTTACCCAAGGGGCTTAACATCAGCGATTCTCTGTTTTCCTCTACTGCTTCAAGTTCTTCCAGCAGTAAAAAACCATCGCGAATATAACGTGGATCCGGCGCTTGAATAAACGGAAAACGCTCGATATCGCCTAAACCAATGGCCAACATTTTTAAAATAACCGAGGCTAAATTGGTGCGCAAAATTTCAGGATCGGTAAATTCAGGCCGACCCGTAAAGTCATCCTCACTGTACAAACGAATACAGATCCCCGCCGCCACACGGCCACAGCGCCCTTGCCTTTGATTGGCACTGGCCTGTGAAATCGGCTCTATGGGTAAACGCTGCACTTTAGTGCGGTAGCTATAGCGGCTAATACGCGCCATACCGGGATCAATCACATAACGGATCCCAGGGACCGTAAGCGAGGTCTCGGCTACGTTGGTCGCCAACACAATGCGCCGCCCCACATGCGCATTAAACACTTTTGACTGCTCGCCATACGATAATCTGGCATACAAGGGCAAGACTTCGGTATCACGATATTGGCGTTTATTGAGCTGCTCAGCCACATCGCGAATTTCTCGCTCGCCGCTTAAGAAAATCAAAATATCGCCTAAACCTTCATCGATCAGCTCATCGGTGGCCGCAAAAATACCGTCCATCATATCGACATCGGTATCATTGTCAGACAACAGAGGACGATAACGGGTCTCCACAGGAAAGGTACGCCCCGAGACTTCAATCACAGGCGCATCATTAAAGTGAGCCGAGAAGCGCGCCACATCAATGGTGGCCGAGGTGACAATCACTTTCAGATCGGGACGTTTTTTTAACACATTTTTTAAATAACCTAAAATAAAATCAATGTTTAAACTACGTTCATGGGCCTCATCGATGATGATGGCATCGTATTGATCCAGCAGTTTATCGTGCGTCAGCTCCGCCAATAAAATACCGTCGGTCATCAGTTTGATATACGACTCTGGCTTAATGGCATCGGCAAAGCGGACTTTAAAGCCCACGGCGTCACCTAAAGGCGTGTTCATTTCATCGGCAATACGAGACGCCACGCTGCGCGCCGCTAAACGCCTTGGCTGCGTATGACCAATTAACCCTCGCGTGCCTAAGCCTAACTCAAGGCAAATTTTGGGTAACTGAGTGGTTTTACCCGAGCCCGTCTCCCCCGCAATAATCACCACCTGATTGGCCGCAATCGCGGCGGCAATGTCTGCGCGCTTTTGCGAAATCGGCAGATTTTCGGGGTACTCAATCTTGGGACGATTGGCTAACCGTTGCTCGACTTTGGCTCTGGCCTTGATGGCTTGGGCGGCGAGCTTTTCAAGCTCGGCATTATGTTCGGCATGCTCTTTCGCTGACTTAGGCTGAGTATTAGGCTTAAGGTCATGACTTTTTTGAGTCTTTGAGTGCTTAGGGTTTGAATGTTTATTTAACCGAAACAAGCGCTTTTTGATACGGGCCACATCGGCTTGATAACACGTCTTTAAAAACGCCGCTGACAACGGATGCGGCTCTTTTGTCTGCACACTGGCTCCAACGACAGGATCAGACACTGATTGTCGATCAGAATGAGCAGCCGAAGCGGAGTCTGCTGGCTTATCCAAAACCTGCTTTGAGGAAATGTCAGCAGCGGTGTCAGAATGCGATTCAGAGTGTGTGTCCGTATAAGGGCCTGAATGTGGATCAGAGTGCGAATTCAAGTCAAAAGTCCATAGCCAAAATCAAAGGCGGTGATTTTAACAAGAAATCAAAGTGTTTGGTAGTCACAAGGGGGGTGAAGGATCCTGAATATTCATTCTGACTCCTTTGATAATAGAGGAACAGAAATTAAGCTTCGCTTAATGGTGGATCGTAAATTCCCATTCACGCGGGGGATCATAAACTAGCGTTTAGCCCTTTCGGTATTGGCTAGTGTTTTTTGAGTGGGTCATTTTATTATATCAATTGCCTGCGGCAGGCTTTTGTGCGAATACAAAAATAACTCGGTAAGTGAAATATCATTTCAAGCTTACGAGCGCGAGGTAGGGATACTAAGCTGGCTTTTAGATAGGGATATCGTTGTGAAGCACTTCTAATCTGCATGGACAGCAGGGAATGCCTTAAAATGTCGGGAACATAATTGGCTCTATAGGCTCAGACGGAAACATCCGTGTTTCCGATGGTTATTTTTGTATTCACACTGGGTTTGAAAGCAGTTTGTTGCTTCGATTTTAGGTTATTGGTTTGGTAGTTGGTTTGTGGTGGGGGTTGTGCAAAAAAAGGTTGTGAGTTCCCACTCACACTGGATCCTGAATATAAAGCTTCGCTTCATTATGGGTAGTGAATTCCCATTCCTTCTTGTAATAAAGAATGGGCCAAAGGGGATCAACAGCAATTCCCTCTTGCTTATTTTAAAATCAATAGGCCTTTGCCGCCCCAGAGTCGGTACGCCTTCAAATGAAAGCTGATGACATTTTTGTTTGGATTTATCTGCTATTGGTTCAGAGTGTTTGAGGAGTTGGCTTCATAGATACTTAACGCCTCCAGCGGGGTTTTGTGCAAGTCACTATCGGGACGCTGTAGACCCGTCCTTGCGCGCTCTGCGATTTCATCCTTGAAATCGAAGCCCTCTAGTTCACTTGCACTGGATGGTAGAGAAAAAGCAACAAAAGCGAGTGGATCTCTTCGATTTGGGAGGGTTTATATCTGCCAGTGACACACTGCAACTATCTGATCTGCATGGATAGCAGGGAATGCCAAATTATGTCGGGAACATAATTGGCCCTGTAAGCTCCGCGACTCCAAAACATCCTTGTTTTAGAAGTTCGTTATTACATCTACACGGGATTTTAAAAACAAGAGAAAAGCAAAGGCAAAAGCCAGTGTGTTGCTTCGATTGAGGTTAGCAATAGTAACAATTGATTTGTAATGGGATTTATCCAAAGAAAGATCGTGAGTTCCCACTCCTTCTTGTAATAAAGAGTGGGGCAAGGAGGACTGCTCGTCCTTAACGATATCCCTATCTAAAGGCCAGTTCGACATCGAAATATAGGGCCTTTGTTGTTCCAGACAGCAATAAGGCATTTCCAATATCCTTATCGGTCAGATTATGAATGCCGTGGTGACAGGGATGCTAAGGAACGGCGATATAAAGGGACTTATGAATGCCGTGATTGCATGGATGCGAAGGAACGGCCATGTCTCTCGCTCAAAGCGGTCATTGTTATTACCTTCGCCCTCCAACATCCACCATGACGCCCAACGGAGCAATGCACTTCAATTTTCGATATACAAAAATACCTATCGCCTCATATTCACCGTCCGTGGTTCACCTAAGGCTATCTTCGACTCTGATGTGAATGGATTCACAAATGCAGTAATAACATGGATGTTAAGACACTGCCTGTCTCAATCACGCAATTCTTTATTGAATTATTTCAGCTGCTTCTATGGTGGATCTGAAAAATTAAAAACTTAAGTAGTCGGTTTGAGTGGCACAATTTTTACAGGAACGCGGTAATATCCTAATGCTACGTATCAAGCTACTTTAAAAGTGAACAAATTAGATATTAGCTAAATACTATATTAGATCGTTTGTTTTAGCACCTTGACCCCCTTTTGTCTTAAAAAGTGCAAAGTGGTGACATTCACCACTTTTTAGCATGTGCTTTTTGGACTAATTTTGCTAAGATAACTTTTCGTTTCAAGGCGTTCACAGCCCTTTTTCCTCGAACACCAAACCCGCGTGGCATACAATCATTATTATGGTAGTGCGACGTGAGGTCGTATGAAGCGCTGTTCACCGCTTATGAGTGAACCATCTGTATCACCAGATGACCCTATGACTCTGAATAAAGAAGCGAGTCTGACAATGTAACAAA